>CAUSRF010000007.1:0-37040 GCA_963534275.1 uncultured Streptococcus sp.
CACTACATTCTCTGCGCTTAACTGTAAAATAGGCATTTTCTCCCTTGGTCACAGCCAGACTTTTTTCTGAGAACTCTATTTGATGAATAGCTTCTTTTCTAGACAAGGTAGGTGTTTTATAGAGTGAAATTTTGGTCAACAAAGGCAAAGCCTGTGCCTCTGTAATGGTCACACGTATCTTCTGCGCCTCGACGACCGATCCTCGTAAGAGACGTTTGTAGCCAACAGTATAACCAGATCCAAACTCCTGCCAGACACCATCCAACTCTACCTGAACATGGAAAGCAGCGATGCGTTGCCCCAACTTCAAATCTTCTCTTAACTCAATCACATCAAAAGTTTTAGGTGACCCTAAATCGAGCTCTAACTGAATTGGCAACTCTGCATCACTTGCCCAAGAACTCGTCTCCAGTCCATCTGTCAGATATTGACAGGCATAGTCTGGGGATAGAGCAGGGACAGATACCTTGGCTCCCAAAGCCAAATCTTCTCTATAGAGTGCGTCACGGTAGGCTCTAAATTCATACAGTCGCTGGATATCTTTTTCATCAAAGAGCCCATCTTGGTTTGGCGGAATATTGAGCAAGAGAGGTGTTCCCCGCCCTACTGAGTGAAAGTAGATTTCGACCAATTCCTCGAGAGACTTGGGATCCTGATCCTCATGGTAAAACCACCCCGGGCGAAGGGAAACATCTGCCTCACCGATTGAAAACAGCGTACCTAAGGGATCACCGTGCTGTAGGTAATCTAATGCAGTCTCTGTCCCCAGCTGGTCTGGTTTCACCTTTTGCCACAAGGGATCCCCTGCATAGCCCCGTTCATTGCCAATCCAACGAATACTAGTTCCCTCTGTTGAGAATATCAAACAATCCCCTTGTAGGTCATGAATAGTTTCAAACCAAGTCTCAAACTCATAGTTGACCTGCTGGGCCCCTTCTCCTCGTGCACCATCCATCCAAACCTCAGCGAACTTACCAGCATTCCCATATTGAGGATTTGATAAGATTTCCCTCAACTGAGCCAGATAATAGGCATTGTAGTCTGCTTCTCGGTCCACATGATAGTGGGGACTATGGGCATCCCAAGGAGACAAATACACTCCCATATCCATGTCAAACTCAGTTGCAGCTTGGGAAACCTCAAGGAGCAAGTCCCCCTTTCCATCCCTCCAAGGGCTAGCCTTGACCGAATAATCTGTATGTTCTGTCGGATAGAGGACAAAACCATCGTGGTGCTTGACCACCAAAATTAGCTTTTTAAAACCTGTTTCTTTGAGTACTCGAACCCACTCACGCGCATCCAACTGAGTCGGATTAAAGCGTTCAGGCTCCTCCTGACCTGTCCCCCATTCTTGGTCATAAAAGGTATTGGGGCCAAAATGGATAAAGGCAGCTAGTTCATCCTCTAAATAAGACAGCTGCGCCTGACTTGGTAATGGCCCATGTGGTTTTATGTTCGTCATCATCTCATATCTCTTTCTCTTGTTCACAAAGTTATCCACAAGTTGTGGATAGGAAAACATGCCTAAAAACTAGCTTTTACAGAAGCCAACTCTTGGACTTGGAAGCTTTCACCCTAGACATGCCTTTTTTAAATAGCTCTGCGCTAGGGTTTCTACTACCTTTCTAAAAAGTCACTAGTATAGGAGACTATTAGCAGGATACTTCAACACTCAAAGTTGTATATCATTCTTCCTCCGACTTATCCACAGCTTGTGAATAAACTATTGTTCTAGACTGCCCTCTCCTTGACTATAACAAAAAGTAATAGCAGCGTCAATATGACTAAGATTCCTTCCTAAATCCCCTGAAAAGATTCTATAATTTGTACAATCGTAACTTTTGCATTCGCCAGTTAGTTAGAATCAACCAAAGTCTACTAAGTAGTGAATGCCAGCTTTATCACATTGCGAACAGCACAGCTGTAGTACTATACCGCCCACAACCTACTCAGATAATCGTTTCTAGCAAAAAATCCCGCAGATTTGCGGGATCTTCTCTTGTATCAATGCGCCAACATTTCTTGGGCGATTTCTTGACCAGATAGGTTATCTGGGTAGTAGGTTGGCCAGTTATCCATTTCTTCAAAGAGGGCTTCTTGGCTTGTGCCTCCAAAGAAGATATGGAAATGTTCTGCCTTAACTGGGGCGATATTGTGGTCACTAAACTGAACATACTTGAACTGTCCAGCGTCCGCATCTGTCGCTTCAAAGAGGAAGCGCACGCCACGATTGCCTTTCTTATAAGTCAAGATTTTCTTACCGACATACTTGTAGGTGAATTTCTTGCTTTGGCCACCTTGAACAAATTCCATGGTATTGTCCGTGATGTTGATCTTAGTCACATCTGTCTGATAACCTTTCCGATAGTAGGCCTTGTACTCATCCTTTGTCATCTTGCCAGTCAACTTAGCCTTGTAGTCAAAGACTTGATCAAAAGTTCCATCCTCAAGGAAAGGATAGACCGACTGCCAGTTGCCAGCATAGTCACTCAAGGTGCGGTCTTTGACAGCTGCATCCTCAAAGTAACCGTTATGAACTGTCTTGGTGCTTTCTTCCTTCTCTGGCTCGATTTCTGGTCCTTCTTGGTCTGTGGTCTGCTTGAGAGCCTTGAGGTTTTTCTCCATCACGGAGATATAGTCCTCACCAGCCTTGGTTGCTTCTTCTGTCAGACTTTCTAGCGGATTGAGCACATCTAGTTTGACACCCGTTTCTTTGGAAAGGGTATTGGCAAGGGCTTGAGAGGCATTCTCTTCAAAGTAGATATAAGAAATCTTGTTTTTCTTGATATACTCTGTCAACTCTGCTAAACGAGCTGCTGATGGTTCTGCGTCTGGTGAAAGACCTGAGATTGATACTTGCTTGAGACCGTAGTCCAAAGCCAAGTATCGGAAGGCTGCGTGCTGGGTCACGAAACTTTTTTGTTTAGCTTGAGACAAGCCATCTGTGTAGGCCTTGTCCAAGGATTGTAACTTTTCAATATAGGCAGCGGCATTCTTTTCAAAAACCTCTTTTTTATCAGGATAATCTGCTGACAAGCTGTCTCGGATATGCTCTACTAGCTTAATGGCACGGACTGGTGATAACCAAACATGGGGATCGTAGTCATGATGGTGACCTTCACCACCGTGATCATGGCCTTCCTCTTCTTCATCACCTCCTGGTAGGAGCAGCATATCACCTGTCGCCTTGATGGTTTTCACTTTTTTCTTATCCAAGGATTCTAGCAATTTGGGAACCCAGGTTTCCATGTTTTCATTTTCATAGACAAAGGTATCTGCATCTTGGATTTTGGCAACTGCCTTGGCAGATGGCTCATAGTCGTGAGGTTCTGTCCCAGCGCCGATTAAGAGTTCTACATTAGCAGTATCTCCCGCGACTTGCTTGGTAAATTCGTAGACAGGGTAAAAGGTTGTCACGATATTTAGCTTCCCATCTGCCTGTTTTTGATTGGAACAAGCCACTAAAAACAGGGTACATAGACTAGCTAGTAGTAAGCTAAGTTTTTTCATTTTATTCTCCTATTTGATAAAACGTTCCAATAGACTGACTAACAAAAAGACAGCTACAAAGATAATGGTGATACTAGCGCTAGCAGGTGTTTCTGCATAGTAGGAAATATAAAGTCCCGCTACCATTCCCAAAAAGCCAATACCGCTAGCTAGCAACATAACGGATTTGAAGTTTTTCCCCAGACGAAGGGCAATACTAGCTGGCAAGACCATAATCGTCGATACCAAAAGCGCCCCTGCCGCAGGAATCATAAGGGCAATGGCCACTCCTGTTACCATGTTAAAGAGGATGGACATGGTCCGAACTGGAAGTCCATCTACAAAAGCCGTATCCTCATCAAAGGTCAGGATGTACATAGGACGTAAGAACAAGAAAGTCAAGAGCAAAACGACTGCAGCAATGACAAAGAGGGCAATGACCTGCTCCTGGCTAATGGTCACAATCGAACCAAAGAGGTATTGATCCAGACTCATAGAACTCGAACTTTTCCCCTTACTCATCACGATAAGGGAGACTGCAAGTCCTGTTGACATGAGGATGGCAGTCCCGATTTCCATAAAATTCTTGTAAACAGTACGGAGATACTCCAAAAAGACCGCTGCGATCAAGACAATAACAACGGTCGAAATAGTTGGAGAAATTCCCAAAACTAGACCAAAGGCTACACCAGATAGCGACACGTGGCTCAGTGTATCACTCATGAGACTCTGACGACGTAAGATAAGGAAGGTCCCAAGGACCGGAGAAAAGAGACTCATGGCAATGACAGCCAAAAAGGCTCGCTGCATGAAGTCATATGATAACAAACTAAGCATGTTCCACCTCCTGGTCACTCTCGTGAACGTTGAAACAACGCCACGGTGAGTCTTGGTTACGCACTAGGTGAATATTGCGGTCTGCGTAGGCCTTGACCTCCTCAGGGTCATGCGTAATCATCAAAACGGCCTTGCCATGATGGTGAGCACTGTGGTGCATGAGTTCGTAAAATTCATTTTTGCTCCCTGCATCCATCCCTGTCGTCGGCTCATCCAAGACAAAGATATCTGGGTCAGAAGCAAACATCCGAGCAATCACTGCCCGTTGTTTTTGCCCACCAGAGAGGGAGCCAATTCGTTTGTCACGATGTTCCCACATACCAACTGAGTCTAAACTGGCCTTGATATGTTCCTCATCGTGGGCATTCAAACGACGGAACCAGCCCTTTCGCGGATAACGACCCGACTTGACAAATTCATAAACTGTGCTTGGAAATCCTGCATTAAAACTAGCAATTTGCTGCGGGAGATAAGCTATCCTAAGTTTTTTCCCATGAGTATTTGTCTTTGAGATGGTTACCTTGCCAAATCTTGGCTGCAAGATGCCTAGACTTGCCTTAATCAGCGTCGTCTTGGCAGCTCCATTTTCACCAGTCAGGGTGACAAACTCCCCACTATCAACACTGTAGTTGATGTGCTCGAGGACAGGTTCTTTGTCATAATAGAAAGACAAGTCCTCTACTGTAATATACCGCATTATTTGATTTCTCCTACTAAAGCAGTTAAAAACCGCTGGATAACTTCTTGTTCGTTTGGAGTAAACTGACTTGCCACTTGTTCATAGGCTAAGAGCGTGTGCTCATGATGATGGTGGTGTTCCTCTGCCACCGGTCGAGCTAGCTCTGTCAGTTGATAAAAGATCACACGCGCATCCTTGGGATCTCTAGATGTCTCTAACATGCCCTCTTTGACTAAAGACTTGATAGCCTTGGTCACTGCCGCCTGACTGACATTGAGGCGACGGGCCAACTCCGAGTTAGTTAAGGATTCTTCTGACAAGAGCATGAGGATGTGTTCCTGAGTATTGGTCAAGGCAACGTCACTCGTGCAATGCCCGATCAGAATTTCATGCTGGTTCTCAGATCTCAAGATCACCTCGTTTAAAAAGTTGTCGATTTCCTGTGCAAGCTGTCTCATGTGTTACTCCTTCCCTAGCCATCTTTTTTGTAAAAAGCATAGATAGCCACCGATTCTTTACTGGTTAATTATATCATAAACCAAAAAAGAGTCAAGGGAAAAAGGCGTAAAAACGTTTCCCTAGATTCTTCTAGATGTGAAATTTAACCTATTTTAGCTTTGGTTTTCGGCTCGATAAGATACCTGCCAAACCAGCTACCATTCCCATCAAGAGCAAGAAGATGGATTGTTCACTTCCTGTATTTGGGAGAGCCTTTTCTGAGACAACTGCCTTCTTGCTAAATTGACCTGCCACCTCATAAGTAAGTGGCACATTCGTAGTCGCATCGCTAGCAGCAGCATTCGTTTGAGGCGTTTCTACTGGTAGACTAAAGTTTTTAGAATCCACAGAAATCGTCCGTGAGTTCGGATTGATCTTTTCATACTGGGTCAAATCAGCTGTTTTCAGATACTCTTCAAAGGCTGCATCCATAGAAGGACCTTCTTCTCGCACACCACCTAACATCGTGTAGCCATCGCCACCCGCAGCTAGGAAATCATTGGTTGCAAGATAGTAGGTTTTTGCGAGGTCTAGGAGATCATAACGACCAGTCGTGCGGTTTTTGACCTGGATAGCCAAGACACGTTTACCTGATGGTAGGTTGGTATCATAGTAAACCTTCACACCTGAAACTTGCAAGAAACCACCACTTGGTTCTAACAATGGTTGTCCGTTCTCATCCAAGACCTTCTTGCCATCCTTATCGACCTGGAAGATAGATCCGAGTGATTTTTCAAACATATCCAATACTTGTTGCCCAGACACTTGGATTTGTGAAATGGTATTTCCAAATGGGAGAACAGCAATGACATTTCCTTTCGTAATCGGTTTGCCTTTTGCAATGGTTTCACGCAAGCCACCACCATTTGTCACAGCGATGTCAGTAGGATGGCTAAATCCTGTTTGACCATACTGATAGAGCGAGTCTGCTACGACGTTTCCGAGGTTGGTTTCACGAACCCGAACATTTTCACGATCTCCGTTGAGTTCTACAGGGCTGTTTGAAACGACTTCAACAGCATTTTCAGCATCGTATTTTTGTTTAATGTCTTTGACTAGTTTTTCAACTGTTGGATTGGCTGGTAATTTTTTAGCATCAGCAGCCGCAATCTGAGTTGGATTGCCCAAAAGCTGACGTGATTTGTAGGTGATTTTCCCTACATTATGAAGGTAACTTCCTGTCTGGTTATAGGTAACATTGTCTCCATAAGTCGTTGATTCTACTGTATGAGAGTGACCGTCGATTACTGTTACGCGTTTCCCTTTCAAACGAGGATTTTTAGACAAGGCTTCTGCCAAAGTTGAACCACGCCATTCGACTGGGGTTGTAGTATCCACACCCAAGTGAGCCAGTACGACATAGTGTTTGTAGTCCTTGCCTTCTGTACGAGCCTTGGCTTGAACTTCTTCGATGACCTTATTGACTTCAGAGATTGGATCTGTAAAAGTTACCCCTTTGACATTTTTAGGGTGAGTTTTGGTAGCTGTTTCAGGTGTTGTCACGCCGATTACAACGAACTCATCACCTTCCACAGTCTTATCTTTATCAACGATTGTAGAAGCTTCAAAAAGACGAGTTCCGTTGACATAGGTATTTGAGCTAAGTAATGGGAATTTCAAGATTTCCTTGTATTTTTTAGCTTCGTCTAAACCAAAGTCAAACTCATGGTTTCCCACTGCCATGACATCATACTGCATCTGATTGAGAATTTCGGCGCGTGCTTCACCCTTAGTAGAGTTGGAAATCGGTAAACCTTGGAAGGCGTCTCCAGCATCTACGACGAGAGTCGTTTGATTTGATTTCGCGCGTTCCTGCTCGATGACAGTCGCTAACTTAGCATCTCCAATAACTCCCTTTTCCTCTACGATACGACCGTGGACATCATTGGTGTGCAAGATAACGGTGTCTTTTTCTTCACTTTTAGGAGATTCAACAGGAGCTTCCTTTGCTTCCGCCGATTCAGCACTTGCGGGACTTGCCGCCTCTGTTGTTGGAGCTACAGGAGTTTCTGAAGTTGCAGGATTTACCACAACTGCTGGACTTTCTGCAGGGGCAGCTGCTTCTTCAGCATAGACCTGTCCAGCCAAAAAAGCTGGGGCCAGTAGGGCTGTCGACAAGACGGGTAATAAGAAACGTTTATTCATTTTGAAATCCTTTTCTTTTCTTTTTTCCTTTATATTATACGATATTTCTAGAAAATTTGAAACCTTTGACTTATTTTCATCTAAAACATTCGCTATTTAAATAAAAAAAGCTTGGGTTCAAATCCCAAACTTTTATCCTAGTTTATTGGAAATCTTTGATATTCCCATCATAGGTCGCCCAGTCCCTGCTAAAGAAGCGGTCGTTCATCTTATAGTCTGGAGCTGGTTTCGGATCCGTCAAGAAAGGGTTAGCAACCTTATCAAAAGCCAACCAACCCAACCATCCTATATGAATGGTATCCTTAACAAAATAAGGGTCCCCTCCATTTTTTGAAAAGTCAGCAATATTGCTAAAACCTTGACTTTCTAATTGGTATCTAATTTTCTCTACAGCATGCTGGTACATTTCTTCACTGAGTCCTGTATACTCCATCCATTTCTTGTTGACGGGCTGGATAACAAAGAGTACATTGACCTTTGATTTGACAAATTGATCAAGGACTAACTGTAGATCATTGTACTCCGTTGAGCTGAGGAAGCTGTAATTTTTTTGAGAACCCTCCCATTTTTTTAGATCTTTTTTCACTCGAGTATTATAAAAATGATTTTCAATCCCCATATCGTTATTGGTCGTATTTGCCTCTGCATCCTTACGGGCAATTTCTTCTAAAGCGTCATAGGAAAACTGATCAGGAAGATCTTTTAAATAGTTTTCTACATGTTCTTTGTACTTGAGTTCCCCCCGAATGGAAAATTGACCAAAAAGAGAGGACTGCTTTTCATTGAATCGTGCAAAGAGGTTGGTGATAAGTCGATCGGCATCTGACAAGTCCTCTCCTTTTGAAAGCTTTTGAAGGGTGCCTTTCAATGCCACACTCGGGTTCTGCTTCAACAAACGAGTCGCAGCATGCTGAGTCGCAGTGTCACCAGGTTGATTCTCCAAAAAAGCTGTCAACTGGTCACTGTTAAAAAAACTCTGGAAAGCCGCTGAATCGGAATCCGTCTTTGTAAACCACTGGGGTGAGATTACAAAGATCGCCTGCTTGTTCTCAATTTCTGGCAAGATTTGCTGCAGTCCGAAATAGTGGATGAGAGAGGTTGCTCCTGCCTGGCCTAGAAAATAAGGGCGATAGGGGCGATTGTATTTTTCTGCTAAAACAGCAGGATGCATACTGTCAAACCGAACCCATTCACTTGACCCTAGAAAAGGAATGAAACGCATATTTGGATCCGTAAGAGCCCTCACTTTTTGACTTCTCTCCTTAAAGCTCTCTGTACTAACAGAAGCCGCCGAGTACTTCTCCTCCGTCAGATTATGGCTTGTTGTACTTGGATAAAAAAAGATAAGTAGAAGAACCAAAAATCCAGCAATGAAGATGGGGCCGAAGATCAGCCATAAGCGTTTAAGCATTCTTTAACTCCGTAATACCTTCTACGATTTTATTAGCTGTATTCCAGTCATCACGACCGAACTCCGTCACTGGAACACGAATGTCAAAACGATTTTCAATCTCAACAATCAATTCAACCGTTCCCATGCTATCCAAGACACCGGCATCAAAGAGATCTTCATCCATCATGTCAGAAACATCTTCCATAAACAACTCATCAATAATTTCGATAACTTCTGATTTGATATCCATATTTTATTTCCTTTTATTTTTTAAACCATAAATCATTCAAGAATCCAGAAAAGATTAAGAATGAAAACATGACGACATGGAAGGTGACAACCATGCCAAGCAACTGAATCCAGCGATTCTCAGGCAAGGTAGCCCTCCCAGCTTTTTTGCGTTCTTTATTGAGTGCTTTTTTCTTGCGAACCCAAGCGTCATTGATGACCAGTCCAATCCCATGAAAGAGTCCGTAGGCGATGTAGTACCAGGTCACTCCGTGCCAAAATCCCATAATCAGCATATTTACAATATAGGCGACACTTGAAGTCACATTGCGATTCTTAAAGATCTTCTTTCTAGTCAAGACCATCACCATTCGCATAAAGACAAAATCACGGAACCAGAAAGACAGGCTCATATGCCAACGATTCCAAAACTCCTTTAAATCCCTTGACAAAAAGGGCTTGTTAAAGTTGATAGGGCTATGAATACCCATCAAGTTTGAAATGGCTAAGGCAAACATAGAGTAGCCTGCAAAATCAAAGAACAATTCCAAACCAAAGGTATACATGACTGCTAGGGCATAATGGTTAAAGAAGCCACCAGTCTGCAGGGCCAAGTTCTTTAAAGGAGGCAACAAAATCTCTCCTAGAATATGGGCCAAGATAAACTTGTAGAGAAAGCCAAGCATGATATACTTGACAGCCTCTTCTAGCATATCCATCAGCTCATCCCGCTCAGGAATGGTCTCGTAATTTTCATTGAAACGTTTAAAACGATCAATAGGACCACTTGAGAAAGTCGGCATAAAAAGAAGAAAACGTAAGAATTGCCAAATCGTTAAATCCTTGATGAC
The DNA here is from genome assembly GCA_963534275.1 of uncultured Streptococcus sp. Lineage (GTDB taxonomy): Bacteria > Bacillota > Bacilli > Lactobacillales > Streptococcaceae > Streptococcus. The sequence goes on from CAUSRF010000007.1 coordinate 10,121, forward strand.
ACCGTCTCTCAACTCAACGATAACCCCAACTGCACGAAAGGTCAAGTAAGAAATCCCTAAAAATCCAAACAAAGATTGAGGTCCATGAATAGCAGGAGATACTTTCACAAAGACGATAGGCAATAGGGATAAAAAGCTAACCAGGTAAAATATCCATTTACTATCCCGTTTTTTCCTGTACCTTTTGTAGAAAGATACAAGCAGTACTTGCCAGATAACATAAAGAGTAAAAGCGCTTATTTGATCCGTCTTCCCACCTGTCAACATGGCTAGGATAAAGAAGAGACTAACCAACACCTCATACAAGGCAAAACGTTTCTTGAAAAAGAGGCCGATAAAGATGGGTAAGGTCGCTCCGATGATGTATAGAAAATACTGTGGATTCCCATAAGGTTCCAAATGAGGAAATTGTTTGAAAAATTCCATCATCGGCTGTTTACCTCGTTAATCAAGCCCTTGATGTCAATCTTACCATTAGGAGTCAGTGGGAGGCTGTCCCGATAAAGAAATTTAGATGGCATCATATAAGACATCATGATATCAGCCAAGTCTTCCTTGATAGCCTTGGTTATATCGATATCACGTTCAAATTGCTGACGGACACCATCCTTTAGGATGACATAGGCCAGTAGATTTTGTACCTTGTGGTCCTTGTTATAACGTGGGACAGCGACAGCTGATTCAATAAAGCGAGACTTATTGAGATTTTGAGAGACATCTTCAAGCTCAATACGATAACCATTAAACTTAATTTGGAAGTCCATCCGTCCACCGTAGAGAAGCAAGCCCTCATCTGTCATGGTTCCTACATCTCCTGTGTGGTAAGCTGGAAGACCTTCGAACTCAAAAAAGGCTTCTGCTGTTTTTTCAGGATTGTTCATATAGCCTTTTGAAACAGCTGGTCCAGAAATGATGATTTCTCCCTGTTCACCATTGGGAACTTTATTGCCATCCTCGTCAATGATAAAGGTCGGAGAATCCGCCTTGGTATAGCCGATTGGTAGACGTTTGAGAGTCGCCAACATCTCATCTGTCACGGCAACTGCTGATAGGGCTACTGTCGCTTCTGTTGGACCGTAGGCATTGATGATACGAGCATGCGGGAAACGCTCACGCAGTTTTTGCGCTGTTTTGACCGTCAATTCTTCACCATCAAAGTAGAAATGCGTGATTTCAGGCATTTTCTCGCTATTAAAGTCTTCTGACAACATGGCCATATCTGCAAAGGAAGGCGTCGAAGTCCAGATAGCGATGGGCAAGGAAAAGATGGTCGCAAAGAGTTGCTTAAAGTCCTGTGTGATGGCAGACGGTAGAGCAAAGAGTGTTCCACCTAGTGCCAAGGTTGGCGCCCAGTACATAACAGATAGATCAAAAGAATAAGGCGGCTGGGCCAGCATTTGCGGACGACTCGGCGTCTCAAACTCTTTATCTGTAATCATCCAGTTGGTAAAGCTGAGGAGATTGTCATGGGAAATCTGCACTCCTTTTGGCTTACCAGTCGTCCCAGATGTAAAGATGATGTAGTAGTTGTCATCTCCTTTTACTGGATGCGTGATGGTATAGCTGGAACGTCGAGAAAAGGCTTCATGGACTTGCTCTAAATTCAGTGTTGGTATACTTGTCTGCTCTAATGGAAAATCTGAGATAGCAATAATCAAGCTCGGTTCTGCTACTTCTACGATAGCAGCTACCCGTTCTAAGGCTGAATGGCTATCGATGGGAATATAAGCATGACCTGACTTGGTCAGGGCCACAAAGGTAGCCAACATCTCATACTCCTGTCCGCCATAGACGACAACAGGAGATTTTTCTGGCAAATTCAACTGATCAATGGCTGCAGCCAAACTATCCGAATCAGCCTTCAGATCACCATAAGTATGCTCTTGCCCCAAAACATTGTAAACAGGATAACTAGCTTGTGTCTGAGCAAAGCGCTCAATCGTTTCAATCATATCAACTATGGGTTTATTTGACACAATAGGTTTTCTCCTTTGAGTTAAAATTCGTTATAGATAAAGCCACCTTGCCCCTGTCCAAGGTAACTAAAAAAATAAAGCAAACCAAGCAAAATAACGAAATACAGAAATGTTTGAGCACAAAAAATATAAAATGTTCTCTTTTTTTTCATATTCTACTTCTTTTTTGTAAATTTTCAGAAAAGCTATGCAAATCAGCAATTACTATCTTATCTTCCTAACATTTTACCACTTTATCAACCTTTTTTTCAACTGTTTACCATAACTTAAAAGTTGGTTTTAGCTTATTTTAAGACAAGTTAAGATATTAATGTTTTGGCCATCAAAAAAGAGCCTGAGACTTCCATCTCAAACTCTGTTGCAAAAAGCTCTTTTATCTTAGAAAAGTGAAAATACGAGAACTGCTAGGGCTGCACCGATGATTGGACCAACTACTGGGATCCAAGCGTAACCCCAGTCACCATCTCCTTTGTTAGGAATAGGAAGGAGGCTGTGCATGATACGAGGTCCTAGGTCACGAGCTGGGTTGAGAGCGCAGCCTGTAGTTCCACCGAGAGACAAACCAATCCCTGCAATCAAGGTACCAACGGCAAAAGTACCAAGTCCTGCTTGAAGGTCATAAAGACCAAGTGCAAAGATAGTCAGTAGCAAGACAAAGGTTCCGAGGATTTCACTGATAAGGTTTGAAGTAGTGTCCTTAATTGCTGGACCAGTACTGAATGTTCCAAGGATATTTCCAGGATTTTCTTCTGCTAGGTAATGCGGTTTGAACTGTAACCAGACAAGGACTTGCCCCACCATGGCTCCAGCAAATTGAGCGATGATATAAGGAATCACAGATGCCCAAGCTAGTCCACCATTAAGAGCAACCCCAATCGTCACCGCTGGATTCAAATGTGCCGGACTTAACTTGCCAGAGATAAAGGCTGCCACTGCAACTGCAATCCCCCAACCAAGAGTAATGACGATCCAACCTGAGTTATGGCTCTTCGTTTTCGGAAGAACCACTCCTGCTACAACCCCATTTCCCAAAAGAATCAGGATTAAGGTCCCTAAAAATTCACCAAATAATTCTTTCATCATATCGTTGTCTCCATTTTAAAGAAGGAGAGAGAAGGCAAGGAAGGCTTGTCTCCCTCTCTTCTAGTTTTTCTTAATTTTTCAATGCCGCTAGATCGTTGTTAGCAAGGGCTGCTTCAACATCCGCACGGTAGGCTGCTTTTTCTTCTTCTGACCAATCATAGAATCGTCCCATTTCATCCAGAACTGGCTCCACAATGCTATCCAAACTATCACGCATAAAGAGCATGTGGTTGGTACGGCGAAGGAGGAAGTCAACTGGGCTCAGAGCCAACTCATTGCGCATTGCATAGTGAAGGGACAAGGTATCTGCCAAGCTGAGTCCTGGCGCTTGTTCCAAGCTGTGAGCAAGGGCAAAGACTTTCGGTGCATTTGAACCGTAGAGATTTGCTAGGTAATGAGCTTCCTTGCTATCCAAGCCACGTGACACTCCAAGTTGAGCAAAGGCTTCAATTTCTGAGTCCACATTTGCTGGGTTCAATTCTCCGCCTGAAACAGGGTAAGTCTTAGAGTTGATGAGTTTAAAGCTACGGTCAAATTCTGCTTTGAGGATATCAACCACGCGCTCCATAGCCCCTTCAGCCATCTTACGGTAGTCTGTGATTTTACCACCAGCAAGGGTCAACAGGCCATTGTCATCACGGTCCAAGCTCGAACCACGTGAAACTGCAGATGGGTCCAAATGTTTCTCAGATGTGCTGCTTTCAAGCTTGCTGACAGCAGATTCAACATCTTCACGTGTTTTTTCTTTAGAGAGATAAGCCTCGACAGTCGCAATCAAGCTATTGAAGCTATCGTCACTAATGGTCCCGTTATTTCCGCCATTATAGTCAGAAGCGCTATTGCCTGCGATCAATGGACGAAGACCAGCCCAACTGCTTTCAATATCATCAACGGTGATCTTTGCTTCTGGGAAGCGGTTGTTGACAATGCCAAGTAGATAATCCACATCTTCCTGCGTCACTTTTGGATGTTCCAAATCACCTGTGTAGTCCGTATCGGTTGTACCAAAGTAGGTCTTGTTTTCACGTGGGAGAACAAAGACCATACGGCCATCTCCCAAACCTGTGTCAAAGTAAACTGGCTGTGAAACCTTGATCTTGCTTGAGTCCACCACCAAGTGAACTCCCTTGGTTGGACGCATTTGTGAGAATTGCGTTCCCTTATTAGACAGATTGCGTACCTTGTCGCTCCAAGGACCTGTCGTGTTGATAACCAGACGAGCCTTGATCTCAAAGACTTGGTCTGTCAACAAATCACGAGCTACGACACCTGCAATCTTACCACTTTCGTCAAAGAGGAAGCCTTCTGCCTTCACGTGGTTGGCAATGAGGGCACCATCTTGGTTGGCACGTTTGATGTTTTCGATCACGAGACGCGCATCGTTGTTACGGAAGTCAAGATAAACTCCACCTCCTACCAAACCTTCTTTCTTCAAGTTTGGTTGGCGTTCCAAGACTTCTTCCTTACTCAAGACCTTGTTAGCAGCTGGCGTGTTGCTAACACCTGCCAATAGATCGTACAAGTCCATGGCTACTTTGAGACGGAAGAGGCTAAAGGTCGCTCCATCTTCATCGTAAACTGGCAAGAGCATTGGATCTGGTTTTGGAATATGTGGAGCGATTTGTTGAACCACTGCACGTTCAGAAACTGTATCTGATACCACTTCTACGTCAAATTGTTTGAGGTAACGCAGACCTCCGTGGACCAATTTTGTTGATCGGCTGGATGTTCCTTCTGCGAAGTCCTGCATTTCAATCAAACCAGTGTCAAGACCACTGGCTGCTGCCTGCAAAGCTACACCAGCTCCTGTAATCCCTCCACCAATAATCAAGAGATCCAAGGTGCGTTCCTGCATTTTTTTAATTGACAATTCACGTGTTTTCTTTGAAAATTCCATATTTACACACTTTCTAACTGAGTTGTTTCATTCTTAAACTGATAATTGCATCAAGAAACAGTATTAGTCATCGATTTCCGCAAAGACTTGAGTTGCTTTCACAGCTTTCTTCCAGCCCTTATAGAGTTGTTCCTTATGAGATTCGTTCATCGATGGTTCGAAAAGTTCTCCTGTCTCGTTCAAGAGTTTCAACTCATCCAAGTCCTTCCAGTAGCCCACTGACAATCCTGCCAGGAAGGCTGCCCCTAGGGCAGTTGTTTCCAAGTTTTTAGCGCGTGCGATATCAATTCCCAAGATGTCAGCTTGGAACTGCATGAGGAAGTTGTTCATGGCTGCACCACCATCTACCTTCAAGACTTGGATAGCTGTCTGAGCATCCACTTGCATGGTGTCAATGATGTCACGTACTTGATAAGCGATAGATTGCAAAGTCGCCTTGATAAAGTCTTCTTTAGTTGTTCCACGAGTCAAGCCAAAGACAGATCCTCGAGCGTTTTGGTTCCAGTATGGTGCCCCTAGACCTGTAAAGGCAGGTACGACATAGACTTCGTCATTATTGTGAGAATTAAGAGCATATTTTTCAGACTCTGGTGAGTTTTCCACCATGCGAAGACCGTCACGAAGCCATTGAATGGCACTTCCTGCGATGAAGATAGAACCTTCCAAAGCATAGTAAACCTTGCCGTTAATACCATAACCAATCGTTGTCAAAAGGTTGTTTTCAGACAACTGCATTTCTTCACCAGTGTTCATAATGATGAAAGAACCTGTTCCATAAGTATTCTTGACCATACCAGGTTCAAAGGCCAACTGACCGAAGAGGGCTGCCTGTTGGTCCCCAGCCATACCTGAAATCGGTACTTCTCCACCGTAGAAATGGAATGGAGCAGTCTTGCCGTAGATTTCAGAGTTAGAACGAACTTCTGGAAGCATAGCCTTAGGAATGTTGAGGATTTCCAAAATCTCATCATCCCATTTAAGATCCTTGATGTTGTAGAGCATGGTACGGGCTGCGTTTGAGTAGTCAGTTACGTGAGCTGCGCCGTCAGTCAATTTCCAAACCAGCCAAGTATCAATGGTACCAAAGAGCAATTCACCCTTTTCAGCTCTCTCTTGAGCACCTTCTACATGGTCCAAAATCCAACGAACCTTAGTCGCTGAGAAGTAAGCATCAATGATCAAACCAGTCTTTTCATGGAATTTTTCCACATAACCTTGGCTTTTTAGTTGCTCAGCCAGAGGGGCAGTTTGGCGTGATTGCCAAACGATAGCATTGTAGATAGGGAGTCCTGTTTTTTTATCCCAGACGACAGTAGTTTCACGTTGGTTGGTAATTCCGATTGCCTCGATTTGACTTGGTTTCACACCACTTTCGATGAAAGCACCCGCAATAACTGACTGAACAGAGTTCCAAATTTCATTGGCATTGTGCTCAACCCAACCTGCTTGAGGGAAAATCTGAGTGAACTCTTTTTGGCTAGAGCTGACCTTTTCTCCTTTTTTGTTAAAAATGATGGCACGAGAACTGGTTGTTCCTTGGTCAATGGCCATGATGTATTTTTCTTGTGACATGTGCTGTCCTCCTGATAAAATCTTGAGGGGGTTCCTCTTTACAGTAACTAGTATACAAAATAAAGCGCTTTCTTGTTTATCAATTTTTTTAAAATTTTAAAAAAAAGTGAGGAGATTGTGCGAATTTCACAAAAAAGACCTGAAAATTCAGGTCTTTTAAGCAAAGAGCATCTGACGAATCGTAGCTAAATCTTCCATATCCAAATCATTTTTCAAATAGTAGACGGGTGTTTGTTCTTTCTTATGGATAGGGTTATTGGTAACTAGCAAGTCATAATGACGAATAGGGTCATAGGCTTCGATGCTAATGAAGCGATTGTACTCCAAATATCGTTTTAAAAGAGCCGACATTCTCGAAAAAACAAGGAAGCCTGCTGTTAGATCTAGCCCTATTCTCAGATGTTTTCCTATATTTTCTGCCATATACTCCATCAACTGAAGCCATTCCCAGAGGATTTTCTTATCAAGATCCGTCCCCTGATGAAAGGCTGGCAAGGAGGCGAAAATTTTCTGAGCAATATCTCGAAAGTCATGCTCCATCAGCAAATAAGGGTGCCGATGCTCAATCTGATACTTGTATCGATCTTGCAAGATATAGCCCTTGTAGAGATAAACTTGACCACAAAGCTGACTCAGTTCATAAGTGATATGGTCCTCTGTATAGTCTCCTAACAGCTTCTCCTTCTTCATTTCCTGGATCATTTGTGTCAGTAAAGCCGCAAGTTCTCCCCCAAATCCGAGGATGTACTCCATGGTATGAAGGGGCAAAATGCGATGAGAAAGGAGGAAAGAGAAGAAAATCATCATCTCCCCATCCTCAGTTCCTAGAGGAATGTGCTGCCCACCAAAAAAAGAAGGAGTCTTTCTAAGCAAACGAAGATAGAAAATATTGTCAAAATACCCTCGCATTTTTTCTTCTATAACCTGAAATTGACAGGCGTTAACCCGAAGGCGCTGTTGACTGATATGATTCCAGAGAACCAAGTCTAATTTCTGACCCGAAGACAAGCTGGCACCGCAGATTTCTTCTAGAGTAGCAATATCCTGCTTTCTCTCAGCTTTCTGCATATGACTTTCCCACTCCTGACTGGACCAGACCTTGCGGAAAAGACAGAAATAAAAGTAACGAATCTGATGCTCCGGACCTCGCCAACGGCCATTTTGGATGGATAAGTCAAACTCTGACAAAATCTGATTTAGACTAGCTAAGTGGCGACCAAGCGTGGCCTCGCTAATCATCAATTCTTGAGCCAGTTGATGGGCTAGGAACTGTTGGTGATAGAGAAGGTAAACCAAAATTTGGTACTTAATGGCATTGTCTAAAAACAAGCTCCGAATCTCTCTTCCCTTGGTATCTGCACCAATCGACAAGCGCAGATTTTCATCTTCCAAGTGGATGGTCAGCTCTAGTCCTCTTTCCCAGGCATTTTCGTTAATCAGAGAAATGTACTTGGTTAGGGTCGCCTTTGAAAAACCTGTTTCTTCCATGGCTTCCTTGACTGTTGTCTGCGAATCTTGTAATAGAAAGGAAAGGACTAAAAATTGGCCAGATTCGGCTTTTTCCATCAAATCACCTAAATACATTTGTTACCCCTTTCATTTTCTCCTTCAAGAATAGCATAAATCTTAGAAATGCGGAAATAATCTGTTTCTCATTTTATTTTAAAGCCGATTTCCTCGTCCTTATTCCACAGAAACAGCAAACACACGGCTCCCCCTTTGGGCATTTTTATGCTAAAATAGTAGCTATGGATAAAATTATTAAAACTATATCAGAAAGCGGAGCCTTTCGTGCTTTTGTCCTTGATAGCACGGAAACCGTCCGCACTGCTCAAGAAAAACATCAAACTCAAGCCAGTTCAACTGTCGCACTTGGTCGTACCCTTATCGCTAGCCAAATTCTCGCAGCCAATGAAAAAGGAAATACCAAACTAACAGTTAAAGTTCTGGGAACCAGCTCTCTTGGCGCCATCATCACGGTCGCAGATACTAAGGGAAATGTCAAAGGCTATGTGCAAAATCCCGGTGTAGATATCAAAAAAACTGCAACGGGTGAAGTCCTAGTCGGTCCTTTTGTCGGAAACGGTCAATTCCTAGTCATTACTGACTACGGCACTGGTAATCCTTATAACTCTATGACTCCCCTCATCTCTGGAGAAATCGGTGAAGACTTGGCCTACTACCTGACTGAAAGCCAACAAACTCCTTCAGCAGTCGGCCTCAATGTGCTTTTAGACAAAGACGACAAGGTCGAAGTTGCCGGTGGTTTTCTTCTCCAAGTATTGCCAGGGGCCAAGGAAGAAGAGATTGCTCGCTTTGAAAAACGCATCCAAGAAATGCCAGCCATCTCAACTCTTCTGGAAAGCGATGACCATATCGAAGCCCTTCTCAAGGCCATCTATGGTGACGAATCCTACAAACGCCTATCTGAAGAAGAAATCCGTTTCCAATGTGACTGCAGCAAAGACCGTTTTATGAACGCTCTTGCCAGCCTTCCAAGCTCAGACCTTGAGGAAATGAAAGAGGAAGACCACGGAGCAGAAATCACTTGTCAATTCTGCCAAACAACTTATAACTTTGATGAAAACGACCTGGAGGAACTCATTCGTGACAAATCTTAATACACCTTTTATGATTGGCAATGTTGAGATTCCCAATCGTACCGTTTTAGCACCCATGGCTGGTGTCACCAACTCAGCCTTTCGTACCATCGCAAAAGAACTCGGAGCTGGACTCGTTGTCATGGAAATGGTCTCTGATAAGGGAATCCAATACAACAACGAAAAAACTCTTCATATGCTTCATATCGATGAAGGTGAAAACCCTGTTTCTATCCAACTCTTTGGTAGTGATGAAGACAGTCTCGCTCGCGCAGCAGAATTCATTCAAGAAAACACCAAGACCGATATCGTCGATATCAACATGGGCTGCCCAGTTAACAAAATCGTGAAGAACGAAGCTGGTGCTATGTGGCTCAAGGACCCAGATAAGATCTACTCTATTATCAACAAGGTCCAATCTGTCCTTGATATCCCCCTCACCGTCAAAATGCGCACTGGCTGGTCTGACCCATCTCTTGCAGTAGAAAATGCCCTCGCTGCTGAAGCAGCAGGTGTTTCTGCCCTCGCCATGCATGGCCGTACCCGCGAACAAATGTATACTGGCCACGCAGACCTCGAGACCCTTCACAAGGTTGCTCAAGCTTTGACCAAGATTCCATTTATCGCCAACGGTGATATCCGTACGATCCAAGAAGCCAAACAGCGTATCGAAGAAGTCGGGGCTGACGCTGTCATGATTGGCCGCGCAGCCATGGGAAATCCCTACCTCTTCAACCAGATCAATCACTACTTTGAAACGGGAGAAATTCTTCCTGATTTGACCTTTGAAGACAAGATGAAAATCGCCTACGAACACTTGAAACGCTTGATTAACCTCAAAGGAGAAAACGTCGCAGTTCGTGAATTCCGTGGACTCGCTCCTCACTACCTTCGGGGAACATCTGGTGCAGCCAAACTTCGTGGAGCCATTTCACAAGCTAGCACCCTAACAGAAATTGAAGCCCTCTTACAACTAGACAAAGCATAGTCTCACATCTACAACTTACAAAAACGGCAAAGCTCAAAAATGAGTCTTGCCGTTTTTTATATGTTTTCATCTTGTAAATCTAATTGCTTCACTCTAGCTATATAGTAGGACATAATCAAAAACAAATTGAGACTGATAATCCAAACAGATCATTCATGAAGAAAATGCATCAATACAGCCAAGCTGATTGCCCCCACTATGAAACTTCCCACAACAATCCCATAATTTAAGGCTTGACGACGGTATTCTTGGATATTTCCTTCTCTTCTAGCAATGCGATACAAAGCGGTCAACATCTTTCGGTAATTTCCAGACGTCATAAAAATGACATAGGGATGATCTTCAATCAAGCTACCCGTAAATGTTAGCATCATCATTCCTGTTCCAAAAGCAATGAAAGGAACTTCTAATAGAGGAAATCGTGAAAAGAAAGGCAAGATAAGGGTCCCGATAAATAAGGGGAGCAACATCTTAACCCGCCAGTAGGCCGCTTTGCGGTATTCTTTCATGTGCAATGCAAACAGAAATCCTAGAGAAAAGAAAATAATTGAGCAGAATCGCAACATCGTATTGATGACATTTGAGTCGTGCCAATCAGATATAAGTAGGAGAATATTCCCTGTCTGTGTCGCTACCAAACTATGGTATTGAATATGGCAAAACACATCCAAAGAACCACCTACAAACCCAAGAAATACTCCCATCAATCGTGTGTTTTGAGGTAAGATTAATTTATCCGCCATGTACTATCACTCGTTTTCCTTTGGTTTTTTTATTATACCACTTTCTCTTGGAGAAACTAAGTGAAAAACAGTTGACTCACTCTTTTACAGCACGATTTCTAGTAAAAGTTAAAGCACCAAATTTTATTATTGAATCAAGGCAACGCTTGAAACTTTACCATCCGTACCTGTTGTAATTTGGATGATTTTTCCTCCACCGATTTTGGCATTATACTTGCCATCATCAAGAGTGTAAGAGTAGCCTCTGATAGAATAGTTTTCTTTCTTTCCACCTGCAGTTTCTACTGTGAATTGGCCCCCTGATGAAACCGTAATGGTTTCGCCATTCGCTCCCTTCCAGTTGCCTGTAGCTGCTGAGAAGTCACCATCCACCATGGTTAAAACTCCCTTGTAGCGTTTGTTGTGTTCTGCTTGCTTGTCTTGAAGTTTACGGTCAGTTGTCGGATCATAAGTGGACTGGTCAGACTGGGCTTGAGAACCTTGTTGAGTTGACGGAGTCTGAGAAGGGGCTGGTTGACTAGGAGTTGCTTGTTCTTGTCTTGATTCAGGAGCTGGTTTCGCTTGTGATTGATCTGCTGTTGTAGAAGACTGGTCAGAAGATGCTGGAGCTTTTTCAGATGAAGCTGAACTTGAAGATTTTTGAGTCTTGCTTTCTTTGTTAGAAGAAGCTGCCTTAGAACTTGATGATTGGCTTGTCTTGGCAGAGCTGCTGGTTTGAGTGGTTTCGTTTTTATTTCCACAAGCTCCCAGTAGCAAGGTAGAAGCCAATACAGTCGCTGCCATCAATTTGATATAGGTTTTCTTTTTCATTTTTCTACTCCTTTGTAACATTTTTGAAATGTTAAGAAATCTTTTTGTAATATAATTGTAACATTAGACCTTGAATCTGTCAACTATTTAGAGAAACTATTTTAAAAATTGTTTTCTCTACTATTTCTATTCGTAATCGAAACGAAAAAATAGAAAAATTTCCTAGATTAGAGTCATATTTTTTGCATCACTCTTGTGTACTCGCTTGCATTGGACTACAATGCTATTGAAATAGGATATAGGAGGTAGGGGGTAGATTCTTATGGCAAACAAGTATTTCATGTATCTTCCTTGATTGATTTTGAGAGCTATTAGCTCTTAACAAAAAGCCTCTTACTATTCGCGAACTGCATTTGATGTATTCTATCTGACAATGATCTTTATGATCGTCTATATTGTCTTGTTATTTTTGCATGAGAACTATCTCAAGTATCGATACAAAGACTTCTTTACTCACATGTTGAGCCATTCTAAGAAAGATAGCTATTCATAAAAACAGTCTCAACAGCAAAGCAAACTAATAAAGGCAAACAAAGAAGTCGGGATTTTAATCCCGACCTATTTATTTCAATCGATATGTTTTTCTTGGTTTCTTTTTAGGCACTCGTTTGAGCCCAACTTCTTCTACATATTCGCCGTATTTTACGAGGAAATTATTGCTGACGATTGGTCGTCCTGGGTTGATGAGATTGACTAATTCGGTTCCTTCATAGACAGTGAATTCCTCCTCTAGCAGATAGAGAAAGGTCGGATTCCAGTCAAGACGCCCTTGGATTCGTTTAATAGACTCTTGGATAATGGCATAATGGTCAAAGGCGAAGGCTTGCTCCCCCAGCTCTAGTCCCTCTAGGAAGCACTTGCCCGTCTGAAAATCAACATCGACAAAAACCACATCCTTGGCATCATCACCAGCTTGAACGAGATCAAGTGCGCGGCTAGGTAGATACACCAAGTGGGCGATAGTAACCGTCCAGCCACGCGGATCACGACCTGGAGTAGATACTGTCATCAACTGTTCGATTTTTTCCAAAGGAAGGTCAAGGTTAACCTCCTCTCTCACTTCACGCTGACAAGCATACCTTGCATCTTCGCTCTTATCCATAAAACCACCGACCAAAGCTAAACAGTTTTGATAAGGATGGCCCTTGCGACGAATTAGCAAGAGTTTGATTTTCCCTTCCACAAAGCAATAAGCTACCATATCCACCGTCACACTTGGTTTTTCATATTGAGGGAGTTCCTGCTTGTAGTACCAGTCTAAAAACTTCTCCTGACTGGCATGGATTTCATAATATTCTTTTTCCGTCATCCCTGCTGGGATCTTCGTGTCCACCATTTTAAGCCTCCTTTCGAACTGCCTTGGTCCATTGGTACCATCCTACTAGACTATTAAGTGTGTAAACCCAGTACATACCTTGGATATGGATATTTTCACCCCACCAGAGGTAGATACTAAAGAGATTGGTTGCAATCCAGAAAATCCATTGCTCACGGTAAAGACGTGTCATCAAGAGCTGACCAACACCATTGGTCGCATCGGTAACGCTATCACGGAAAGGGCGAGCACTATGGATACTTTGGTAAGCCAAGCCCATACCAATCCAGATAATAGCAGTCAAGGCCAAGTACTTGAGCCAGTCAAGAACAGATAATTTCTTAGCTTCAAAGTGGGATTCTTCTGGTTTTCCTTGGTCATTGATACGATTGGACAACCAAGCATAGAGACCAATCGGCTGCATGACAAAGAAGTAAACGGTCGTCAAGACTTCACCATAAAAAGTCGCATTCATAGCCAAAATCAAATAGATAGCCGAGTTAATAGCCCCAAAGAGATAATTGCTTGCACGACCTTCTGCTACCAAGATAACACAGACAATCCCAGTCCAAGATGCAAACAAGCTCAGCCAGTCATGACTTTCCGTATTTTGTGTGAATTCCAAGATCAAGGGAACACTTGACAAGGCGATGAGATACAGCCACTGGAAAAGGCTACGACCAACAAAGAGATCTTTCCAGAGCAGGCGCATGATCCCTGCAAAACCAATCTTGCGGGCTTCCGCATGGACATTTTTAAAATTTTCGATAAATTGTGTGATTTTTTTAGTTACTGTTTTCATAATTTTCTCCTAATCTGCTTGGTAAATGGCATCGATAGCCACTTTGGCTACTTCATAATTTCCTAGGTAATCCTCAGCTAGATAAACTAGTGGAATGGTGGTTAAATATCGCTCTCTCATCTGGTCCAAATGCTGGGAAAAACTATGACGAATATTGTCTTCTGCCATGGTCATATCTCTAAACCCGTCATTTACATAAGAGCCGACAGGTTGTACAAAGAGAATCAAGTCCCATTTTTCCTTAGCCAAGATTGAAACAAAGAGATTGTCAAAGGTTTCTCCTGATAAGTCCTCTTGTTCCTCAGCCTCCATGTAATAATCATAGTAGCCCTTGGTTACTAAGGAGTTGGTGTCAGCAATCACTAGACCTCGATTGGCATTGCTATCGATTAACTTAGAGGTCTGGTCATACTGCCCCAAAAGGAGATAATAGTAATCTTTTGGAGTCAATTCATCGTCGCGGACATTGTTTTTGATCTGGTACTCACGTGCGTATTCCAGGCTGACCGGCGCATCGTAATACCTTGCCAAATCCTTGGCCAGAGTGGTCTTCCCATTGCTGGCACTTCCCATAATCAACACTTTCTTTGTAAACTGACGACGGAAGGGTTGAGCAATATATTTCCAATATTTGCTTGGATTTTCTCGAATCATAGTCGCTGAGATACCAAACTTTCTTTCTTGCAAAACGGTCTCAAAGCCACGATTTGATAATTCTTGCTGGTAGTCACGTTCTCCTACAAAAAAGATCAGTTCTTGCTGGGTTTCATCATAAGAAATCTCCGCTAACATCTGATCCAACCACTCCTGCCAGCCCATAGGGTAACGGGGAAGGTTGGTCTCATCTAACTTGCAGACAGAGGTCAACTCGTCATCGCGAAAAGCCTCTCTGATATAGCGAAATCTTTTTTGAAGAGTTAAGCCTACCTGCTCCCCTCGGTCTCCCTCATAGCCTGAAACGACTACCCAGACCTGGTCGCACTGACGCTTCGCTCGCTGGATCAGATCGATATGGCCCTGATGGAGAGGAGCAAAGGTCCCAAATACTACTGCTGTTTTCTTTTTCATACATGCTCACTTTTTTATAATTTTATATATTTTTATTTTCTATGTTTTTATTATATCTTATATTTTTATTTTGTCAAGAGGTTTTTATCGTTTTTTATAAAAAAGGTGATAAAAAAGAATCAGGATTACTCCTAATTCTCTATTTTTATGCAATATCAAATTTTAGTTGTCCAGCTTTGACACCGATTTTGAGGGACTTGCCTGCTACCAATTCTCCCTTGAGAAGGAGTTCTGCTAACTTATCCTCCACTTCTGTTTGCAGGGTTCTGCGAAGTGGGCGAGCTCCCATTTCTGGATTGTAACCGTGACTAGCTAGCAACTTCAGTGCCGAAGCTTGCAGTTTCAAGTCGATACCCTTCTCTGCCAGGCTAGCAATCAATGGTTTCACCATAATCTTGACAATTTCCTGCATGTGGTCGCTATCCAAACTGTGGAAGACCACCTTTTCATCAATACGGTTGATAAACTCTGGTCGATAAGCTTTTTTCAACTCTTCGAAGATTCGTTTTTCCATATTTTCCTGGTCAAAACGAATGTCCTTGGCCCCAAAACCGACAGTCTTATCATCACGTAGGGCTGTCGCACCGAGGTTTGACGTCATGATGATAATGGTATTTGAAAAGTCCACCTTGCGCCCCTTGCTATCTGTCAAGACACCGTCATCCAGAACCTGCAAGAGAACATTAAAGATGTCTGGGTGGGCCTTCTCTACCTCGTCAAAGAGGAGAACGGAATAGGGTTTGTTACGAACCTTCTCAGTCAACTCCCCACCTTCTTCGTAGCCCACATAGCCCGGAGGAGCTCCATTGAGACGGCTAGCCGCAAATTTCTCCATATACTCACTCATATCAAAGCGGATAAGGGCTGATTCGTCATCAAAGAGGACTTCTGCCAAAGTCTTTGCCAATTCGGTCTTACCGACACCCGTCGGCCCTAGAAACATAAAGGAACCAATTGGACGTTTGTGACTTCGAATCCCTGACTGGTTGCGGCGAATCGCACGGCTAATACTTGAAACAGCTTGATCTTGACCGATGACACGTTTGTGCAGTTCAGCTTCCAAGTTCAGATATTTCTTAGCATCCGTTTGCGTCAGTTTTTGGACTGGAATCCCTGACAAACGACTCAAGGTGGTTAAAATATCAGATTCTGTCATCAAGTCTTTATAGACAGGCAATTCTTGTTCTTTTGCGATTAACTGACCTGCTTGTTTCCACTTTCCATCCATCAAGGCCTTGTCAGCTGGACTCAAGTCGGATTCGGCCATTCTCACATGCTTGGATTTATTTTGCACTGTTGCTGCCGCCTCATCCAAGAGGTCGATAGCAGAGTCTGGCAAGTGACGACTAGTCAAGTAACGATGCGCCATCTTAACGGCTGTTTCGACAGCTTCATCTGTGATTTGCACACGATGATGTTTCTCATAAGTCGCCTTCAAACCTTGCAAAATGGTCATGCTGTCAGCTAAACTCGGCTCTTCAATCGTCACTTTGGCAAACCGACGAGAAAGGGCCGCATCTTTTTCGATGTGTTTTTGGTATTCTTCCTGAGTGGTTGCACCAACCGTTCTCAAAGTTCCACGTGCCAAGGCTGGCTTCAAGATATTGGCCGCATCCAGAGTCGAATCAATACCGCTACCAGAACCCATGATGGTGTGGAGTTCATCGATAAAGAGGATTACTTTGCCATCTTCCTCGATATCCTTGATGATATTGTTCATACGCTCTTCAAAATCTCCACGGAAACGTGTTCCCGCAACAACATTCATCAAATCAAGCTCCAAAACGCGCATCTTGGCCATTTCAGCTGGTACATCACCACTAGCAATACGCTGGGCAAGTCCAAGGGCCAGAGCTGTTTTCCCGACACCAGCATCTCCAACCAAGACCGGATTGTTCTTGGTCTTCCGACTCAAAATCTGAATCATACGTGAGATTTCTTTGTCTCGACCGATAACTGGCTCTAACTTGCCAGAGCGTGCTTGCTCTGTCAGGTCATGCGTGTAGTCCTCTAGACCGCCACTTGGATTCTGAGGCATGCCCATCATATTGGCCATGGAATTTTGCTTGTCTGCTGCCGTGCGATGGCGTTGACGCAAAGCCTTAAGGTCTTCTCTTGTCCAACCTGCACGTTCCTCTAAGTTGCGACGAAGGGCAGCAATTCTGACCTGATCTTTCTGGTCTTCATAAGAAAAGCCTGCTCTCTCCAAGATGCGAGTTGCCAAGGCATTGCCATCATGCAAAATCGCATAGAGGACATGCTCTGTCCCTAGCACCTTTGCATGGACCACTGAGGCAACATACTCTGCTTCTGCAAAGAGAACCTCCAAACGATGGGAAAAAGGCAATTCCGTAAAGGTTTCGTCTTGGCTATAGTCCGTTTCAGTCAGTTCTAACGCAACCTCTTCTAAACGGTCCATTTCATAAGGATAATCATTTAGAGTCGCACCTGCCACACTGTAACTGTGATTGGACATGGCAATCAATAAATGCCAAGACTCTAGATATCGAGCTCCAAAATGGCCGGCAACCATGTAGGCACTTTCGATACATTCATTCAATGCTTTTGAATAGTTCATCTTACTTCTCTTTTCTATCTACCTCTTGTAATAGCTGTCGGAGCATATTGGCACGGACAACTGAGGATTCTTCCCCTAGGACACGATCTGTTGCTACTGAAGTCAGCAAGGTCATCTCCTGCTTGGTCATCAAGTCCTGCTCCACCAAAAGCTGGAGAATATCCTCATAAATCTCCTGACTAACTCGCTCACCAATCGAGTAAAGCAAATCGCGGAGCATTTCATGATGATTGGAAAACTCAATCCGTCCAATGCGAATGTAGCCTCCGCCACCACGCTTGCTCTCAACCAAGTAACCTCTGCTTTCAGTAAAACGTGTCTTGATGACATAGTTGATCTGACTTGGCACAACCTGAAAGGTATCCGCCAACTGACTCCGCTGCAATTCCACGATACCAGACTGGTCTAAAATCGCCTTGATATAGGCTTCGATATGATCTGATGTATTTTTAAATCTCATAGTAAATCAAACTCCTTCTTTGAACCTTGACTATCTTTGACTATACTATCATTTAACACTCTATAAGTCAAATTTTTAAGGTCAAAGCCTTGAAAATACTGACTCTCTTTAAAAATACTACAACATTAGGACGCCTTAGTTTTTCTTGAAAGTTCCTAAAAAAGTCCACAAAAAAGAGCCCTGAAAAGGGCGTAATATTGACGAGTTCAGCAGGCAAGAAACTAGCACGGTCAAACGTGCTTTTTATTTAGGCTCTGATTTATCTTTCATTATATCTAAAATATTTACTGTTGGAATTAATAGCGCTGTTTCACTGTCAAATGAAGTAACCATCGAAAGAATACTTCGGACATACGGAAAAATAATTGCACTACCGTTAACAATTAAAAATTCTTTGATATTTTCAGTATCATTTATTAAAAAGTATCCCGAAACGGTCACTGTAGCTTTTCTAAATGTTTCTTTATCTATGCATGTAACCGAGATTGTAACCTTTCCGTTCTTTTCGTCCTCAGTTAATCCTCCACTAAAGCTTACATCAAATGCTTCACCATTTTCTTTATCTTCATTAGTCAATGTTCTTGAAAAATTAATTTTATCAACCTCATATTTTTCTAGTGAAATAACAGGTTTATCCATTTCAATCTCCTATGCTGCTAAAATTAAGTCCATTTCATCAATTTCTTGAAAGTACCTTTTTTCAACTAAAGAAAAGTACTTTTTACTTAGTAACTCTTCTAAATATTTATCTTGAGTAATTGATTGTAAATTGTTATCTTTTGAGTTTATTAATATTTCATCAGTTGTTACATAATAATCGAATTTATTAGTAAAAAAATTTTCTTTATCATATTCTTTTTCAAAAATAATAAAATTATTTTGAAATTCTTTGATAAAATCAGCGTCTCCTGATTCTAATTTTTCAATTAAGGCATTTATCTTATTTATTACAGACATCTTATAACTCCTTCACTTCGAATTCTTTAAAATCAGATATTATTAAATTGTTATTCTTTACGCAATATATAATCTTAACTTTATTAGTAAGTTTATTAGGGATATTAGTATCATTTATTAAATCAGTCTGAGGAGTTTGTTCATATTCTCCAAAAAAACGTACTATTTTATAACCAATGTTTTTACATAAATAATCAATTTTCTTTCCGATCGGTTTGTCCTTAATAAAATCACCAGTCAGACTTAATAATTTCGCAAATTTAGATTCAATGTAGTAATCCGTTAAATCTAATATGTCATCATCAAAATTAAAATTTACTACACACCGGACTATTTTAGTTTCGCCACACTTTTGTTTACTCCAATAACGCGCATTACCTAAATTATCCCAAAAATACATTCCCCTTCCACCCCAAGAATCATCATTTGGGTGTTGACTGATAACCAATTTACCTTTCATTAATTCTGAAGTAACTGATTCATGATTGCAATGATATAAAGGTATTTGAGTGTCTCCCAATTATGTAGCCTCCATTTTTAACGACCTCTATCCATTATAACGAAAAATAAAAATAATGTCACGAAAAATGTACAAATTGACCTAATTCCAATTTGAGCTCACATTATGTCCTTTTTGATTTTTTAAAACAAAAAGAGCGCTGGTAAAGGATAATCTTCACCAACTCCCTATTTTTCTAAGTATTTAATCCCAATTCTGCCAAGATTTTACGTTTGTAGGCAATTTTTTGGACTTCCTTGTCTTCGTCTTCAGACCAATCTAGTTTAATTTCTGAAACAATCTGTCCAGGCCGATTTTTTAGAATATAGATGCGGTCACTGAGGTTGAGGGCCTCCTCAATACTGTGTGTGATGATGAGTGTCGTCAGCTCTAGTTGCTTGTGAATCTCCAGATACCAAGCGTGGAGTTCCATCTTGGTCATCTCATCCAAGGCACTAAAGGCCTCGTCCAAGAGAAAGAGCTTGTGCCCGAAAAGGTAGGTGCGGAGCAAGGCCACACGCTGACGCATCCCTCCGCTGAGTTCATGAGGATACTTATCCCGCACAGCTGTCAACTGGAAGGCCGCAAGGATTTCATCCGCGCGAGCAATAGCTTCAGCCTTATCGACCTTTTGGATCAAGAGGGGCAGGATAATATTGCCAAGGACTGTCTTATGCTCCAAGAGGAGATCCTTTTGCAACATATAACTCACGCGCCCCTTGGGATTTTCCTCGCCATCAAGGATAATTCGCCCAGACTGGACTTCTAAAATCCCAGCGATTAGGTTAAAGAGGGTGGTCTTTCCTACACCACTTGGACCTAGAATAGAGACCACTTCACCCGAAGTCACCTGCAGGTTGATATCCTCTAAAATCTTTTCATCATCGTAGGCATAGCTTACATGTTCTAGTCTAATTTCTGTCATTATTTTACAAATTCGTTGGTGAAGCCTTTGTCAGTCAAGTCTTCTTTGAGGATACCATTTTCTTTATCCCACTTGTAGAAGGCATTCCAACGGTCTGCATCGAATTGTCCCCATTTTTCCTTGTCGCTTGCGTATTCTTTCGACAAGTATTTTTGCGATTCGATAACAAAATCACGTTTTTCCTTGAGTTCAGGAGCATTCTTGATGAGGATATCTGCAGCTTCTTCTGGGTGTTCCATTGCGTATTGGTAGCCTTTTTTGATAGCTTGGATGACTTTACGTGCTTCTTCTTTGTTATCTTTGAGGTAGTCGTTGTTAGCAATGATAACTGGTGAGTAGTAGTCAAATTCCTTGACGTAGTCTTTCAAGTACATGAAGTTAGCATCTACGCCTTGAGATTTAGCAAGGATACCGTCCCAACCATAGTAGATCCAAGCAGTGTCAAAGACGCCATTGGCAATCGGTGTGATCGAGTTTGAGTCGTTGTTTGGTACTTTTTCTACCTTCTCAAAGTCCCCACCTTGTGATTCTACCAAGGTTTTCAACATAGCCAGTTCCGTTGGGTCATTCCAGGTTCCGTATTTCTTCCCAACCAAGTCTTTTGGACTGGTGACATTGTCAGATTTACGTGAGATGATTCCTGATGTATTGTGTTCTACGATAGCGGCAACGGCAGTAATTCCTGCCCCTTTTTCCAACTTTTTAGCCATGTAGTCTTGGAAATAGATAGCAAATGGCGCCTTGCCATTGATTACCAAGTCAGATGAGCTTTCTTCTGGTGGTAATTTCAAATCAACATCCACTCCAGCTTCTTTGAAATAACCTTTTTCCTTTGCTACATAAAGCCCTGTGTGGTTGGTATTTGGCGTCCAGTCTAGGATAAAGTCAATTTTCTTGAGTTCTGCTTCTTTGTTGTTCTTAGAAACAGTTCCTTGGCCACAAGCCACTAACACGACAGCTACAAAAGCTGTTACTAGCGTTAAAAACACTTTCCATGTTTTTTTCATTTTGATTTCCTCTTTTCTTTTTCTAAAACGCTCTTTTTAAGTACGTTTCCATTTAATCACATATTTTTCACTAATATCGACCAGCTTCATGCCAAGAAGGCTGATAATCGACACCAGAATAATAATGGCAAACATGGTATCATACTGAAACAGTTTTTTGGACTGAATCATGTAGACACCTAGTCCTTCAAAGCCTCCCAACCACTCAGATACCACTGTTGTGATAAAGGCGTAGGAGACACTGACCCTCAGACCTGCATAAAAGTAGGGCAGGCTGACAGGGATTTTAAAATGCCACAGGATTTGCCAAGGCTTGGCCCGCATCAGACTAAACAAGGTCAGCATATCCTTGTCACAATGCCTAAAACCGTCCAAGATACTGACGATGATAGGGAAGGTTGTCGTCAGGATAATCAAGACAATCTTGGGCAAAATCCCATAGCCTAGCCACAAGACCAAGATAGGCGCTATGGCAATGGTCGGAATGGTCTGAACAACCACCATCATAGGGTAAATCAAGTCATTGAGCCAAGAGAGACTATCCATGAGCACCGCCATAAGACAGGCAATCAAGACTCCTAAGACTAGACCTAGCAAAGCCACTCTCAAGGTCGCCCAGCTATGGTACCAGAGAAATTCTCTGTCACGAATAAAGGACTGGAGGATCTCAAGAGGAGTTGGCAGGATAAACTTGGGTAAAAGTTTGAATATTCCTGCTAACTGCCAGACCGACAAGACTCCGAGAAATCCCAAAAGACTAATCTGTCGTCTCATCATACTTTTCAAGCTTCTCATCAATACTTAAAATCTCTCCTACATTTATTTTGACATTGGCAAAGACATTATCTGCCTCCTGCCCAGCCACTTCAAGCGCCTCTTTGAGAATACGCATAAGCTCATCAAAATCTCCTTCCAAGACCGTTTCAAAGGGTGTCACCACCATGATCACGGACTGAGCTTGCAGATAAGCAATCACTTGATCGATAATAGCGATTCGATCAATCCCCTGTGATAGGGGTAAGACTTGCAAGGCAATGCTTGCTTTCATAAAAACCTCCTCTTCTCAGTTTTTCTTTTTGACAAAAAGAAAAACCTTTGCCATATATGGAAAAGGTGCAGAATTCGGCTAAGTATCGTTCCCTACGCTGGCATTACCCAGATCAGGTGCGGTCGAAGTTTAACACTTCCTCTCAGACTGTACACAGACTCCCATATCTTATATGGACATATAGTAACGCAAATACAAGGAAAAGTCAAGGAAACTGCTTACAGAAAACTATGAAAAAGAGTTTGAAGGCAAATGCTTCAAACTCTTTCTTAACTTTCTTATTTAGCCTCGTACCAGGTTGCCCCTTCATTTTCATCTGCGATAAGGGGAACACTGAGTTGGATGGCTTCTTCCATGGTTTGTTTCACTAGAGCTTTGACGGCTGCTAGTTCTGATTTCGGAACCTCGAGGACGATTTCATCGTGCACTTGCAAGAGCATCTTGGTCTGATAACCGCCCGCTACTAAAGCCTTATCTAGTTGGATCATAGCAATTTTGAGAATATCTGCTGCAGATCCCTGGATAGGGGTGTTGATAGCTGTCCGCTCTGCAAAACCACGAATGTTAAAGTTGCGCGAATTAATATCTGGCAACTCGCGACGACGCTTGAAGAGAGTCTCTACATAGCCCTTATCACGCGCCTCACGCACCACCTCATCCATGTAGTTTTTAATACCTGGGAAGCGTTCAAAGTAAGTGTCAATGTAGGCTTTGGCTTCCTTACGGCTGATGCCCAGATTATTAGACAAACCAAAGTCTGAAATCCCGTAAACCACTCCGAAGTTCACAGCCTTGGCATTACGACGGTCATTTGGAGTAACATCCTCAGGGCGTTCAATTCCAAAGACACGCATGGCTGTCGAGGTATGGATATCCGCTCCCTCTTGAAAGGCCTTAATTAAGTGCTCATCTTTAGAGATATGTGCCAAGACGCGCAACTCAATCTGTGAATAGTCCGAGCTGAGAAGGACACTATCCTCCCACTCAGGTACAAAAGCCTTACGAATGAGGCGGCCTTGTTCCAAACGCACAGGGATATTTTGCAAGTTTGGATCGACACTAGACAGGCGTCCTGTCTGGGTCAAATCCTGCACATAGCGAGTGTGGATCTTGCCATCAGAAAGAATCCAGTCCTGTAAACCGACCACATAAGTCGATTGAATCTTAGCAATCTGACGGTAGTCTAGAATTTTCTTAACAATCGGTGCAATAGGAGCCAGACGCTCTAGCACATCCACGGCTGTTGAGTAACCTGTCTTGGTTTTCTTGGTGTATTCTAGAGGAAGACCGAGCTTTTCAAAGAGAAGTACCCCCAACTGCTTAGGCGAATTGATATTAAACTCCTCACCAGCTAGCTCATAAATCTCTTGAGTTAGCTTTTCAATGACTAGCTCATTTTCAGCCTGCATCTCAAGCAAGGCCTCTTTCTTGACCGTAATTCCAGCGATTTCCATCTTGGCAAGGACAAAAGCCAGAGGTTGCTCCATGTCATAGAGGAGATCTAACTGTTCATGTTCACCGAGTTTTTCAAGTAAAACAGGCTCGGTTTCAACCAATACCGCAACCTTGCGAGCTAGGTGTTCCAAGAATTTTTCCCGTTCAGGAAGTGCCTTCTTGACCCCCTTGCCGTAAAAGGTCTCATCATCGACTATGTAAGTCTGACCATAAAGACTCGCAATGGTTGAAATTTCATTATTCTCTACAGTAGAGAGAAGGTATTTGGCCAAGCGACTGTCAAAAGCAGGAGCCTGCAGGTTTAAGCCCAAGCGATTTAAAAGAACCTTGGCTTTCTTAAAGTCATACACTTTCAGAGATGTTTTTTCTAGAAATTCCTTGAAAATCGGCTCCTGCAAGAGCTCAAGTTTATCTGTAGCGTAAAGCTTCTCTCCACAAGACCAAGCAAAGCCAACCAAGTCATCTGTATGGTAATTCTCACCAAAAAGTTCAAAGTGGAAGATGGAGTCGGCACTCATCATGTCTTGACTGACTTGCTCAACAATAGTGAAATCCAAACTTTCAGGCGCATCCGTTGATGATACATTTAAAGCTTGTTTAAGCTGTTTGAAGCCCATTTCATCGTAGAATTTTCCGAGATTTTCCACATCTGGTCCACTATAAACCAAATCATCAAGACCAATCTCAATCGGTGCATTTGTCTCAATGGTCGCCAACGTTTTAGACAGGAAGGCTTGTTTCTTGTCATTGATGAGATTTTCCTTCATCTTAGAAGCCTTCATCCCATCGATATTTTCATAAATACCTTCGAGCGAGCCGTGTTCTAGCAAAAGCTTGATTCCCGTCTTTTCACCGATTTTCGTGACACCAGGGATATTATCAGACTTATCCCCCATAAGAGCCTTAAGATCAATGAACTGAGCTGGTGTGAGTCCCATCTTTTCCATAAGGTAATCTGGTGTAAAGGCCTCAAACTCAGCCACACCTTTCTTGGAAATCTCGACCACTGTATTCTCATCTGTCAACTGGATCAAGTCCTTGTCCCCGCTGACGATGGTCACATCGAAGGAATCTTTCTCAGCCAAACGACCTAGGGTCCCGATGATATCATCAGCTTCATACTGGGCCAACTCATAATGGCGAATCCCAAGATGGTCTAACAACTCACGAATGAAGGGAAATTGCTCACGAAACTCATCTGGAGTTTTAGCACGGCCACCCTTGTAGTCTGCATACATCTCTGTTCTGAAAGTCGTCTTACCTGCATCAAAGGCTACCAAAACATGACTAGGCTCAACCCGCTCTAAGACATGATTCAACATGAGTTGAAAACCGTAGATTGCATTGGTATGAAGGCCATTAGCATTTTTAAACCGATCCAACTGCTGATAGAGCGCAAAAAAAGCTCGAAAAGCAACAGAAGATCCATCAATTAATAATAATTTTTTCTTGTCCATACACCCATTATAAAGGAAAGCGGGGAAAAATACCATCGGAAAGAATAGGCAAATGGTAGTGAAGCCCTCTTTTTTATATTCTTTCTAGATTCTAGCTCCATTACTATCCACTCGATAGCCATCTACAGTAGTATTCACTGCTAAAGCCCCTGAAGCATTGACGTAATAAGACTTTCCTCCTACCTGGAACCACTGGCTAGACTTCATAGCACCTGAACTCTCCAAATAATACCATGTTCCATTTTCCTTGAGCCATCCTGTCTGCATCTCCCCTGATGCCTTTAGATAGTACCAATGCGAACTATCCTTCACCCAACCTGTTGACATGCTTCCATTGTCTTTAAAGTGATACCAACTGCCGTTTATTTTCTTCCAACCAGTTGCGAGTTTCCCGTTCTCACGGTAATTCCAAATACCGTTTTGCTTCTTCCAACCATTCTCCACCGATTCTGTTTCCGTATACTGGACGTATCTTCTCGTTCCACTATTGGATATGTAGCTAAGCCATTTATAACCGTCCTTTTCTACGATTTGGTCGTAGCTAACATTTTCACCAGGATAGTAGTAGTCAATAACTTGTGCTGTACTTGACGGCTGGTTTCGAATAGCAGATTTTTGAGTAAACGTGTGAGTCCCACTAGACGCCAACCCTGACCTGGTAGGATTGCCAGTTCTACCACCATTCCCTACCAAGTCCTTAAAATGGATAAAACCTGTCATAGAGCTAGCTTTTACGCTTCGACGATTGTATTTCTCCCTAACGCCATAGTTATACTCTTCGATCTCAATCGTGTCACCTGATACATTTGATACCCAGGCCACGTGCCCGTAGTAACCTTCTGTCGACCAAGCAATAGCTCCAACTTCTGGCTTAGTATCCACACGGTAACCTTCTCGCTTTGCACGATATCCCCATTCATTCGCATTACCATAGGCAGGAGGGATCTCAAAGCCATTTACACTACTCAAACGAAAGGCTGCAAAAGACGTACACTGGCGAGAATACATCCGCCACTGATCGATTTCAACACTTCCATTTTTGTAGTGAAGTGGATAGTCATCTCCACGCGCTACGCTGTCAGCCTGAACCGATTCACCACCAAACAAAAAAGTACTCGTAACGAACAAAGTAGTCAGTCCTACACCCAACTGAGTATATCCACTCTTCTTAACTCCTGATTTTAAAAACGTCATTCATTCTCCTTAATAATATAAATTTCCGAGGTTACCCTCCTTTATACTATTCGGGAGAAAAAGAAAAAAGTGAGCAAAGCTCACTTCATTTTAGGATTCTCGGTCTAGATAGCGAATTAAATTCTTTTCTGTCAAGATATCTGAGTAGGTGAAGGATTCAACATAAACATTGGCTTGTTTGTCTCCCTCAACGTCCCCAAATTCAACGATAAATAGAGACTGATAAACCTCAATTAGCTTTCCCAATCTATTTTTTTGGCGCTTACGGCCATTCTCCAAAGTCATTTCTACGACTTGTCCCTCATGCGCCTTGATTTCTTCTTTGATTTTTTTCATCTTGGCTACATCTGTAAATGCATCTGACATCTTATGCCTCCCTCTTTGAGATACTCGAAAATTTATTGTATTCTTTTTGGAAAATCAATTCCACTGTTCCACGAGCTCCACTACGGTTTTTCTCGATGATAACCTCTACCTTGTTATTTG
>CAUSRF010000008.1:0-36782 GCA_963534275.1 uncultured Streptococcus sp.
ACTCAGCTGTTTTGATGGCTGTTCCACTCGGAGCGTCCTTTTTCTTGTCATGATGAAGCTCGATAATCTCCACATTGGAAAAATATTTAGCAGCCTGCGTCGCAAATTGCATGAGCAAGACAGCACCCAAGGCAAAGTTTGGGGCAATCAAACCACCCAAATCTTGCTTACGGGAAAATGCTTTTAATTCTGCAATTTCTTCACTCGTGAAACCAGTTGTTCCAACTACTGGAGCAAAGCCATTTTCCAGAGCAAAGCATGTATTTTCGTAGGCAACAGCTGGTGTGGTGAAATCCACCCAGACATCAGCCTCAAATCCAACCAAGGCTGCCTTATCATTGAAGACAGGAACCCCCTGCCATTCTGATTCAGACTCAAAAGGATCCAAAACTGCAACCAAGTCCAAGTTAGGATCAGCCAAGACCATCTGACAAGCAGCTTGACCCATCTTCCCCTTAAAACCGGCAATAATTACTCGAATACTCATCTCTACTCCTATTCAAGATACAAAGGACGCTAGCTGCCCAGAACAATCTAGACAACTGGCGTATAGCTCAAAGCGATACTGCCTTCTCCAAGGTGGGTCCCAATGACACTACCAAAGCTAACAATTGGAATCTCAGAATTCACACCACCCTCAATCAAGAGTTGGCGCAAATCTGCCGCCTTTTGGGGAGCATTGCCATGAATGACAGTGATACGGTAGTCCCCGTCTTTTGTCAACTCTTTAATGATTTCGACCAAACGTTTGGTTGCCTTCTTTTCCGTACGAACTTTTTCGTAAACTTCAATCACACCTTGGTCATTGAAGTAAAGAATAGGCTTGATACTGAGAAGATTTCCTAGGATGGCCGCCCCATTTGACAGACGTCCTCCCTTAACCAAGTGGTCGAGGTCATCTACTATGATAAAGGCTGAGTTATCAGCAATTTGAAGAGCTAATTTTTCCTGAATCTGAGCAAAATCATCGCCTTGTTCTGCCCATTCAAAGACACTCTCCACCATAAATCCTAGAGGAGCACTTGTGATATGGGTATCAGGAAAGGCAATGGTCAAACCTTCATACTCGTCCAACATATATTGGATATTCTGATAAAAGCCTGAAATTCCTGACGAAAGGAAGAGGCCCAAGGCATGGGTATAACCCTCTTCTTTCAAGGAACTTAAAATCTCATCCAATTTGGCAATGCTTGGTTGACTGGTTTTAGGCAATTCTGCAGACTGAGCCATCTTTTGATAAAATTCCTCAGCAGTCAGATTCACACCTTCGACATACTCCTCCCCATCAATATTGACAGGAATATCCAAGATATATAGATTCTCTCTTTGCAGCGTCTTCTCCTCTAAATAGGCTGAAGAATCTGTAATGACAGCTAATTTCATGACTAAAACTCCAAATTGATCCCTGGAAGATCCAAGGCGATTTCTGTTACTTCATACGTCAAACGATTGAGCATGTTCAAGCATGGACGTGCTAAGTTTTCGACTTCTTCTTGGTCAAATTCGCTTGGTTCGTTAACAATACGACCTTCCACATGGTTAACTTGAGAAATCGTTCCACTGATGACAAATTTGTCAAAGACAATCATGAAACTCAAGATAACAACTAGCGAAGTTACTTGGTTTTCTTGGTCATGTTGGAGTAACTGAAAGTTCACGTCTACCTTTGTTTCAGGAGCTCCATTTTCATTTTCCCATTCAAAGTTACGAGCATCAAAGTGATACTGGCTAACAAATTCTTGTTCTCGTTTAAGGTTCATTTTTCTCTCCAATAAATACAAATTACTCTGTCATTGTAACATATTTTTTTATTTTCATCTAGTTTTCTAGGCTTTAGTCAATACCGATTTCATCTTTAACAACAGCAGCAATCGTATCTACATAGTAGTTGACTTCTTCTGTTGTTGGCGCTTCTGCCATGACACGCAAGAGGGGTTCTGTTCCACTTGGGCGGACAAGGATACGACCGTTGCCTGCCATTTCTTCTCCCATCTTTTCGATGATTGCTTTGATGGCTGGTACTTCCATGGCTTTTTCTTTCATGGCATTTTCCACTCGGATATTGACCAGTTTTTGTGGGTAAATCGTCACTTCTGCTGCCAGTTGAGACAAGCTCTTACCTGTTTCTTTCATGATTTTGGTCAATTGGACAGCTGATAATTGACCATCACCTGTTGTATTGTAATCCATCAAGATAACGTGACCAGACTGTTCACCACCAAGATTGTAGCCTGATTTTCTCATTTCTTCGACAACATAGCGATCTCCAACTGCAGTGACTGCTTTGTTAATGCCAGCACTATCCAAAGCCTTATGGAAACCAAGGTTAGACATGACGGTTGTTACGATGGTGTTTTGAGCTAACTGTCCTTTTTCAGAAAGGTATTTCCCGATGATGTACATGATTTTATCACCATCAACGATGTCGCCATTTTCATCAACAGCAATCAAACGGTCACTATCACCGTCAAAGGCCAAACCGATATCTGACTGGCTTTCTTTGACTAGTTCTTGAAGAGCTTCTGGATGAGTTGAACCAACATTTAGGTTGATGTTAAGACCATCTGGTGTTTCCCCGATAACTGTCAACTGAGCGCCCAGATCAGCGAAAATCTGACGGGCACTTGTAGCTGCTGCACCGTTGGCTGTATCCAAGGCTACTTTCATTCCCTCAAGAGGAGTTCCAGTTGAAACAAGATAGCCTTCATACTTACGCAAACCTTCTGGATAGTCCACTAAGGTCCCCAAGCCCTCTGCACTCGGGCGAGGAAGAGTATCTTCAGCAGCATCCAGCAAAGCTTCGATTTCTGCTTCTTTTTCATCATCAAGTTTGAAACCATCCCCACCAAAGAACTTAATCCCATTATCAAGGGCTGGGTTGTGACTCGCTGAAATCATGACGCCTGCACTGGCTCCCTCAGTTTTAACCAAATAAGCTACTGCTGGTGTTGCAAGGACACCGAGTTTGTAGACGTGAATCCCTACTGATAGAAGACCTGCCACCAAGGCAGATTCTAACATTTCTCCTGAGATACGTGTATCACGTCCTACAAAGACTTTTGGGGCTTCCGTTTCATGTTGGCTAAGAACATAACCACCAAAACGCCCCAGTTTAAAGGCCAACTCTGGCGTTAGTTCTACGTTTGCTTCTCCACGGACTCCATCGGTCCCAAAATATTTACCCATTTTAAATTATAATCCTTTTCTACTATTTTGTTTATTCTTGTTTAGACGAGTCTGGTTTTGTTTCTGAACTCGTTGAAGACGAACTACTAGCTGAGGAGCTCGTTGATGATGAGCTCGAGCTAGACGATGCTGGTTTCGTTGTAATTTTCATAGTTGTATCAAATGGCATAATGACACTTGGTAAGACATTTCCATTTTTATCGACTGCTTGTAGAGGAACAGAGGACGAGTAGTTTCCAGTTATCCGTTCACTCGTCGGTAAGATGGCAATGACACGATCTACTTTGGAGAGGGTTTCCTCATCACTAATAACCGTTACTTTTTCATCTGACACAGTGACTGTATCAATTTTCACGCGAGAATCAATCTGACTAGGATCAATCTCCGGCACAACAATGACATTGTCCCGTTTTGCTTTTTTACCGACCTTCACTGTTATCTTTTGCGGTGTCGCAACAGCCGTCAAACCGCTCGGAAGATTTTCAATGGTTAGAGGAACTTCGATGGTTCCTACACTGGCATCAGAAAGATCAGCTGTCACCTTAAATTTGCGGGTGCTTTCCTGCATCTCACTCGCCAAAGCAACTCTATTTGACCCTGTCAGAAAGACGGTCACTTCAGATGTAAAACCACTGATAAAATACTGATCACTGTCATACTGAATATCAATTGGGACATTAAGAACTGTGTTTGTATAAGTCTCCGTCCGCACCTGTCTGGCACTGTTGCTATTCTGATAGTTTGTCAATGTTGCATAGATAAAGAGAATGCAGGCGAAAAAGAAGGAAGAAATGATGTATAGACTATTTTTTCTCATGTTTCAATCCTCCTAGCAAGCGCTCTTTCAGACCCTGCTTTTTCTCTGATTTTGGAAGTAAGATTCTTCTCAATTCAGATTCAAACTCTTCCAAGGTCAAATCATGCTTAAAGACTCCATTATAGGTGATTGAGATTCCACCCGTTTCTTCCGAAACCACAAAGGTAAGAGCATCTGACACTTCCGACAAACCAATCGCCGCCCTGTGACGCGTTCCAAACTCCTTGGAAATCCCGGTATCTTCAGTCAAGGGTAGATAGGCTGAAGTTACAGCAATTCGGTCTTCCTTGATAATGACAGCACCATCATGCAAGGGAGTATTGGGAATGAAAATATTGATAAGCAATTCAGCCGAAATTTTGGCATCTAAAGGGATCCCTGTCGAGATGTATTCCTGCAAGGTTCTCACTCTCTGAACCACTACAAGCGCCCCAATCTTACGAGGGCTCATGTATTCAACTGATTTCACAAATGCACGAACCATCTGCTCTTCCGCACTAATAGGGGCATTGGAGAAGAAATCAGTAGCCCGGCCCAATCGCTCCAAACCAGTCCGAATCTCTGGTGAAAAGATAACCACCGCTGCAATCACCCCGTAGGTGATGATCTGATTGATTAACCAGGAAATAGTCGTTAAACCAATCATATTGGAAAGAATCTGGGCTAGAATAAAAACTAAGACTCCACGGACCAATATCATAATCTTGGTGCCTGCAATAGCTTTAGTAAAATGATATAAAATATAAGTCACAATGAGAATATCAATCAGATTGGTGACTATACTCCAAGGACTTGAAAACAAACTCGTCCAGTATTGTAAATTGGATAATTGTTGAAAATTCATCCTTGGCCTCCTCCCTGTCAAAACACTTTACTCATCATTATACCATTTTTTGCCCATTTTTTCCCTATCCTACCTCATTTTAAATTAAGCAAAAATATGATAAAATAAACTGACTAGAAAAAACAAAGGAGAAATCATGTCTCAACTCTATGATATTACCATTGTAGGTGGCGGTCCTGTTGGTCTCTTTGCTGCCTTTTACGCCCATCTACGCCAAGCTAAAGTTCAAATCATCGACTCCCTTCCCCAGCTCGGTGGTCAACCAGCCATCCTCTACCCTGAAAAGCAAATCCTTGATGTGCCAGGTTTTCCAAACTTAACTGGGGAAGAGCTAACCAATCGCTTGATTGAACAGCTAAACGGCTTTGATACCCCTATTCATCTCAATGAAACCGTTCTTGAAATTGAGAAACAAGATCAAGGCTTTGCCATTACAACCAATAAGGGGAGTCACCTGACTAAAACCGTCATCATTGCTATGGGTGGTGGCGCCTTTAAACCACGTCCGCTCGAATTAGATGGCGTTGAAAACTATGAAAATATCCACTACCACGTTTCCAACATTCAGCAATACGCTGGCAAGAAAGTGACCATCCTTGGTGGGGGAGACTCAGCTGTGGACTGGGCTCTGGCTTTTGAAAAGATTGCCCCAACTACTCTCGTTCACCGTCGAGATAATTTCCGCGCCTTGGAACATAGTGTGCAAGCTCTACAAGAATCATCAGTAACCATCAAGACACCGTTCGTCCCTAGCCAACTCCTTGGAGATGGAAAAACACTCGACAAACTAGAAATCACCAAAGTCAAATCAGATGAAACCGAAACGATTGAGGTAGACCATCTCTTTGTCAACTATGGTTTCAAATCATCTGTTGGCAATCTTAAAAATTGGGGGCTGGACCTCAACCGTCACAAGATTATCGTCAATAGCAAGCAAGAATCCAGCCAAGAGGGTATCTACGCCATTGGGGACTGCTGCTACTATGAAGGTAAGATTGATTTGATTGCTACTGGACTAGGTGAAGCTCCAACAGCTGTTAACAATGCCATCAACTACATCGACCCAGAACAAAAAGTTCAACCCAAACACTCGACCAGTTTATAAGAAAAAAACCACGAATCAACTGATTCGTGGTTTTATAATTCATCTGCGATCTTGTTTATTTTTCTGAGTCTGTGATTAACACCACTTTTAGTCAGGGGATTGCTCAGGCTATCTGCCAACTGCTGGATAGAGTAGTCTGGGTGCTGGATTCGCAACTGCGCTACCTCTTGCAAATCCACGGGTAAATTTTCCAAACCCATTCTATCTTTGATTTTACTGATATTATTGATGGTCTTCATACTAGCAGAAACCGTTCGAGCGATATTGGCTGTTTCAGCATTATTAGCCCGATTGAGATCGTTACGAGTTTCACGCAAAATCTTGACGCGCTCAAAATTATCACGCGCCTGCATGGCCCCAATCACGATCAAGAAATCCATGATGTCTTCTGCACGCTGAAGATAGGTAACCGCACCTTTCCTGCGCTCAATAACCTTGGCGTCCAGCAAAAACTGCTGGAGGAGAGAGGCCAGTCCTTGGGCATGGTCCAGATAAACAGAACTAATCTCCAACTGGTACTTGCCAGACTCAGGATCTCGGATGCTACCATTTGCTAGAAAGGCCCCACATAAGTAAGCACGACCAGCCTCCTCATCTGCTAAAATATCGGGATCAATACCCGTCTCCAAACCAAAGAAGGAATCCGCAAGCCGCAAATCAGCTAAAATCTCCTGCACCCTCTCATCAGTATAGACCGTGTAGACACGATTCTTGCGAAGATTGCTTCTCTGATGGTGACGAATTTCTGACTTGATCTCATAAAAATGGAGAAAGGACTCATAAAGGTGCCGAGCTAACTTGGCATTTTCGGTCACGACGGACAAGGTCAAGCCCGAACTAGATAGACCGATACTTCCAGACATCTTGATAATGGCCGATAGTTCATAACGACTGAGATGGTGTTGACCAAGAATTTCCTCTTTTACTGCAACTGTGAAACTCATTTTCTCACCTGTATAATGCGCATCAATTCGTCTACAATCAAATCGCCATCATGGAAGGCTCCTCCATTTTCCAAACGAAGGAAGTTGGATGAAATCACACGAGGAACCTGCTTGCAAAGACCAGCAAAGTCATGCTCTACCTGAACCAAATACTCATCAAAACGGTTGGTATCCATGTATTCTCTAGGAACCTTTTCGATATTAACCAAGACCGTATCAATAAAAGGCCGACCTAAGTGTCGATGGAGGACTTCCACGTGGTCACTGTCTGAAAAGTACTCTGTTTCCCCACGCTGGGTCATGATATTGCAGACATAGGCAACCTCAGCCTTAGTATCCAAGAGAGCCTGCCCAATCTCCTCAATGACAATATTCGGCAAAATCGATGTAAAGAGGGAACCAGGCCCCAAGACAATCATGTCACTCTCGAGAATGGTATTGACTACTCGACGGCTGGCTTGCGGTGTTTCATCATCCAAGGTATTGGTCACATAGACATGGTCGATCATGCCTGGATGATCTGCAATGTGGCTCTCACCTGCCACCTCAGAACCGTCTTTAAAGACTGCATGCAGTGTCAAAGGCTGATCGCTTGAGGGGTAGATTTTTCCTGTTGTGTGGAAAAAGAGACTTAGCAGCTGCATGGCATTGTAAGTGGACCCTTGCATTTCAGAAAGTCCTGCTATAATGATATTTCCTAGAGGATGACCCGCAAAAGCACCAGCGTCTTCTGAAAAGCGGTACTGAAAAACCTTCTCATAAAACTTAGGCATATCCGACATGGCTACCAGGACATTGCGAAGATCTCCTGGTGGTGTCAGCTGTTGGATATTCTTTCTTAGTTCACCAGAAGAGCCACCATCATCAGCTACCGTTACGATGGCAGCGATATCAACATCCTTTTCTCGCAAGCTTTTCAAAATGACGGGGATACCTGTTCCTCCACCAATCACCGTTATCTTTGGTTTTCTCATGAACGGTTTACCGTTTCCTTTCTTCTGTCTTTGTCACGATGGCTTTCATTGACAGGCCAGTTTTTAGCAAGGTCCTCAGCTATGCGCTTGGCAAAGGCAACACTACGGTGTTGTCCACCTGTACATCCTACTGCAATGGTTAAAACAGACTTGCCTTCTTTTTTGTAACTTGGCAAAATGGGCTCGATCAAGGCGAGTAAGTGCTGATAAAAACTTTCAGACTCTTCATGATTCATCACATAGTCATAAACTGCTTGATCCTCACCTGTCTGATTACGGAGTTCAGGCAGGTAGTATGGATTTGGCAAAAAACGGACATCAAAGACCAGGTCTGCATCGATCGGGATACCATACTTGAATCCAAATGACATGACCTCGATACGGAAAGACTGGGCTTGTTCTTGGTCTGAAAATTGCTCAGCAATGGTTTTACGCAGTTCACGCGGAGTGAGTTCTGTCGTATCCACCACATTTTGACTCATATTTTTCAAAGGTGCTAAGAGTTCACGTTCCAGCTTGATGCCATCTAAAATCCGACCATCAGCAGCTAGAGGGTGACTTCTTCTAGTTTCCTTATAGCGTGCCACCAATTCCTTATCTGCTGCGTCTAAAAAGAGAATTTTGAAGTCCAAATCGTCTTGGTTTTCCAATTCATCCAAAACAGCCTGAATCTCTGAAAAGAAGGAACGGCTCCGCATATCGACTACCAAGGCCAGTTTGTGGTCATCATCCTTGGTCTCTACCAACTGCAAAAACTTTGGCAAGAGGGCTGGTGGCATATTGTCAATAGTGAAATATCCCAAATCCTCGAAGGACTGAATGGCTACCGTTTTCCCTGCGCCACTCATCCCTGTCACAATCACCAGGTGAAGTTGTTTCTTTGTCATCTATCTCTCCTTATATCAAAAAAAGTTTGGCAGAGCCAAACTTCAACTAGCTTATCCAATCTCTGCGATCACTTCAATTTCGACTTTTACATCACGAGGAAGACGTGCAACCTCTACAGCTGAACGAGCTGGAAATTCCTCTTTAAAGGCAGTCTGGTAAACCTCGTTAAAAGGAACAAAGTCATTCATATCACTCAAGAAGCAAGTTGTTTTGACAACATGGTCAAAGTCTGTTCCTGCTTCTGCCAAAATAGCACCGATATTTTTCAAGACTTGTTCTGTCTGTTCTTGGATCGTTTCTCCTACAATTTCTCCAGTTTCAGGAGATAGGGGAACTTGACCGCTAGCAAACAAAAGATTGCCAACGATTTTCCCTTGAACATAAGGTCCGATTGCTTTTGGAGCTTTGTCTGTATGAATTGTTTTTGCCATTTCTTTCCCTCACAATTTTTCTAATATTGCGTCCCAAGCCTGATCCATCCCTGCCTTGCTAACAGATGAAAAGAGGATGAAGTCGTCACTTGGGTCAAAGTTTAATTTCTTTTTGATTGCTGATTCATGCTTGTTCCACTTACCACGAGGAATCTTATCTGCCTTAGTCGCAACGATGATAACCGGAATCTCATAATACTTGAGAAATTCGTACATCTGCACATCATCTGCTGACGGGTCGTGGCGGAGATCCACCAAACTGACAACCGCACGGAGATTTTCCCTAGTCGTCAGGTACTCCTCAATCATGCGCCCCCACTTTTCACGCTCCTTTTTAGAAACACGGGCATAGCCATAACCAGGCACATCCACAAAGCGCATCTTGTCATCAATGTTGAAAAAGTTGAGTAACTGGGTTTTCCCAGGTTTTCCTGATGTACGAGCCAGATTCTTGCGGTTCAACATGGTGTTGATAAAGCTAGATTTGCCGACATTTGAACGCCCTGCAAGGGCAATCTCTGGCAGTTCATCCTGCGGATAGTGGGACTTGTTTGCCGCACTGAGCAGGATTTCAGCATTGTGTGTATTGATTTCCATAGTCACCTCTAGGCTGTTTCTAGGATGGGTTTTTCCGTTCCATCGACAGCTTCTTTCGTGATGCGGACCAATTTCACATTTTCCTGACTCGGTACTTCAAACATAACATCTAGCATGGTTTCTTCGATGATAGAACGAAGACCACGCGCACCAGTTTTGCGTTCGATAGCCTTATTGGCGATTTCCTGAAGGGCTTCATCGTCAAATTCCAACTCAACATCATCATAAGAAAGCAAGGTTTGGTATTGTTTGACCAAGGCATTTCTTGGCTCTTTCAGGATGCGAACCAAGTCATCGACCGTTAATTGCTCAAGAGCTGCAAAGACAGGTAAGCGCCCAATCAACTCAGGGATAATACCGAATTTTTGAATGTCTTCTGCGATGATTTCTTGCATGTAGGAGCTATTTTCGTCAATCGCCTTGTTATTTTGGCCAAAACCGATGACTTTTTCTCCCAGACGTTGTTTGACGATTTCTTCGATGCCATCAAAGGCACCACCCACGATGAAGAGGATATTCTTGGTATCCACCTGAATCATCTCTTGTTGCGGATGTTTGCGTCCACCTTGAGGCGGTACGCTGGCTACAGTTCCCTCGATAATCTTGAGAAGGGCTTGTTGCACTCCTTCACCCGAAACGTCACGTGTGATAGACACGTTCTCGCTCTTCTTGGCAATTTTGTCAATTTCATCTACGTAGATAATCCCACGCTCTGCACGTTCGATGTTAAAGTCAGCAGCCTGCAAGAGTTTGAGGAGGATATTTTCCACGTCCTCACCCACATACCCAGCCTCAGTCAGAGCTGTCGCATCTGCAATCGCAAAAGGCACATTCAAGCTCTTAGCCAAAGTCTGGGCCAAGAAAGTTTTCCCTGAACCAGTTGGGCCAATCATCAAGATGTTTGACTTCTGCAAATCCACATCTTCTGACTCTTCACGAGTATCGTGGAAATTGATGCGTTTGTAGTGGTTGTAAACTGCCACTGCCAAGGCACGTTTAGCACGATCTTGACCAATCACATAGTGGTTCAAGATGTTTAGGAGTTCGATTGGTTTTGGTACTTCAGACAAGTCTGCCAAGACTTCCTCAGCCAACTCCTCCCGAATGATCTCCTGGGCCAATTCCACACATTCATTACAGATAAAGGCATTGTTCCCAGCAATTATTTTTTTAACTTCTTCTTGGCTTTTGCCACAAAATGAGCAATAAACCATCATATCATTTTTCCTATTTGTAGGCATGATTCCCTTCCGTTCTAACTATTCTTTCTATCTAAAATAAGGTCATATAAAAAGCATGAATGCTATTCACCAAGTTTGTAAAAGCATTAAGCCAAAGCAGAGTAGCAAGTCCAAAGCGCTTTTTACGAAAAGCGTGTGTTCCAGCTACAAGACAGACAGCACACAAAAGAGCTGTAAAAAAACCAAAAATACTGCGCTCCATTAGACTTCCTTTCTATCTCGGTATTCGATGGTAAAATCATAGTCGTTTTTCTCATCACGGGTGTAAGATTTGCTTGCGACCGTCTCAAAACGAGACAAGTCAAACTCATCAGGGAAATAGGTATCTCCCTCCACCTGAGCATGAATCTGTGTCACGATGATTTCATCTAAATACGGCTCAAAAGCCTGAAAAATCTGCTTGCCACCAAGGATGTATAGATTTTTATCCTGATGATGATACCAGTCTAAAACATCCTCAACATTTTGGAAAACCTGAGCTCCATCGATTGTTTCTTCGGGATTACGCGTCAAAATCAGGGTTTCACGTCCTGGAAGTAAACGTCGTCCCATTCCATCAAAGGTTACACGACCCATTAAGATGGCATGATTCAAGGTTGTTTCTTTAAAATGTTTTAACTCTGCTGGCAAATGCCAAGGAAGACGGTCATCTTTTCCGATTACACCTTTTTCATCTTGAGCCCAAATGGCTACAATTTTCTTTGTCATGCTTTCATCCTTTTCATTGATAGTTCTATTTTATCAAAAATCTTCAAAAAAGACAGTTTTGGAATGCGCGCAAAAGAGAGAAAAGGAGCAGGCTTCATTCAGCCTGCTCCTCTCGCCCTTAGGACATATATTTTTTTGCTTCTGATTCGATTTTTTCAACCACTTCTTGGATACTTAGTCCAGTTGTGTCAAGGTAAACTGCATCCTCAGCCTGTTTGAGAGGTGAGGTTTCACGATGACTGTCCTTGTAGTCACGCGCAGCAATCTCTTCTTTCAGCGTTTCAAGGTCTGTTTCAATCCCTTTAGCAATATTTTCCTTGTAACGACGCTCTGCTCTTTCTTCAACAGAAGCCACTAGGAAAATCTTGAGTTCAGCTTGTGGTAAAACAACTGTCCCGATATCACGCCCATCCATGACGATACCACCTTGCTGAGCAATCTCTTGCTGGAGCGAAACCAGTTTCTCACGCACTTCAGGAATGGCAGAAATGCTTGAAACCTTGTTGGTTACTTCATTTTCACGAATCGGATGAGTAATCTCAACATCCCCTACAAAAACAAGTTGCTCACCTGTTTCTGAACGACCAAAACTAATGGGGTGTTGGTTAAGAAGCTCAAGAAGTTGGTCTACATTTCCTGCATCCAACTGATGCTTGAGCGCTATATAAGTCGCAGCACGGTACATAGCACCTGTATCCAGATAAGTGTAACCAAAATCCTTAGCGACAATCTTTGCGACCGTACTCTTACCACTCGAAGCTGGGCCATCGATAGCAATTTGAATAGTCTTCATGATTGACTCCTATCTTGTCTTAATCACATCACCTGGGTTGGCAAACCAAGATCCAGATGACATGTGAGAAGGATTTAGGGCTTCTAGCTGGGCAATGGAAATCCCTGCACGTTGAGCAAGAGCTGCTTCTCCCTCTCCAGGCTGTACTGTAAGTGTTCCTTCACCCTCTGTAGTATGTTCTTCCGAACTGCTCTGTGAAGGTGTTGATTCAGAAGAAGCTGTTTCCTCTACCTTGCTACTTGAAGATGATGATTCTTCCACTTTAGAACTTGAACTTGTAGAAGGAGACGATGCATCATAGAAGTCCTTCAAAGATGAAGTACGATTGCTTCCACCGGTTGATAGGTAAATCAATACAACTACCATCGCTACAACAATTACAAAGAAGAGGCTAGCTAGAACTGTCAAGACACGATTGGCAACAACGCCTTTCCCTTTTTGTTTCCGGTGTCGACGCTCTGATCTTGTTTCTTCCTCATTGTTTTCGTAAATATCTTCTTGCCACGGTTCTTTTTCCATACCTTACTCCTTGTTTTTTTTACATTTTCTTATTACAATATAAATATGAAAGTCACACTTATACCCGAACGGTGCATCGCCTGCGGGCTTTGCCAAACCTATTCTGAACTCTTTGATTACCATGATAATGGAATCGTTCGATTTTACGATGATCCAGTTGAATTGCAAAGAGAAATCGCTGAGACCAGCGATGTTCTGGAGGCCATCAAAAATTGTCCTACAAGAGCGCTTCTAAAAGATCCATCGTAGGAAGCAGGGAATAAATATAATTGTTTTTTCTCATTTTTCCCACACCTACTAGTTTAGCATATTTCTAGGTAAAATTATAGTCTTTTTTGGTTATTTTTTTCCTTCAACAATAGAAAGGTCACTTTTTTCTTTGACGAGATAGAGTGGTCTTTTTTTGGTTTCCAGATAAATCTTACTGATATACTTACCAAGAATCCCAATTGTCAGGAGTTGAATCCCTCCAAGAAAGAGAATGACAGCCATCAAAGAGGTCCAACCAGATGTCGGATTTCCCAAGATAAGAGTCCGAAACACTACAAAAACTATCATCGCAAAAGAAAGAAAACAAGATAGAAGTCCCGCTACAAAGGCTATACTCAAGGGAAAATCTGAAAAATTGAGAATCCCTTCAATCGAGTAGAAAAAGAGTTGTCTAAAACTCCAACTGGTCTTGCCAGCCTGTCGTTCAACGTTTGGATAATCAAGATAGTGCGTTTTAAAACCCACCCAGGCAAAGAGTCCTTTAGAAAAACGATTGGATTCGGTCAGTGTTAAAATAGCATCTACCACAGACCTTCTCATCATACGAAAATCACGGACACCTGAGGGTAGAGCCACTGGGCTAATTTTTTGCATGAGGCGGTAAAAGAGGTCGGCACAGAAACTGCGGAAAAAGGGTTCTCCCTCCCGACTAGTTCTACGTGTCCCAACACAGTCCAAGTCTGCATTTTGGTCTAGTAAGGCTTTCATTTCAAGTAGCATACTAGGAGGATCCTGGAGGTCTGCATCCATCACGACCACCAAATCTCCAGTTGTATGCTGCAAGCCTGCGTATAAGGCTGCCTCTTTCCCAAAATTTCGTGAGAATGAGACATAATGGACCGCAGGATTTTGCTCCCGATAGGTCTTCAAAAGCTCCAAGGTCCCATCGCTAGAGCCATCGTCTACAAAGACATATTCGACTTCTGCTCCCAAGTCAGGAATCAGAGCTTCCACAGACTGATAAAAAAGAGGAAGTACTTCCTCTTCGTTTAAACAAGGGACAATGATTGAAATCGTCATCTTAGTCTTCAAATCCATTTGGATGCTTGCTTTGCCAACGCCATGCGTCTTCACACATTTGGGTGATGTCGAGTTCTGCTTCCCATCCGAGCTCTGCTTTAGCTTTTGCTGGGTCTGAGTAGCAGGCAGCGATATCACCTGGGCGGCGTTCTACAATGCGGTAAGGAATAGGACGTCCCACTGCTTTTTCCATATTTTGGATAATTTCAAGAACGGAGTAACCTTTACCTGTTCCAAGGTT
Source organism: uncultured Streptococcus sp. (assembly GCA_963534275.1). Lineage (GTDB taxonomy): Bacteria > Bacillota > Bacilli > Lactobacillales > Streptococcaceae > Streptococcus. The sequence continues at coordinate 14,579 of CAUSRF010000008.1, forward strand.
ATAAACATTAAGACCTGAACCTTTTTGGAGTTTTTTCAGAGCTGCAACGTGACCTTTGGCTAAATCGACAACGTGGATATAATCACGGACACCAGTTCCATCTTCCGTATCGTAATCATCTCCGAAAACTTGTACTTGCTCTAGTTTACCCACTGCTACTTGTGAAACATAAGGCAAGAGATTGTTTGGAATGCCGTTTGGATTTTCTCCCAAATCTCCACTTTCATGCGCTCCGATTGGGTTAAAGTAACGAAGCAAGACCACATTCCATTCTGAGTCTGCCTTGTGGATATCCGTCAAAATTTCCTCTAACATGAGCTTAGTACGGCCGTACGGGTTGGTCACTGAAAGTGGGAAATCTTCTAGGATTGGAACTGTATGAGGATCTCCGTAAACTGTCGCCGAAGAACTGAAGATGATGTTCTTACAGTTGTTTTCTTCCATAGCTTTCAAAAGGCTGACAGTTCCTGCGATATTATTGTCATAATAGGCAAGAGGGATACGTGTTGATTCACCAACAGCCTTCAAACCAGCAAAGTGAATGACACCAGTCGGCTCTTCCTGCTTGAAAATATCTCTGAGGGTATCTGTGTCGCGGATATCTGCCTCATAGAAAGGAATCTCAACTCCTGTAATTTTTTCAACAACTTCTAAACTCTTACGATTGCTGTTGACAAGATTATCCACCACAACGACTTGATGACCTGCTTGGATCAACTCAATAACAGTATGGGTTCCGATAAACCCGGCACCACCCGTTACCAAAATCTTTTCTTGCATCTTTTTTCCTCGATTCTCGGATTATTTTTTCTTATTTTACCATTTTTGATAGGGAATGTCATTCGCCATCCTAGAGGGTAGGCTAAAATTTCAGTAAAATTTTTATTTTCTTTTTACTCGTTTGACATAGTTTTCAATTGGATAGTTTATTGGGGCCAAGGTTAACTCCTTGTCTTGGATTAGTTGAGCTAAGTGGTAACCAATGATAGGACCCGTTGTCAGACCTGATGACCCTAGTCCGCTAGCCGCATAGACACCTGCTAAATCTGGGACTTGCCCAAAAAATGGTGAGAAATCACTGGTATAGGCACGGGTTCCTACTCGCTCACCTCTGATAGTAGCTTCAGCCAAGGCTGGGTAGTATGGCAAGGCTGCTTCCTCCATTTGTTGGAGTAAGCCTTCATCCACCGTCAAGTCAAATCCCATATCATTTTCATGAGTAGCTCCTAGGGACAATTTCCCACCAGAAAAAGGAATCAAATCCCACTCCCCTTCTGGCATGACAACAGGGTAAGATTTCATATCTTGGGCAAGCAGATAATCTCGTAGTTGCCCCTTTTGAGGACGAATATCCACTTCATATCCTAAGGGTTCTAATATGTGCCCCAACCAAGCTCCCGTTGCCAAAATAACCTGATCAAACACCTCTTCACCAATCTGGTAGCCTGATGATACAGGTGTCAGTCTCACTTTTTCTTTGACCAGATTGACTTGACTGGCTTCCAGCAAACGAGTCACTAAGAGTTGACCATCTACTCTCGCTCCACCAGAAGCATAGAGCAAGCGGTCAAATCCTTGCAGACCAAGAAAGTAGCTATTTGCAGACGCTTGTTCTAGGATGGCTAACTGGCCTATCAAGGAAGATTCTTCTCTACGCTGGAGGGCTAGTTGATAAAGTTCTTCCAACTTGGACTCATCCTTTTTCAAGAGAAAAACTCCCGAACGCTGGTAAAAGTCGATTTCTTGCCCTGACTTCTCTAAATCGGCCAACAAATCCACATAAAAGTCCGCTCCCAAGCGCGCCATCTTGTACCAGGCTTTATTTCGGCGTTTGGAAAACCAAGGACTGATAATTCCTGCTGCTGCCTTTGTTGCCTGACCCTGTCCATAATCAAAAACGGTTATCTCTAAATCAGCTTCTTTAGAGAGGCAGTAGGTAGCAGTTGCCCCTACAATCCCTGCTCCAATAATGGCAACTTTTTTCATTGTCTTCACTTTCTAACTAGATATGGTGGAAAGGATTGGTCGATGCTTGACTAGGCAAAATATCAATAGACCAGCCCTTTTCCGCCTTCCATTGAGTAAGGAGCTCAGCGATTTTTTCTACAAAAAGGATTTCAATATAATGTCCTGGATCCAATGCCAACAAGCCATCAGACAACATATCCTGGGCAGTGTGGTAGTAGATGTCACCAGTTATATAAACATCTGCTCCCTTTGTTAAAGCATCCTTATAGAATGACTGTCCACTACCACCACAAATGGCAACTCTTGAAATTGGCTTCTGCAAATCAGTCTCTTGATAATGCACCATTCGAAGGCTATCTAGACCAAAGACTTGCTTGACATGACTGGCGAATTCTCCAAAGGTCTGAGGCTGAATATTCCCAATACGCCCAATCCCACGTTCTGGTCCTGTTTCCTGCAGATAAGTAGTCTCCTCAATTCCTAACATCTGGCAGAACCAGTCATTGAGGCCATTCTCGACAATGTCGATATTAGTATGACTGACATAAACGGCAATGTCATGTTTGATGAGGTCGATGTAAATCTGATTTTGCGGAAGGTTGGCTACCAAGTCCTTGATGGGACGAAAGATCGGCGCGTGCTTGACGATGATCAAATCCACACCCTTTTCAATGGCCTCTGCCACCGTCTCTTCACGAATATCAAGGGCAACCATGACTCTTTGAATATTCTTGTCTAGAGTCCCGATTTGCAGACCACGACTATCCCCCTCCATGGAAAATTCCTGGGGGCAAAAGGCTTCATAAGCTTGGATCACTTCACTTGCTAACATAGAATACCTCCTTGATGGCTTGAATTTTATCTGCCAGAATCTGACGTTCCTCCAAATTCTTTTCTGGGATTTGACTGAGGGCAAATTCAAGCTTAGTTGCTTCTTTTTGCCACTTTTGAACGAAGACTGGACTGACTTCTTTGGACAAGAAGGGACCAAAGCGAACATCACTAGCTGCTAGCTTCATTTTTCCCGCTTCCACCACTAGAATTTCATAAAACTTGCCAGCTTCTTCTAGAATACTTTCGGCTACAATCTGAAATCCGTTGTCTTGCAACCAGATACGCAAGTCATCTTCACGATTATTGGGTTGGAGGATTAAACGCTGGATATTCGATAGCTTGTCCAAGCCTTCTTCTAGGATAGTTGCAATCAATCGCCCGCCCATACCAGCAATGGTGATGACCGTCACTTGGTCTTCCTCTTCAAAGGCTGCCAAGCCATTGGCTAAACGAACTTGGATTTTCTCCTTTAGGCCGTGCGCTTCAACATTTTTAACCGCGGACTGATAAGGTCCCTCCACAACTTCACCTGCAATGGCACTTTCGATTTTACCTCTTTCGACTAACTCGATAGGCAGATAAGCATGGTCACTCCCCACATCTAGTAAAATAGCTCCCTGTGGCACAAAGGAAGCCACTAATTCTAATCTCTTTGAAATCATCTTCTCTCACTTTCCAAAACTCTATTACCTCTTATTATACCATATTTCAGTTAGCAATCTTGCACCTAAAAAGACCGCAATCTACAGATTGCAGCCTTTCTTTATTTTCTAGCATGATAGCGACTGGTCAGGATGAAAATCACGGTAAAGACCAGCATCATAGCACCATAAACAGGCAATGTTTGTCCTGTCAAGGTCGAAATTTCAAGCAGTTTTTGAATTCTTGGGAAGAGAGCTGTAGCTAGGAAACCTCCTACTGACCAGACAATCAAGAGGACACGCCAGAGGGTAAATGGCATGCAGGCTCTAAATACGGATAAGAAACCGATAGACCCAAGGAGATAATAGAGGAGGGTTGAGATTTCTAACTCTGACCAACCTTGGCTAGCCCCAAAGATTTTCACAAAGAGAACGCTGAAGACGACCATAAGTGCACTTGGTAGGGCACGAAGCATGGATCTTCTGAGGAAATTTGGCTCAACAGGTTTGATATTTCGCTCAAAAGTCAGAACAAATGGCGGGAAACCTTCCACGAACTGGTCAATCATGGTAATCTGAATCGGAATGAAAGGGAAAATCAAAATCCACTCAGACCGTCCTAGAAGAGCACTGGCGATACAGATGACTGTGAGCAAGAAGGAATAAATGGTCTTTATCAAGAAAATCGGGGCGATATGGGCAATGTTATTAACCACACGACGACCTTCAAAGAGAATCTCAGGAACATCATTAAAGTCTGAGTTCAAGAGAACCAGATTGGCAATCTGACGTGTTGCCGGATCTCCCTCAGCCATCACGATAGAACAGTCTGCTTCACGAAGGGCCAGAATATCATTGACACCGTCCCCTGTCATAGCTGTTGTATGACCCGCTTTTTTCAGCGTTTGGATGATGAGTTTCTTTTGATGAGGAGAAACACGTCCGAAAATCGCAGTCTCCTCCGCCATGGCCATCAATTCCTCATCGGTGATTTTTGAACAGTCTACATAGCTGTCATAATCCACAAAGCCAGCCTTCTGGGCAATGCTGGAAACCGTAACTGGATTGTCCCCAGAGATAATCTTGAGTCCCACTTCCTGAGAACGGAGATAGTCTAGCGTCTCAGCTGCTCCTTCTCGAATGGGGTCCAAGATCTCCAGCAAGGCTAGAGCCTGAATATCAGACGGTTTTTGTGGCTTGTGGTGGTCTAGTTTTTCGTGACTGAGAGCCAAGACCAAGACACGAGAACCTCGCTCCAAGGCCTCTCTAGCTTCAGGGACTTCATTTTCCAGCAACATCTCAGGTGCACCTAAGAAAACAGTTCCCAGACCCTCTAACTCCATGGCGCCCCACTTGCGGTCGCTAGAGAAAGGAAGAGTGGAAAGCATGGGATAAGCTACCTGTCCTTGGAAACGCTGGCGAATAGCTTGAGCTGTAGGATTTTTATCCTCACTATGAGATATATAGCTGGTCAGAATGCTTGCAATAGTCTCTTCACCATACGTTTCCGTCAGAGGAAGAACCGCCTCAACCTGCATCTTTCCTTGGGTAATGGTCCCCGTTTTGTCCAGACAGAGCATATCCACACGCGCCAAGGTCTCAACAGAGTACATCTCCTGAACCAAGACCTTTTTCAAACCCAGTTTGATCACAGCTGTCAAGAGCGAAGTGATGGTCAAAAGGGCGATTCCCTTAGGCAACATTCCCAGAAGGGCTGTCGACGAATTTACAACGGATGACTTGAGAGGTAAACCTTTTAACATCAAGGCTTCTAGCAAGAGAGCCAGACCAAAAGGAATGATAATCTTCCCAGTAAAACCTGCTAGCTTGTCCAGCGATTTCATGATACGGGAGTTGATGGGTTTCACAGTCTTAGCTTCCAGCATGAGCTTAGCAGCATAGTTGTCTGCACCGACATGGTGAACTTTAGCCAAAACTGACCCACTGGCTAAGAAACTCCCAGACAAAAGCAAGGTGTCAACTTCCTTTTGCACCAAATCACTCTCACCCGTCAACATGGCTTCATTGACTTCTGCGAAACCTTCCAGAACCAGAGCATCACTAGGAATCTGCTCTCCAGCAGACAAACGAATGACATCTCCTAGAACCAATTCTTCTGGATTAAGAGCGACTTCTTGGCCATCACGGATGGTTTTGACCTTTTCCTTGGTCATGAGATTGAGCTTGTCCACCATGTGTTTGGCCCTTAGTTCGGTCCCAATCCCCGAAAAAGCATTAAAGCAAATAACGGCAAAGAAGACCAGATTGCTCCAAGCCTGCACAAAAGCTAGCGCCAAAGCAATGGCAAAATTTAACGCGTTAAAAAGTGTAAAAACATTTCGTTTAATGATTTGCCAAGTACTGGTGCTGGCTGATGCGGTAAAGTCATTGACCAAACCTTGAGCCTGTCTTTCCTTGACTTCTCTTTGGGTTAATCCCATTATCATATTTTTATCCATAAATTCTATCATATCATTTTTTTTTAAAGAATTCTAATCCTATCTAAGACTGTTGGCTGATAACTGAAAAAGTTTGCCAGCAGTCTTTTGATAAGGTATAATAATAAAAGCAATACAATCGAAGGAGATCTCATGTTTTATACTTATTTGCGTGGACTAGTCATGCTAATCTTGTGGTCCATCAATGGCAATGTCCACTATCACAATACTGATAAAATCCCTAGCCGAGACGAAAACTATATCCTCGTCGCACCTCACCGTACCTGGTGGGATCCTGTTTACATGGCCTTTGCGACCAAGCCAAAACAGTTCATCTTTATGGCCAAAAAAGAGCTTTTTAACAACCGTATCTTTGGCTGGTGGATCCGTATGTGTGGCGCCTTTCCTATCGACCGGGAAAACCCTAGCGCTTCTGCCATCAAATATCCTATTAACGTCCTCAAAAAAAGCGACCGCTCTCTCATCATGTTTCCAAGTGGGAGCCGTCACTCAAACGATGTCAAGGGGGGAGTTGCCTTGATTGCCAAAATGGCCAAGGTCCGTATCATGCCTGTCACCTACACCGGTCCCATGACCTTGAAAGGCTTGATTAGTCGTGAACGTGTCGATATGAACTTTGGAAATCCAATCGATATCTCAGACATCAAGAAAATGAACGATGAAGGAATCGAAATGGTTGCAGATCGTATTCAGACAGAATTCCAACGTTTGGATGAAGAAACCAAACAATGGCACAACGATAAAAAACCAAACCCACTATGGTGGTTTGTCCGCATCCCTGCCCTTATCCTTGCAGTGCTTGTTGGTATCCTAACAATTATCTTTACCTTCATCGCAAGCTTTATCTGGAATCCAGATAAAAAGAGAGAAGCTCTTGGTTAAGAAAATGAGAACCGCTGGACAAAAACTCGATTTTAAGAGAAAATCCAGCAAGCCTTTCCATCAAAAATGCATAGTATCAATGTTTTTGGACACTTGATGCTATGCATTTTTGATGATCTTTATCCCTGTATAACCAGAAGAAAACTCTACATTCTATATAGAAATTTTTTGACAAATTACTTTGATTTTGATATTATACTATTAAAAAAGGAGGAGGGACTTTTATAATGAATTATAAACATTCTTTATTTGGGAAGTGCAAGTCTGTTTTATTGACGGTTGCTCTAGCGTCTGCCTTTACAGCAATGGGGCAAGTTGATGCTGATGAGGTAAAAAATCCAAGTCAAGTTGCTAATGATCTTGCTCAAGTAGGTTCAAATGAACTTTCCACTAAAACTACTCAAACTAATCAACAAATTTCCGAAACAGTTAAGGAGATTCAAGATAAAGTTAATGTTTCTGTAGTACCACTTGATAAAGCTCAACCTGGTGATATAGTTAAAGTAACTACTACTTCAACGGACGCCAAGGTAGATACTAAAGAAAACACAGCTGGTACAGAAGCAACTGCTAAAGCAGAGACTTCTGTAAATGTTGAAACAACTCATTTAGCTGCTAAGGGAACTGCCGTTGGAGAAAAGACACCTGTTACAACAACGAAGACTGTTACAGATCACGTTAATACAGATGACTATGTAGCTAATGTTACTCAAACTATCAAGAAAACTACATTTGAAAAAGTCTTAAAAGAAGCAGATGTAATAATTACTAAACAAGCGGCTGGTTCTGCAGATATCGTCTTTACTATTGATAAGTCAGGTTCAATGGATTCTTCTATTCAAAATGTTGTACAGAATATCGAGAACTTTGTCCGTGATTTGGCTAATAAAAAAGTTGATGCGCGTCTTGGCTTAATCGCGTATGAGGCTGCTGACAATGTTCAATATTTCGATTTTAATGGATCTAAATTCACTAAGAATGTAGAGGAGTATATTAAGGCGCTTAGATCTATTCGAACATACGGCGGAACCGAAGAGCCTACAGTCCCTCTACATCATATCGCAACCTCAAAAGATTATGACTGGTCTACAGCTTCTAATAATCGTCGTTTTGCATTCTTAATTACTGATGAAAGTATTGATTTCCGTACTCCAGGCATTCCAACAGTAGAAGAGACTCTGAAAGCTCTTAAAGCAGCAGATATTTCTCTATCAGTTGTAGGGATGAGATACGAAGAATCGACCTTCAAACCTTTAGTTGAGGGGACAAAAGGGCTTTATCTTAATATTAATCAAGAATTTTCTAGTCTTTTAAATCGTGATTTTACAAATCATGTTGTTAAGACTGTCCAAGAAGGACGTGTTTACCGCATCGTAACAGAGAAATATGACTTCTTAACAGAGGCGCATGTCGTACTTAAACCAAAACCTATCGGAAGCACAAAGGCAGTTTATCATACTTCTGCACTTTCTAATAAGGTATCTGAATTACCTAAAACTGGTGAAAAGGCATCTTCTAATTTATCCGTACTTGGAGTTGCCTTAATTGCAGTAGCCTCTGGTTTGACTGTTGGTGTTAAGAAAAAAGATTAAAGAGATTTTTTTCATATAGAAGGTAGAGGAAAGGAGTTTTGCACCATTTAGATTCTTTGCCAACTATATAGTTAACAATGAGAGAGGGCCTCTTGGTCCTCTCTTTTAATATATTCAGAGCAAATTTCATATCCTACTCTATCATCTCAAAAAGATTTTGTCGCTCTTTCTTTAGAAATAAAGGAGTATTTTCTTTTATCTAATAAATTTATGATGAAAATATCAGTCTTCAAAAATACATATTCCTGGTGTTAGTAATATGAAAACGATTGAGATTAAAGTGTGTGATTTTCTATAAATATCTGTCATTTCATCAATCCTATGATATTCTTAATAAGTCTCGTCTGCTCCTTATAGAACATGTATTTTTCTGCATTCAAAGAAACTCTAAAATCATAAAAACGCATAATATAAGAAATTCAAAGAATTCAATATTATGCGTTTTATTATGGAAAGTTTTACTGGATTTTCTCCTCAAATTTAATTTTTGCCTTGTCTCTTCTCTTACTTTATTCAATCTCCCATTTCTTTGCCAACCAGCTAGAAAAGGCTAGAAATCGCTCAGCCACTTGCTCATGATGTCCATAAGGATCAAAGTCAAACTGACCAGTCGGATAGTGTTTCTGAAGACTAGTATGGATCTGCTCAGCATAGGCTGGTGCTTGAGCCAGGCGATTGGTATGATGGGCTCCTTCTGTTTGACCATTCTGTAAATACAGCAAACAATCCAGATTTCTCACATTTTCATCCTTGCAATAAGTCACAAAATCAGGATACCAAAAGGAACCGCAGATGGAGAAAACACAGGGGACCTTGTCAAAGCTGAAAAGACTGTAGACAGCCGCCAAACCACCTAGTGAGTACCCTCCATAGGCAAGGCGATTTTTATCCAGTCTATAAAGCGACTGCAACTTTTCTAAAAGACTACCAAATAAATGACCATGATAGACGTTGGCCTGACCGCCAAAATCTGGAGCTCCATCTCTCAGTGCAGATGCCTTCCAGGGAGTGTAGTCGTCTAGGCGATTTTTAGAAGTTAAGCCCACTAAAATCACAGATTCAGAAAGAGTTGATAGGAAATCCAAGTTTCCATCATTTAAGAGGATAGTTGGATAGGTTTGATTGGGATTATAGGTCGAAGGAAGGCTGATTTTGACTTGTATTCCTTCCCAATCAAACTCATTATTTATTGATAAAGTCATTGATTTTCTCAAGGGAATCAATCACTGCTGGACCATAGTCCATCAACTCATCGTATGAGATGGTCATGATTTTTTGATTCTTAATTGCAGGAACGTTTTCCAATACCTCATTTGCCTTCATCAACTCTACTGCGTTGGCATCCAATTTTTTATTACGGTCGCTGGTGACATAGATAATCAACTCAGGATCCATTGACACGAGATTTTCCAAGGTCAAGCCTGATGTTCCCGTTGCAACGTTGGTATAACCAAGTTGATTTAGCAGGCTTTCTTGCAAAGCAGACTTGTAAGCACCGAAGGTTTCGTCGTTATATGCAACCATAATCAAGGCCTTTTTCTTTTCACCTTGGCTTGCTGGATTTGCTTTCTTAACAGCATCAATTTTAGCTTGCAATTGGGCTGCGTATTCATTGGCCTTGTCCTGAACATTGAAAATCATTCCAAGATTTTTGACATCTTCTACAATATTTCCCAAATCTTGCTGAATCGTTGAGAGAGAAGCTTTTTGCGTATAGACTGGGATTTTGTTTTCATTCCAAGTGCTAACTGTCCCCAAGGATTTTTCAGAAAACATCATGTTTCGCCCCATCACAGCATCTGGCTCATAAGAAAGGACTGTCTCTTGTGAGACTGTTTTTTTATCCCCGATTTGAGGAATAGTCGCAATCGCGTCCTTGTATTTACCTGTTACGGCATTGTCTGGGTTGAGCATGCCAGCAATTTTATCCTTCAACCCTAACTCCAACAAGATTTCAGTGGTTGACAGATTGTTGGTGATAACTTTTTCAGGGGCCTTTTCAAAAACTTGTTCGACTTCATTTCCCTTAGCATCATAGGTTTTGACCGTTAGTGGATAAGTTGTCTCTGTGCTCGCCTTTTGACTTGTTTCTGTGCTAGATTGTGTAGTAGCTTTTTCTGTAGTAGTATTGCCACAAGCTGCCAAAGTTAAGGTAGCTACTGTTACGAGTAAAATACTGAGTGTTTTTTTCATCTTGTTTTCCTTTTCATTTTTATAAATAGTGAATCATGGCTTGCTGATCCTCGGTCCAAGTAACCTGACTTTGAACTCCATATACAGTTTGCAATGACTCTGGAGTAATGGTCTCCTTTGGAGACCCTTGATAAAGGATTTTCCCCTCTTTCATCAGATAGAGATAATCCGAATAGCGACAAGCAAGTTGAATATCATGTAGGACAGCTAGAACATTGATTTTGAGATCTTTCACAATGGCCAACAAGTCTAGCTGATACTTGATATCCAGGTGATTAGTTGGTTCGTCCAAAAGCAAGAGAGTTGGTTCTTGTGCCAAGGCGCGTGCTAACAAGACTCGCTGCTTCTCTCCACCCGACAGGGACGAATAGAGACGAGTTTTCTTCTCGAGCATGTCCACCTTAACGAGGGCATCTTGAACGAGGGAATAATCCCTTTCCCTTTCCTTCTGTAAAAAAGATAGGTGGGGAGTTCTTCCCAGCAAGACAATTTCCTCAACTGTACAATCAAACTGCAGCTGGTTAAACTGGGTCACAACTGCCATTTGCTTGGCAGTTTCTTTGAGTGACCAATGCTCCAGTGGCTTTCCATCTAGGCTTATCAAGCCTTTGTCCGCCTTTTCCTGACGATAGAGAAGTTTAAGCAGGCTGGTTTTTCCACTTCCATTGGGTCCTAGTATCGTGTGAAATTGATGCCCTTCAACCTTAAAAGAAACTCCTTTGAGGATTTTTTTCTCTCCTAGTCCAAAATGGATATCCTGACAAATCAAGTCCATATCAACCCCTCACCTCCCTTCGCCTACCTCCAACAATGTAGATAAAGAAGGGAGCACCTACTAAGGCTGTGAAAATACCAATAGGCAGCTCAGCATTTTGAATGATGATACGCGAGAGTACATCTGCCCAGATGACAAAGAGGGCACCCAGCAAGGTTGCAACGGGAAAAAGCCTCTTGTAATTCGTTCCTACTAACCCTCGAGCTAAATGTGGAGTAATCAGACCGACAAATCCAATAATCCCACAGGTTGCCACTAAGACCGCTGTCAACACAGCCACCACGGTCACATAAAGATACCAATAAAAGCGTAGGGGAATCCCCAAAGTTAAAGCAGCTTCATCTCCCATCATCATCGCATTGAAAACACGATACTGAGTAGAGAAAAATAGAAAGGCTATTCCTACTACCATAGTTGGCAGGACTAAGTCAGACCATGTAGTCCCTGCTAGCGAGCCCATGGTCCAAAATTTAATAGTCATCACACTGTCCGCATTAGCGCCGACTGAGATGATAAAGTTGGAAAAAGCCAGAAAGAGAGCGTTGACCACCGTTCCTGATAAAATCAGACTGGAAGTCGTCATCCTTCCCTGCATAGAGGCAATGATGAGGACAGCGATTGTTGCCAAAATAGCTCCAAGAAAAGCTCCAAGGCTAATCATCACTTTTAAACCAAGAATGATGCTCAAGGTTGCCCCTAGAGTTGCACCCGCAGAGATTCCTAAGACATAAGGCTCTGCGATGGGATTGTTCACTGTAGACTGCATCACGCTACCACACATGGAAAGGCCAGCCCCTACTATCAGACCTAACAATACTCGGGGGAATCTCATGTTCCACACAATGGCAAGAGTAGACCTGGAAACCTCTCCTATCTCAAGAGGAATCCCCAATCTGCTCAAAATAATCCGATAGGTATCTCCTAGCTCAATCGCAACGGACCCCATAGAAACTGCTAGAAAGAGAGAAATCCCTAAAACACCTAACAAAATACCTAAAAGTAGCACAAATCGCAGGTCCTGTCGGCTTCCAGAAAATTTGGAAAGCATGCAAACCTCCTTCGATAGAATCTTAAAAATTTAGAAAATTCTCATGAAAAGTATACCATATTTCTATTAGATGAACAAGGCTAGAAACATATATAGAAAAAAGCCCTCTGAAAATCAGAGAGCCACCTGTTTATATAATCAGTGAGAATCTTTATATCACCAATTCTCCCACTGGGTTTCGACTTTCACTTCACCATAGTTGCTTGGCGAGTACTTGCTGTCATAAATCGAGCACCAATCCTTCAGGACTTTCTGGTTGACGATTTCGTCGTAGTAAGAATCCAAATCTGCCTTGTAGTCATCCCCTCCAATGCTTAGTACTTACCCAGAATTTCACTAGCAAATCTACACACTTGACGTATTTCTTCTATACTAATATACAAAATCAAAAGATTAACTCTGTAACTACTTATCTTTATTCAATACTTTTAGTATTAATCTCTCCATCCTTGAAGAATAAAGATAGGATCTTAATGAGTTTTTCATTCTCATTAACCTATATAATAACTCTAAATCAGAGTAAATAGAGCAAGATAAGCACAAACGCTCTTCTTTTCTCTCCTGTTCTAATTTATCTTTGGTGACATCATATGGATACGTGTAACGATTTGCTAATTTAGAAGCCATCCCTTTTTGGGTGTAGAATAATTTTTCGATTTTCTCTTCTTCGCTTAATGAATTAAAATCCCTCAAATAGAATTGCCAGATATCAAACCGATTAACCGAAAATATACGTGTAAATTTAATTAATCTATCACTCGTCAATTTAGTAACAATTTCTTCTAATTCACTTAAATTAGCTATATCTAAAAAACTAAATCCCTCAATTCCTTTGGGTCTATAATATTTTTTCTCAGTTAAAGACATATAATTCGGAATTTTCTTTTCTAAAAACATTTCAATAATCAAATCTTGACAATTAATAACATAATCAAAATTTTTAGATATCTGGTAAATATGATGATTGACCCAAATCAACAATTTTTCAAACAGTAGGATGACTTCTTCAAAATATTGACCATTTTCCTTATCGATCACTTTTCTAACTTCACGTTTTTGACTATAGAAATAGAAGAAGAAAACTGTCGGTAATATTGTCACTAAAGCCACGATAGCTGGCAATCTCAAAAAGATATCACTAATATTTACTTTTATTTGTAATAAACTTATCAAAATTTCTTGAGACTTAGATAAATAATGGGTAATATCTACCCTCAATATTTTCAATGAAAAGCAAGCGGATAAAAAAGCCAAAAGCATAGGTATACTTATTATAATCTTAAATATGTTAAGTATCAGTTTAGTCAATGTGAGTTTCGATATGCCTATCCATACCAAACTTTTTTCGTCACTATCATAAGTTACCCAACCTAATCTCAATAATCGGCTTAGTCTTAGAAAATAATAGTTCAATCTAATTATGTAAATTGCACAGCTTACTTTTTTTGTTCTTACTGCCCATTCCCCCAGTTCTCTCAAATAATAACGTATAATACTATATAAGTTAAAAATTACTAGATCATATATTACCAATAATAAAATTATTTCTAACCAAAATATAAAAGTTAATACAAATAAATTTCTTTGAGAAACTTTCAAATTAGTAGAAATAACTTCACTAATCATAGTTTTCCAAAAGAATAGCAGCAATATTACCGCTATAAGTAACGAGATATATTTAAATATTTTACTAATCTTCATAATAACTACAGTTTTAGACTTCTCCATTCTATTTTTAATATCAACGTGATTTTATTTAACATACAACTATCCAATCATCAATTTCGTTATCATAATAACATTCATAATGTTTCCATATCTCAAAATTAGTTTCTTCAATAAATTTCTTCTCAACAGTGAAATTTGCATATAGGTAAAATCTGTACGACCTATCACCAATTCTCCCACTGGGTTTCAACCTTGACATCACCATAATTTGTTGGCGAGTACTTGCTGTCATAAATCGAGCACCAATCTTTCAAAACTTTCTGGTTGACGATTTTGTCGTAGTAAGAATCCAAATCTTTAGCAGTGATACCGTACTGCTCTAGGTAGGATTTTACCTGAGCCTCGTCTTCAATATAAGTTTCCGTATCTGCTTTCTTTAAACCTATTTTTACAGATTTTTTTAAAGTACGGTCTTTATGAGAATATACAGTCCACATTTTTATATTCACGTTAGACTCTATACTTTTTTCAAATGATATCGAACCAATTTCATCTTCAGAATAAAAACTAAATCCAATTCTTAGTTCAAGATAACCTTCCGGAAGATTTTTATAATTTCCTGAAGGTGTATACCTTAAAAATTCTCCATCGCTTGGCCAAACTGGTTTAATATCAAACCCATCTATGTTTCTTAGAATATTATTTGTCTGGTAAGTTTTCTCAGTTTCCTGGTAGATTTCATCAAAAATGTTGTTAGGTTGTTTAGGAAAAAAGTAAAAACAGGATAATACAATTAGTAAGATTAAGGCTACTAGACCGAGGATTTTCTTCATGCTGTCACCAATTCTCCCACTGGGTTTCAACCTTAACATCACCATAATTGCTTGGCGAGTATTTACTGTCATAAATCGAGCACCAATCTTTCAGGACTTTCTGGTTGACGATTTCATCGTAGTAAGAATCTAAGTCCTTAGCTGTAATACCGTACTGCTCTAGGTAGGATTTCACCTGAGCTTCGTCTTCGATATAACTATCCTCATTCCCTGATATTACAATCTGAATTGACTTTGTGATTGTTTTAGTATTTGGATTATATTTGTTGACCATCCATAGCTTCGTACCATCAGCTATTTTTCTCTCAAATGAAACAAACAGTTTACTATACGCTTTCTCAAAATTAAATCCAACTCTCAGTTCAAGATAATCCTCTGGAAGAGTCTTATACTTTCCTAAAGGACTATATTTAAAATAATCTCCATCACTCGGCCAGACATCATCGATTTCAAAACCTTCTATATTTCTTAAAATATTATTTGTGCGATAGGTTTTCTCTGTTTCCTGATAGATTTCATCAAAAATGTTTTTAGGTTGTTTAGAGAAAAAGTAAAGACAAACTGATACAAGTAATACTACTATTGTTAAAACACCTAGAATTTTCTTCATAGATTTCCTCCTAGTCCGCCACGGCTTCCAAGCGATTTAAAAACTTGGACACTCCTGGATAGTTACTTTCAATATAAGCTTTAATGGCATCTTCCCCTTTTTCCATAATCTCTAATGGGAGGATACTGGAGTAAATAGTACTTCTAACCTGCTTCCAATCTTTATTTTTTAAGAATTCTCTTTCTCTCTGAGAGGAGTCTTTTTGAAGGTTAGAGTAATAAGAAGTTATAGCTTGGTCATAGGATTGCCCCTTCTGCATACGGCCGATAAGATTGACTGAGTCCAAATCTGCCTTGTAGTCATCCTCACCAATGCTTGGTTTCTTTTCCGTAGCGTTAAATGTCGTGTCTCCTTCCCATCCTGAAAGGTCCTTGACATGCTCTCTACCACCATAAAAATCAGATAACTGGAAACTACTGGGATTTAGATGAGTAGCCATAGTGATGGACTGGTGAGTGAAGTCTGCATGGCCTGCTCCGTTATTAGAGTAGGCCTTGAGTTTCTCATCCCAAAACTTATCAAAACCTTCTTCTTTATTATAAACTTCGGAATAACGCTTTTTGAAAGTTTCATATAATTCAGGGTCCTCAGATTTTAACTTATTTGAATAACTAGCTTTTCCACTAGCCAGTTCATGTTGCAATCGAAGGTTATAATAGAGTTCTTTGGCCTTTTCTTCTTTCAACCCCAGTTCTTGGAAGATTTCAAGAAGTGGTTTTTCTATTCTCATTTTTTCAACCGTAGATGGACTGCTAACAACCTCATCAAAAAAATAATTTTTTAAATACCCTGCAGTTTCATTCCACTGAACACCATCATAGTAGGCGGCACCGATAACTCGCAAAAAGATATAGTCACGGAACTCTTGACTAGAGGTTGGGAACTTCTTGTCTATCCCTTGCTTGATGGTCAAGAGCTGTTGGGCTGTCTCTGCGTCAAAGCCGTATTCTGCCATCATAGTCTGGACAAAGGCCTTCTCTTGACGGCTGAGCTTCAAATCCTTTGTGTCAGAATAGGCAGTCAAGTAGTTGGCCCAAGTCCGGTCAGATGGAACTTTAAAGACCCCATTTTTTGCATCCCAACTACTTTCAATCTGAGACAGTCCACGACTCAGTTGCACATCGATACTGTCTAGTTCATCGAACAGGCCTCCTGAATAGCTATCATAGGCTCGTAGGTCTCTCAAAATCGTTTCATAGACACGTTTATTGGCATGATGTCCTCGCATGAGTTCCACATTACTGCGTCTCAATCTCCCCTTTTCTTCACTATCCATGGTCAAGCTAGAAAGAGATTGGTTGACTTCATCTAGATAGGCGATCATTTGCTCTTCCTGACGGATCTTATCAAGCAGATTATCCTCGCGCCAACTCTTGCTGTCGACCATCGTTTGATAGTCTTCTGGTAGTTTCTTGATGGCTTGAGAGAAGGTTTCTGCATAGAGCTGCCCCCCTTTGCTCAAGGGCAGTAAGACACTTGCGAAAAAACTTCTAGCCGAATCATAAGCATCTCCCTTTAGACTCTCCGTATCCTCTGAAAATTTTTGAATGGCTGATTGCAAGTCTTGATAAGCCTCCACCTGTGATTGGCACATGGTCGCTACACTCGAACTTTGTAGTTGTGATTGTTCCAAGTACATATCAATGCCCATGTCGTTTCTCCTCCTCTCTTTCTAGTTCCTTGCGTCTTTCATAGTAAACCTCATCCAAGTCACCCTCTAACCGGAACTTTTCTTTTTTCAAATCATCCATGCGGTAGCTGAGGTCCTCAAGGATTTGGTTTTTGAGTTGGTTTCTTTGCAGGAGCGTTTCTTCCAACTGTCCTGCATATCGGCTCTGATAGGCCGCCTCCCACAAATCATTTTGATAACGGTGACTAGCTCTATCATACCCTTCAAAGGTTTCTATCAGTTCTTTGGTGCGGTACTTCTCTTTTCCATTGTCTTCTAGCTGGTACAAGAGTTCCCGCTCTCTTTTCTTCAACTCATCCAACTTGCTCATGCATTACTCCTAAAACCATTTGTAGCAGCCTCATCTAGCGCCTCAAAATCACTCGCTACAGAGTGCAGTCGTTCTGAAGTAAGGGTGACAGCAGCCGAAATCTGACTAGCTAGATTTTGACCCTTTGTCAGACATTGATGGGCCTTGTTATTCCCTTGAAGGGTCGTTAGGTCATCTTGACTAGCCACAGCGATAGCTGTTAAAGATTGACATGCATTTTTCAGTTGACTCGCATACATTTGAGCAAGATTTAGATCACTTTTTACTGTTGACATGACTGTTCTATCCTTTTTCTCAATCCCTAGTGTTAGGTTTACTTCATTTAGCTATATAGGCCTATTATACCATGTTTTGAATACAAGCCCTAATTTATACTATATTTAGATAATAGAATAATCTTATAGCGAAAAAGCTACCCATTTAGAGTAGCTTCATTATCAAGATATGCTCAATTGAACACAACCTAAGCACTTGGTAAAACCAGAAAAATCTCCCCGAAGGGAGATCATTCTGGTTTATTTTATCTTACAGTGCTAGGAACCGTAACCGAAGATAATACTTGAGTATATTGAGGTAAGGTGACAAAAGTAAAAAAGCCCTCTGAAAATCAGAGAGCTGATTTGAGCTCGGGCTAAAATCCTAGTGAAAAAGATGAAACTCCTTGTGTTCATCGAACACGGTGTCGTTTCCCTATTTTCATACGGATTTCTTACGCCCTTAGCATCATGATTAGCGACGAAGTCCTAGAGAGTTGATCAACTCACGGTAACGGTTAACGTCGTTCTTACGCAAGTATGCAAGCAAGTTACGACGGCGACCGATTTTCTTCATCAATCCACGGTAAGTAGCGTGGTCTTTTTTGTGTTGTTTGATGTGTTCGTTAAGGTGGTTGATTTCCCAAGTAAGGACAGCAACTTGAACCTCTACTGAACCTGTATCACCTTCGTGACGTGCATATTGTGCAATGATTTCATTTTTTTTCTCTTTTGAGATTGCCATGATGTTTCTCCTTTTTATTTGGCTTCATCCGAGTGACAGGTTGGCATGCCTGTAACCAAGAAGAAGTTATTTGTCTTTACGACAGTTCTTATTCTACCAAGAAGGAGAGACTTTGTCAACTGATTTACTGTTTAAAACCTTGAATTACTCTACTGATTTCAGGGCTTCGAGCATATCCACCTTTCTCAAGCGGTGATTGACAAAGAGACCCAGTAAGGCTAAAATTACAGTCACTGCGACGATTGGAAGAGCATAGACTTCCCAGCTGACTCGTGGATAAAAAAGTATGGTGGCGGGTGAAATCATTTGAATCAAAAATTGATGTAAATAGTAGCCAGCTACCAAGCCGAGAACAATCCCCACAAGGGACAGCACCATGGTCTCGCGGTAGATATAAAGGGTCACTTCTTTATTGTGGAAACCGAGAACCTTGATAGTGGAAAGTTCACGGATACGTTCTGCCACATTGATATTGGTGAGATTGTAAAGAATGACAATGGCTAGCAAGACGGAAACAAGGACAAGGATTGCCATGGTTTTATTGAGAGAGTTGGCCACGGATTCAAAGAGATGGATGGCCGTCGCATTTTGAACCACCCCAGAAACAGCTGCTTTTTCCATAAAGGCTACAGCTTCTTTCTCCGTATTGGATGGTGTTGGCTCTTTTAATTTTACTAGGTAGGTATTCTCTTTCGGACTGGTACCGTACACTTGTTCGTAAGTCGCTCGGTTGAGATAAACAAAGTGTCCAACATAGTTTTCAGAAATCGCCGCGACCTTGATTTCTTTCCCATCAAGCTCTAGCTTGTCTCCAACCCTAACACCTACTAGTTGAGCTAGTTTTTGACTCACGACGGCTCCATCAGTGATCTCCACCTCTTGCCCATTTTCCTGTAATGCGATAAAGGGCTTGAAGTCTTCTCTGCTTGTGACCATTAGGGTGATAGTCTGAAGTCCTGCTTTTCCTTTGAAATCTTTTTCAATGGATTTAGAGTAAATCTTTTGGTAAGCATGGATAGGGTCTGCCTGCAAGGCACTTTCTAGATCTGCTTTTTCTTGCTCACTCGCACTGCTCTTTTCCGCTACGATCATCTGGTATTGCTGGATTTGTTCAAATTGACGCTCCACAACTCCTCCCACAGAAGACTGGATGCCAAGACCTGCAAATAGGAGAGCAACCGAACCTGCAACTCCAAAAATGGTCATCAACATTCGTTGCTTATAACGGAAAATATTTCGCGCCGTAACCTTATGAGTGAAGTTCAAACGACTCCAAATAAAGCTCAACCGTTCCAGCAAAATCTTTGAGCCCTTAACGGGAGGTTTGGGAAGCAAAAGTTGAGCTGCTTCATCGTGTAATTCCCTCCGCGCCACCAGATAAGCTGGCAAGACACTGGATACCCAACTCAAGGCTAGGGCAAGGAGGCTATAAGACCAGTAAAAATACTCCTGGCTTTTCCCAACGACCATTCCAGCTGTTATAACATCCGAAATGACGCCTGCAAGGAGATAATGTCCAAGAAGCGTTCCTATAAGGGTTCCCACAGTTCCTGCAAGAAAACCATAGAGAACAAACTTGGCAACTATATCTCTGTTCCTGTAACCCAAGGCCTTAAAAATACCTGCATTGGTGCGTTCTTCATCTACAAAGCGAGTCATCGTTGTAAAGGTCACCATTGCAGCGACCATATAAAGTACCACGGGGAAGATATTCCCGACAGAGCGAATACTTGCTGAAGCGTTACTGTACATGAGATAGCCTTGACCACCTGGCATGGTTTGGCGGTTGTATACATGGTAAGTCGGCTCTACCAGTTCATCAAGCTCTTTCTGACGTTGTTCAAACTTCTCTTTTTCCTTAGTTAGAGAACTCTCTGCCTGAGCCAGTTTTTCTTTTTCTGTAGCCAATTCTTCCTTAGCCTTTGTCAATTGCTCCTTGGCTTGACTCTTTTGCGGTTCTGGTAAAGTGGTCACTTGTTCTTCTTGAGTTTTCAATCGACTTTCAGCCTGATCTAACTGACTCTTGCCTTTTTGAAGGTTCCTTTCAGCTGCTTGGAGCTGTTCTTTTCCATCTTCCAAGTTCTTTTGCCCATTTGCTTTGATACTGGCCAATCGTTTTTGACCATTATCAGCCAACAAGTCTTGCAAGTCTTCCTGATGTTGATCTCGTTTCATCCCATAGTCTGATGAAAAAGCATCCAGATTTTTTAAATCATCATAGCGCACACGCGCAATACTGTACACTTCGGTATCAAACTGACTGGCTAATATCACCCCATAACCAGCCAAGCTTCCATTTCCACTACTAGCCCCTCCCAAGTCTTTTTGAGAAAGCATCTCACCCGACTGAACAAATCCAGTAATGGTGAAAGATTGGGATTTTATGACGGTCTTCCCTTCTTCTTTCTTGCTAAAGGTGATAGTCTGTCCAATCTGATATCGGTCTTTCCAGAAATCAGCCAAGGCAATTTCCCCATCAGTCTCTGGAAGTCGCCCTTCTGTCACTTGGAAGGTTGAAATGCCTTCTGGCTTGGAATAAAGTCGAACTGCCTCTTCACCTTTTTCAACTGTTAGGTCCTCCATATAGCCAAACTCAACACTTGCTCCTTGAAGGGTCTTTAGTTCCTCCTGATCTTCTTTGTCCAAGCCATAATCAGCTATCACTGCCAGATCCAAAGTATTAGCTTTACGGAGATAATCCTCAGCCGTGCGTTCCAAATTTGGGCTAGTCACCTTGAGTCCTACTAGGGCTAAAGAACCCAGCATCATCAAGGTCAGAATAGAAGCAAAGCGTCCCTTGGAAGCAATCACCGACTGGAACAAATCTTTTCGGTATGTTTTTTTCATGCTAATACTCCAATGTATCAATATCCTGTGGATGCTCATTGATTGTTACGCTCTTAACCGTAGCATCACGCATGTGAATCACCCGATCTGCGATAGGAGCTAGCGCGCTATTATGGGTCACGATAATCACTGTTGCCCCCTTTTGACGAGACATGTCTTGGAGAATCTTTAAGACTTGCTTGCCCGTCTGGTAATCTAAGGCACCTGTCGGCTCATCACAAAGAAGGATTTTGGGATTCTTGGCTACTGCGCGCGCGATGGAAACTCGTTGTTGCTCCCCTCCAGAAAGCTGGGCTGGAAAGTTATTGAGACGGTGATCTAGTCCCACATCTTTGAGCACCTGATCTGGATCCAATGCATCCACTACAATTTCTGAGGCCAACTCTACGTTTTCCTTGGCTGTCAGATTGGAGACTAGATTGTAAAACTGAAAAACAAAACCCACATCATCTCGACGATAGTTTGTTCGTTGGTGGGAATTGTAGTCGGCGATATTGGCACCATCAATCCAAATCTCCCCCTCATCATTGGTATCCATACCTCCTAGGAGATTGAGAACCGTTGACTTGCCTGCACCAGACGCACCAAGGATAATAACCAGCTCCCCCTTTCCAATTTCAAAATTCACATCACGATTAGCCACAATCTCCGTGTCACCGACCTGATAGCGCTTGTAGCTGTGTTTCATTTCAATGTAAGCCATCGTCTTTCTCTCTTTCTTACAATTAAGTGATTCTTTACTATCATTATAACGCTTTTTCAACTAGTTGGAAACTAGAAGCAAAAACAAAAAAGCCTAGGAATGAACTGCACCCCAAAAGTTAGACAGAAAAAATCTAACTTTTGGGGTGTTTT
>CAUSRF010000009.1:0-36289 GCA_963534275.1 uncultured Streptococcus sp.
TTATGAGTCGAGCTCCCCTACTGTCTTAGGCAGTTTTTTCAAACCGTATATAAGTATAGCATAGACAAAAAAAGAATGCAAGATTTTTGCAAACTTTTTTTAAATTTTTTTAAATTTTTTTAAATCTCTACTGTCAAAACTTTGCCTTGCTTAACCACCTGTTCTCCAGCGATATAAACATCATCAACATCACTGGATTTGACAGCATAAACGAGGTGAGAGAGCATATTTTCCTGAGGTTGGAGATGGATTTTCCCTTGTGGTTGGATGACCAGAAAATCTGCTTGCTTGCCAACTTCCAGACTTCCTATCTGTTCTTCCATTCCAAGAACCTTGGCGCCTTCTATCGTCAGAGCTTTGAGGGCTGTTTCGATTGGAAACTGACTGGCATCTCCACTCTTCATTTTCTGTAGAAGAGCGGCGGTCCGTCCTTCCTCAAACATATCAAGATTGTTATTGGAAGCGACCGAGTCAGTCGCAATTCCGACTGCTACTCCTGCTTTTTGGAGTTGGATGATTGGAGCAATCCCTGAAGCTAGTTTGAGATTACTGATAGGATTGTGGGCGATAGCCACTTGAGAGGTTGATAAACGTTCAATTTCTCGCTCGTTTAATTCGACCCCGTGAGCAAAGACAGACGGATGCTCTAAGTAACCCAGTTCTTCTAGAAAGGCGAGAGGGCGTTTGCCGTATCGTTTCAGGATAATACCTGACTCCTCCTTGGTCTCCGCCACATGGATATGGAGAGGAATATTTAGCTCTTTTGCCATTTCTAAGCTCGCTTCCAGCAAGTCTTGATTACAACTGTATGGAGAGTGAGGAGCTACCATAACCTTGAAATTTGGATTTTCATATTCTAAGATTTCCTCGATAATGGCACGTGTTTTACTCATAGTCTCAGAAGTCGTTTCTGCCTCTGAGGAAAAGAGGGTCGGTGAGAAATAACAACGCATCTTGGAAGCTTTCACTGCCTGATAAATTCGCTCCATATCCACACCATTGGGATTATACATATCGTTAAAGGTTGTTGTTCCTGACTGGAGCATCTCTGTCAGAGCCTGCTTGACCGCTTTTGTAGTCATGTCCGGCGTAAAACCTGCTTCTGCTGGCCAGATATAGTCATTAAGCCATTTATGGAGATTGCTATCATCTTGGATCCCTCTCAATCCTGTCATAGCAGAATGGGTATGGCAATTGACCAAACCAGGCATGATCCAAGCTCCTTGATAGTCTATCATCTGCTCTGCTTGATCTAAAATCTCTGGCTTCTCTTGACCGACATAGACGATTTGAGAATCCTTAACAGCCAAAAGGCCATCCAAATAAACATGGAAATCTTGGTCACAGGTCACGATATTTACATGCTGATAGACTTTCATACTAGGCTCCTTTTCTAAAAGACAATTTATACTAAATTCAAACCACGTCAGCTTCTCCTTGCCGTACTCAAGTACAGCCTGTAGTTAGCTTCCTAGTTTGCTCTTTGATTTTCATTGAGTATTACAGTGAATAATTTTTCTAGCTATTGTAACAAAAAAGTCACCCGAAGGCAACTTTTAGTGTCATTAAGACTTTAAGATGGATAGGAATGGCTTATTCAGAGCTAAAAGCCGCAGCTTTTTGCATTTGGTAATACTTGCCCTTTCTGGCCATGAGATCCTGATGATTGCCATACTCCACGATGTCACCATCCACCAAGACTAGAATCAGATCCGCATCCTGAATGGTAGACAAGCGGTGGGCAATGATAAAGCTTGTTCGCCCCTTCATGAGTTTGGCAAAGGCGTCCTGGACCAGCACTTCTGTTCTCGTATCGATGGAAGAAGTCGCCTCGTCTAGGATGAGAATCTTGGGAATAGACAGAAAGACTCGGGCAATGGTTAAGAGCTGAGCCTGACCGACAGAGAGAGATTCACCTGCATTTTCCAGTTTGGTATCATAGCCTTGGGGTAACTGTTGGATGAAAAAGTCTGCATTGGCTACTTTTGCAGCAGTAATCACTTGCTCTCGACTGGCTTCAGGATTGCCAAAGGCAATATTATCATGAATGGTCCCTTGTTTGAGCCAGGTTTCCTGTAGCACCATGCCAAACTGCTGTCGCAGAGACGCACGAGTATAATCATAAATGGATCTTCCATCTAGCAAGATATCTCCCGAGTTAATGGGATAAAAACGCATGAGGAGATTGATGAGGGTTGATTTTCCAGCACCTGTCGGACCAACAATAGCCACCTTGCTACCAGCTGGAATTTCAATAGACAAGTCCTTAATCAAGATCCTTTCAGGATTGTATCCAAAAGAGACATGTTTAAAGGAAATAGCCCCCTTCACTTGGTCACTGGTCAAGACTTCCTTACCTGTTTCAGCCACCTCAGGACTTTCTAAGACAGCATAGACACGCTCTGCGCAAGCAAGAGCACTTTGCAATTCGGCTAAAACAGAAGAAATATCGTTAAAGGGCTTGGTGTACTGCTGGACATAGTTCAAAAAAGTCACTAAACGCCCGATGGTCAAGGTGGAACCCATCATGATACGATAAGCTCCTACCCCAGCTAGAAGGGCATAAATGAGCGCATTTACAAAGCGAGTCGAAGGATTGACAGTTGAAGAATAAAAGATGGCTGACTGAGAATAGCCTGAATAATTGTCATTAGCCTTACGCAGCCTTTGGATAAACTCTCCTTGAGCATTAAAAGACTGGATAATGGTCTGCTGGCTAAGTGATTCTTCAATCAACTGGGTCTGAATTCCCCTTGTCTCGGTTTGCTTTTGGAAGAGATGGTAGGATCTTTTGGCGATAAAGCGTGAAATTACCATAGACAGGGGCGTCAACAGCAAGACCAAGAAGGTCATGAGGAGGTGAATTTGGAGCATAGCTAGAATACTAACCAAAATCATCAAGACACCAATGAAAAATTGGTTAAAAATCATGGTCAAGCCAGCTGCCAACTGTTCTATGTCCGTGGTTACACGACTAACCATCTCCCCACTGCCTTGCCGGTCCACAAAAGCAATCGGTAAATGATGGAGCTTATGGATGATCCGCTCTCGCAAGTCTTTGGTGTAAGAGAAGATTAGACGATTATAGAGGAGAGGATTGGCCCATTGAACTAGGGTATTTCCTATGACCACCAATACCATCTGAATAAAGATCTGCCAAAAAACTGGTGAAGAACCATCCACTAGGACTTGGTCAATAACCTGCCCAATCAAGATAGGTAGGTAAATAGATAAACCAACCTGAGCAATAGTTCCTAGAAAGGCTAGGAAAAGAAGGAAAGGATGGCTTGCAAGGTCTTTAGCCAAACGTTTGAGCGTCTGGTTAGCAGTTTGTCGTCTCATACTAGTCCTCCTTTCCATGTTGGGATACATTGATTTCACGATATACTTGACTAGTCTTCATCAAGTCCTCATGCTTGCCGACAGCTAGAAGCTCTCCTTTTTCCAAAAGGAGAATCTGGTCAGCCACCTGTAAAGTCGAGGTTCGTTGAGAAATCAAGATCAAGCTCGTGTTTGGTAAGTTCTCTCGGATAGCTTTCAAGAGCTTGGACTCGGTAATGGTGTCGAGGGCCGAGGTCGCATCATCTAGGATGAGAAATGGAGCTTGACGCAAGACTGCTCGGGCGATAGACAGCCTTTGTTTTTGTCCACCTGAGAAATTTCGCCCTCCTGCCTCAACTAGGGCATCCAAGAGTCCTTCCTTTTCACTGACAAAATCCTTTGCTTGCGCAATTTCCAAGGCCTGCCAGAGTTCTTGATCAGTTACTTCTTGATCTAAACCTAGAGTCAAGTTGGAACGAATATTTCCTTTAAAGAGCTCGACTTTTTGAGGCACATAGGCAATCCAAGACCGCCACTGCTCCAAATTAAGAGGACTACGTCCATCTCGATAAAGGTCAATGCTTCCCTTATCTGCTGGATAAAGACCAAGTAAGACTTGCACTAAGCTTGATTTACCAGAACCTGTTCCCCCAATGATTCCAAGGATTTGCCCTTGCTTCATATCAAAGGAAATGTCTCTTAGAGAAGGCTGAGCCGCATCAGGATAGGTAAAGGTTAATTCTTGGACTTGTAAAACCTGATTACTGGCAACCTGCTTTTGTTCCAACTCTGAGTGGATATCTTCTGGAGCTTGTGCAAAGACTTCCTCAATTCGCTTAGCTGAGATATAGGACTGGTTGAGAGAATTTATCAGCATAGCTAACTTGACCAATTCCACCAAGATCTGTAGGAGATAGTTGATTAGGGCAATGAGAGCACCCTGACTAAGTAGACCTCCTTGAATTGAGATATAGCCCTGCCAGATGATGACGAGGAGGGTTCCATTGACAATCAGATAGGTTAGAGGTGTTAATAAACTAGACCAGAAACCTGTCTTTTCTTGCAATCTAGCATAGACTTGGTTAAGGGTTTGAAAAATCTGCAATTCTCGTTTTTCTTGCCCAAAGGCACGAATGACCCGCATCCCTTGTAATTGCTGGCGCGTTTCCTGAACCAGTTGGTCCGTTTTCTTTCTGAGACTGCTGTAGAGAGGATTGACCAGTCGAGAGAGCCCCACAATAACGATTGTTAAAATGACAACCATGACCAAGAACCAGAAAGTCAGCTCAGCTGAGATGCGATAGGCCATAAAAATGGCACCAAAAACGATGATAGGCGCTCGCAAAAAGAGACGCAGGAATTGATTGATACCAGTCTGAATTTGATAGGTATCCGAGGTCAAGCGGGTCACCAAGCTAGAAGTTGTCAAACGGTCTCTGCTTTCCTTTGGTAAAGAAAGAATATGACGATAGAGGTCGTCTGTCAGTTCTTTGGCAAAACCTACCGCTGCCTTGGCTGAATAAAATTGAGCTATCAAGGCTACGAAAACACCAATCACTGCAAAGATAAGGAGCAGGCCAATCTGCATCCAGAGGTGCCCTTGATCTCTCTGAGGCAAGGAGTGGTCAACAATTCCAGCAATCACCATGGGAACCAAAAGCTCAAACACAGCTTCGAGTAACTTGAATAAGGGGGCTAAAATGGATTCTTTGATATAGGGTCTGAAGTAAGATAATAAGTGTTTCATAAATCCCTTCTATTCTTATTCTGGAAATGAAGAAAGTGGAAATGCCCACCCTCTCTGTTTTATTTGTTTAAGTAAGGCAATAAATAGCCGTACCCTGCTTCTTCCATCTCATCCTTGGCCACAAAGCGCAAGGAGGCCGAATTGATACAGTAACGGAGACCACCTAACTCCTGCGGCCCATCTGTAAAAACATGACCCAAGTGAGCATTGCCTGACCGAGAACGAACTTCGATTCGCTCCATACCATGGCTCATATCCTTGTAATAATGAATCAATTCCTTAGAAATCGGACGGCTAAAACTTGGCCAACCACATCCTGAGGCAAACTTATCCTTGGCATAAAAGAGTGGCTCACCAGTTGTAATGTCTACATAAATCCCTTCTTCAAAGGTTTGGTCATAAGCATTAGTAAATGGTGCCTCTGTAGCAGATTCTTGGGTAACACGATAGGACTCTTCTGACAAACTTTGCCTTAATACTTCTTGACTAGGTTTTTCATAGCGAGAGGTATCAATCAATGGCTTCTCAGCATCAGTCACATCGATATGACAGTAACCTGAAGGATTCTTCTTAAGGTAGTCTTGGTGGTAATCTTCAGCTAAAATGTAATGACGAAGTTTCTCCACTTCCACTGCAATCTTTCGACCAAGCATACGCTCCTGCTCCTGCACCACTGTGTAAATAGCTGGCAAGTCTGTTTCATCTTGGTAATAGATCCCAGTTCGATATTGGCGACCACGGTCATTCCCTTGCTGGTTGATAGACAAAGGATCGATGACTCGGAAATAATAGAGTAAAATCTCACGTAAGCTTACGATGTCCTCATCGTAAATCACTTGAACCGTTTCTGCATGATCTGTTTCCTTGAGCAGCTGATAATTGGTCGTTTCGACTTGTCCGTTAGCGTAGCCAACACTGGTTGCTAATACGCCTGAAATTCGTGAAAAATACTCCTCTAGGCCCCAAAAACAACCACCTGCTAGATAAATTTCTGACATCTTTATTTCTCCTTTATCAAGTTTTTAACTAGACTTCTTTTCAAAAAAAGGATAGGAAGCCCCCTAGTCAAGACTTTCCCCATCCTATCTTCTATTCTTTATTTTTCTTCAACACGGACACCTTGGGTATCCACCTTCAAATCATGAAGTTTGCCTTTGAAAGGTTGCTTTTCCAATTCAGCTTTAATCGTGGGCATCTTGTCATGAGAAGCCAAGACCATAACTGTCGGTCCAGCTCCAGAGAGATAAGTTGCATAGGCACCATTTTCTTTGGCTACTTGCTTAATCGTCGCAAATTCTCTCACCAAATCCTGACGATAGCGTTCGTGGAAGAGGTCTCCCTCAATCGCTTGGCCAGCAGTCACCATGTCTCCTGCCAACAAGGCTGCAACAGCAACATTAGCAATCGAACTTGCCGCAACAGCTTCCTTGTAGGACAACTTTTTAGGCAAGACACCGCGGCTATCTCGGGTACGCAGTTCATAGTTGGGAATATAAGCTAGAAAATCACACTCTGGGAAGTCAGCCACAATCGCTGAAACATTCCCGTCAACAGAGCTCGCAACAACGAGATTTCCATAGATAGCTGGTGCCACATTGTCAGGATGCCCTTCAATCTTGGTGGCCAGCTGCAATTTGTCATGGTCAGATAAGTTGAGCTTGCCCAGTTGATTAGCTAGTTCAATCCCAGCAACGATAACCGAGCTAGAAGAACCCAAGCCACGCGCCAAGGGAACATCACTGGTCATTTTCAAACGTCTTGGTTGCAAGTCAGGCGCAATTTGTAAAGCAATCTTGAGTAAAAGGTTGCGCTCATCGTGGGGAATCCATTTGCCAATCTGATGTTCAATCAACCACTCATCTCGTTCTTCACAGACTTCAATTTGAAGATACTTGGTAACAGCTACACCAACCGAGTCAAAACCTGGCCCGATATTGGCGCTGGTTGCAGGTACAATAATCTTCATCTTATTCTCCTAGCACCTTGAAGCTATTCAAGAGGTCAAATTCTGATACCTTGGTCAACTCAGCTGAAACCTTCTCAAGTTGCGCTTTATTGATCTTATGTGTAATGATGACCACACGCGCCTTGTCCCCCTCTTTTCCGTCTTGAAGGATTTGCTTGAAGGAAATATCTTGAGCATTGAAGATTTCAGCAAGTTTCAAGACCTGACCTTTTGAGTCAGGAGCCAAGATTGAGAAGTAGTAATTTGCTTTGACATCCTCAGGCTTGGCCAAGACCAAGTCACGGCTATATTCGTTGAAATCTTTACCGATGGTACCATCATTCAAGCGACGAACGATACGGACAATATCCGCTACAACACTTGTTGCAGTTGGTTTTTGACCAGCACCTGGTCCGTAGTACATAGACTCGCCAATACCGATAGATTCTACAAAGACGGCGTTCATCACGCCATTCACGCTGGCAAGTGGGTGTGCTTTAGGCAGGAAGGTTGGAGTCACTTCTGCGGCAATACCTGAAGGAGTTTCTTCAATAGAACCAACCAATTTCACAACATAACCAAGGTCTTGGGCTACAGCCACATCTTCTGGTGTGATATTGCGGATCCCCTTGTGGGCTACATCGTCAAAAGCAACCTTCATCCCAAAGGCAAATTGGCTCAAAATGACCATCTTGTAGGCTGCATCAATCCCGTCTACGTCATTTGTCGGGTCGCTTTCTGCAAATCCTAGGCGTTGCGCTTCAGCCAGAGCATCATCGTAGGACCAGCCTTCTTCGACCATCTTGGTCATCATAAAGTTAGAAGTTCCGTTAACCACACCAAGGACACGAGTGATTTTGTCAGAAGCCAGCGAATTTGCCAACGTACGAAGAATTGGAATCCCACCAGCTACTGCTGCTTCGTAGTAGAGTGCTACCTTGTTAGCTTTAGCGATTTCTAACAATTCTGCACCATGGACAGCCAAAAGGTCCTTGTTAGCAGTAACAACGTGTTTTCCAGCTTTCAGGGCACGAGTGATAAAGGTCTTAGCAGGTTCGATACGCCCCATCAATTCCACTACAATCGTAATGTCCTGATCTGATAAAATATCATCTACATTGGTTACAAAGTTAAAGTCATTCCCTGCAGCAAGCAAGCGATTCTTTTCATCTTCATCCTTGATCAATACCTTGGCTACTTCAATCTCTGAATGAGCTGATTGGAAGATTTTTTCTCCATTTTCCTTTAGGAGGAATGGCACGCCACTTGCAACGGTACCAAATCCAAGTAAAGCAATTTTAACTGTCATGTTTGTCTCCTAGAAATTTTCTGATATAGCCATTATAACAGAATTTTGCGAAAATTCCTAATATAGTAAATCACTATTTCAGTCTGGTAAAGAAAAAACGAATCCCATGATTCGTCTTTCCTGATAAATGAAAATTGATTTCTAAAAACTATGAATGAATTTTTTGCAGACCGATAACTGCATCGTGGTTGATCAAGATTTGCCCATACTCTTGCAAGACTGAGCGACTGATGTCACTATCATCTGCAAATTCACGCATACGAGCCAAGAGCCAGGCTGGGTATGGACTAGGATGATTTTCAATATCGACTAAAATTGTCAAATAATAGTGTCCGTTCATCTTGTAGAGTTCAGATGTTTCCATCTGGTAGTTAACCGTCTTTGCAAAAGCAACTAGGTCAGAAAGGCTTGCAAAACGCAAGATATAGTAGATATAAGGTTCCTTCTTGCTCTCAGTCTCCTTATCTACCTGCTCTTGCTCCTCTTCCTTAGCCTCGACCTGCTCTAGAGATTGGATGGCCTCAATATCATCCTTGGTTTTCTCTGCGATACTCTTTTCTAGCGTCTTGAGAAATTCATCCGGCGACATTTGGGCCAATTCTTCCATGTCAGGTAGATCCGCCAAATCTTCAAAATCTAGGTTTTGGTCAATCTTGGACTTGGTTACAAAGACGTCCACCTTATCTGGTTTTGGCGTCACACGGAAACTCAGCATGCCACTATCCAAGAAATTGTCTGGCATCTCTAATTCATCTAAAATAGCATAGAAAAACTCTTCGGTTTTTTCCTGAGGAACGAGAAAGTCTGCAATCTCCATCCCCCGATCCATCAAATCATCTAAAGTCATCGTGATTTTCAGTGTTGTATCACTAATTTGTTTCATCTTCATATCTAGTAACCTCATACTTTCAGTCTATCTATTATACTAGATTTTTACGATTTTATCAAAAGAATGAAGCGAGAATATTTTATATTTAGAGTTAATTTTATAATATCAGCGTCAATATAAAACGTAAAAACATCTTAAAATCAGGTTTAGTCCTATCTGCTTCTAAGGTGTTTACACACCACATTTATTCCCCAATCATATGGTGTGACAAATTATTCTCAACAGTAGATGGATTCTCAGCCGAAGTAGAAGTTTCAGTTATCTGCTCTTTCTTATCTTGTTCCACTACTACAGTGGTTTGACTTATTTTCCAGATACCTTCTTCGTTTACCTTGTAACCATCAGGTGTCGTAGCATTCTTCAATAAAGAACCATCAGCTTGGAATTAGTACCAATTACCATCAAGCTGTTTCCAACCTGTTTCCATAGCCCCTGTTTCATCAAAGTAATAATGGTCACCATTGATTTTGTGAAGACCGACTAGCATGATGCCATCTTCAGGATTGAGATAATACCAGACTCCTTTATCCTTTATCCAACCTGTCTTCATAGCTCCTGATGCACTAAAGTAATACTGCTTACCATCTACTTGTTGGAAACCGACCAACATGATACCTTCCTGATCTTCAAGATAATACCATGTTTCTTGTTCTTTCAACCAACCGGTCTTCATAGCCCCTGAGTCAGCGTAGTAATGCCAGTGTTTGTCAAGCCACTGCCAGCCTGTTTGCATGGCGCCTGAGTTCGCAAAATAGTTCCAGTGACCATCAATAAAGGCCCAACCCGTTTGCATGACACCTTCTTGATTAAAGTAGTATGTAGCTCCATTGATATTCTTTTTACCGACAGTCCGAAGACCATCTTCGTCATAGAAATACCAATCTGAGGAAATCTTTTGCCAAGTTGAAGGCTTACCTGCTGTTTGTAGTGCACCACTGTCTGCAAAGAACATCTTCTTGCCATTATAGACTTGATGTCCTGTTAGCATCTTACCATCTTTATCAAATAGGTATTTCTGCCCCGCAATTTCTAAGAGTTCATTGTAGCTCCTTGCTCCGGTTGATGTGATATAGTACCAATTACCATCTTGGTTAAACCAACCAGTTTCTCGCATGTCACCGTTGTTGTTTAAGTAATACCAGTTTCCATCAATTTTTTCTCTAGAATCTTTCAAATGCAACCATTTGCCAGCTTGCATTTGTCCTTGCCCATTAAAAAAATAATAAACACCATCTATTTTTGCCAACCAATCGTCATTTCACCATCGGACAAGCGATATTTCCAGTAACCGTCTTCTTTATACCATTTTTCTCTAACTGTTGGTATATCAGGAAAAACTTCCGAAACGTTAGTAAACCCTTCTTTATCTATATCAAAAACAGTCGCATCTTTGGTATGGCTAAAAGCTTTTACTATTTTTATATTCTTCTCTCGAAGTAGAGCTCTAGTAGATTCACGATTAATATCTGAACCACTTGTCTGAACAACAATGCTTGGTGATAAATTATTAATGAAGTTAAGTGTATTTGAAATTGTCGCATCATAATGATGGTTTCATTTCATCATATCAACCTTACCGATAACTGGGCCTAACTTATCTTCCGCTCCTTCGGCATTATCCAAATCTCCACCTAGATAGATTCTCTTTCCAGCTACAGTAATAACCGCAACAATCGAGTTTGAATTATCATCGAAAACCTTTTTTAGTTTTCCTTCACTGTCATACTCATTTTTGTAGTTATAAAGCTGAATATCCATATCACCCATGGTAAAGTGACTATCGTTGTCAGAGATATCTTGTATAAGATTTACACCACGCTCAAGAGCTGTTTTAACTGCATTATCATAGTTATAGAGATTGTCCCACAATCTCCACTGCGTTGTAATACGTTCATCTGAGTATCTTTTTAGATAAAATTTATCAACAGGATAACGTTTTAGTACTTCATCTGCAGAACCAATATGATCACTATGGACATGAGTACCCAAAACAAAATCTAATTTTTTAACACCAACTTGTTTAAGGTGACGGAACAATCGATCCTCTAAAACTTGACCATTATCCCTGGTAATTCCCCACCGATCTGGATAACGCGGATTGCTTCCATCTGGAAAATCATAATCCT
Source organism: uncultured Streptococcus sp. (assembly GCA_963534275.1). GTDB lineage: Bacteria > Bacillota > Bacilli > Lactobacillales > Streptococcaceae > Streptococcus. The sequence continues at coordinate 11,338 of CAUSRF010000009.1, forward strand.
CACCCATATCAATTAAAGCAAAGTGCCCTTTGCTTTCTAAGAGAATAGCATCACTCCCTGACTTAGATTTTAAATTAATAAAGTGGATTCTATTACCATCCCCTGCGGAAATGGTATCCGCATCGACTGATGATAATTTGGCAGCCATAATTAAAGTACATATGAGAAAACTAAATAATATTAACTTCCTTATCTTTGTATTCTTCATTGTATATCACACTTTCCTTTATCATTTCTATGGACCTTAATTTTTAACCTATTTTACAAATATATGACAATAATTTATAGATATTTGTAAAATGGAATTCCTTTTCATGCCCTACTTTGTGTATGAATAATACTATCTTGATTTTCCCAATAGGCACTCAAAAGATTTGTTCTCTTATGAAATCGAACTACTTCTCCACCTTACGATAGGCTTTTATACTATGGCTATACCACTCCTGCATTTCTTTTGACGGCGGAGTCATATAATCCCCATACATCTGTGTCAAAATGAGATCATAGTTTTTGGGAATAGGTACCATTCTTCCTTCAAATTCTGTTAAAATCAGCTCTTTGCGAGTATCTTTTGAAAAAATGCACTTCATTCCTTCTTTATCAACCCCTACTGGCCCCTCGTAGAGCGGATGATCTGTCACACTATTTTTAACTAATCTATCTATTTTCTTATAGAAATATCTTGGATTAATAAGTCTAAGAGGATACCAAATGCACAAGCGAAGAAAATCCTTTAATTTACTATCCCCATGAACAGCACGTTCTTTTTTTATATATGCAAGTTGACGTAAAGCAACGTACCTATAACTTTTATCCACAATACTCAAATCTGAGAATTGATCTACAGGAAAGACATCGATAAACAGACTAGTATCATGACGCTTATACTTTACATTATCTTCGATGACAGTTGATGTATCTAAAATAGCTGCAAAATTATGGAAATACCAAGAAGAAGTGTCGTAGGAAAGGACTCGATAAATAGGATGCTGATCCTCCTCAATAGCTTTCAACAAACGTTCATAGTCTTTTCTATACAGAGAAATATCAATGTCATCATCCCAGGGAATCATCCCTTTATGACGGACAGCCCCCAACATTGTTCCATAACTAAGGAAATAAGAAATATTATTTTTTTTACAAATTTCATCAACATAGTCCAAAATGCCTAGTTGTATCTCTTTAATTTCATTTTTTTCTAAATACTGCATTTAGTCCTCCAATTTATAAGCTTCAAATTCGTGAATATAAATCTGTTTTTCTTTAGGTGGCACAGTCATATAATCATCATAAAACTGTTTTAAAACAACATCAAAACGTTTAGGCGCTGGAAGAACAAGGTGTTCAAAAGGCGTTTCAATCAGTTCATCAAACATATCTCTTGGAAAAATTTCCTTTTCCTTAGCTTTTGACGGAATAAAAGCGATATATTTACCATCTTTTACCCTATACTTTTGAATTTGCTTTTCGATTTGATTAGCGAAGAAGCGGGGAGAAACAGGGCGAAGAAGAAGCCAGAATAAAGTACGAATCAAGTCTTTTAACTTGCTATCTCCATAAACAATATTTTTGTGCTTACTGAAGGATAATAGTTTAAAACTTTCTAACTTATAGCAGATATCAACGACCTTAGTATCATTAAATGTATCCATCGGAAAAATATCAATGAATACACCCGAATCATAAGTTTTTGTATTTCTCGTATCAATTATTTTTGTTGTGGGATCTACAATTTTGATAAAGTTATTAAAATATTGGTCATCCGTTTCTAACGAGAGAATTTGATATCTAGATTGTTTCTCACTAAATAACTGAATAAACCTCTCATAGTTTTCACGAGTCATAGAAAGATCTATATCATCATCCCAAGGAATAAATCCCTTGTGTCGAATAGCACCAATCAAAGTCCCATAGTTAATACAATAGTTGATGCCGTGCTCCTTGCAAAAGGAATCTATAAAGTCTAAAATATCAAGTTCAATCTTTTTAGCTTCTTCAATGCTTAATTTTCTCATATATTCCTCCTATTATTTTATAACGCGTTTTTTAAGCGAAATAAAGTGTCCTAAAAATTCATAGAAGATACTATCTTTTGTCCACACTAGTAAGGCAATATAACTGAGTGCAGATAGTACCATGATGATAAACATATTAATAAAGAGTGGCAAGTTGATAACCATTTGTACTGGATATATAAAATTGACTAGGAAGAAAGCCAGAACAAACGTCAATGAGAATAGAGTATATCGTAAAGTATATTTAAAAATATGTCGTAGATTGATGAGTTTACGCTTATTGATAAAGAGAATATAGAGTATCAAAAGGAACGTTTCAGATAGCATAGTTGTAATCAGATAATACTCAGGTGTATAGATATCATAAAAATAGAGTAAACCATCTAAAATAAGGTTCAAAATACCAGCAAAAACAGTATATACGGTAATTCTTCTCTCATATCCATTTGTAAAGAGGATTTGCGATCCTAGAATTGTATCTAGAGCGAGAATAATCGTTCGAACAGCAAAGAGAGAAGTTAAAATACCGCCACCTATGTATTTTTCACTACCATATACTAAGATAGCTTGGGGTCCCAAAATCATTAAACCAATACTAAGAGGGATGATGAAGAAGTTAAAAATACGACTTCCTCGATTGACTAAATTCACATACTCCTCTTTCTTTCCTTTTCCAAGATAATAACTCAAACGAGGAACACTGACTCCAATTGCACCCGTAACAACACCGGCAATAACTGTTACGATTCGTTGTGCAATGGTATAGTAGCTGACATTTACATCAATCCCCGTTTTCACAAGAAACAGACGATCAAGAAAAGTAAATAACATATTTGCATTTGCAAAAATAAGCATAGCTGTCAGTGGAAGGATAAGCGGTTTGAATTCACTTAGTGAGACTTTTACAAATTTTATATCTCGTTTAATCCAGAAATAACTAATGAGATAGTTAATTAAGGTTGATAGACTCATTACCAGAGTATAAACAACAATATCGTGTTCATTTTTTACAAATAAAAATATTGATACCAGCATGAGAACACGTATAAAAGCTGTTTTATAAAATAGAAAACTATAATTTTCAAGCGCCTCATTAACCCACTCAATTGAAAAAATCTGAGCAACGAGTTGCACTCCCATTACTAAATAGATCTTTTGAATAATGGGATTAGCAGTAAAGAATAATGGATAGGAGAGAGCATATACAAGTGTTGTGATAACTGTACAAGCAACGCATAAATAAAAAAGACTAGAGAAAACTTTGTTTAGCTCTTTTTTATTATCTTTCACATTACTAATGGCACGGAGACCGTAGTTATAAACCCCATAAGTTGCAAAGGGCAAGAAGAAAGATAGGATGGTATCAACAGAGTTAAAATAACCATAGTCTGTTCGATCTAAAACACGAGCAACATATGTACCTGTTAAAATAGGGAAAATAATATTTAAGACACGAATCCCCATAAAAGCCAGCGCATTCAATTTTATACTTTTCATTCAATTTACCTCGTTGTTTATTATATCATAAAGTTAGTTAAAAAGGCTTTTTTGATTGAGAAAACTAGTTTCAACGCCCCATTTCTATTTCACTTATTATAAATTTCCTCATTGTTAAAAGATAGGTTGATAACCCTAATATCATTAGATTTCCTTCCTACCTTATCGGTAGGTATAAAAAAGAGGACCATCAAGTCCTCTTTAAGTATTGAACCTCTTCACTTTTCATGAAGATACTTTATAGATTAAAGGCTATTACTCCTAAAACTGAACGATTTAGATTTCTAACCATCTGCAAACTTTCTTCAAATTTTTTATAACGAGTAACACCATATTCTTCTACGAATAAAATATTGTTCGTTGCTAAAAGATCTTTTACGTTTTGCAAATCTACAAAATGAATGCCTTCTATGTTTAATTTGTAATTTTCTTGTAATTTTTTTAAGATACGACTGTCTGAACTGACAACTGCTAATGGTTGACCTTCACATCTATAACTCAAAAGTTGTGATAGGTTATCATTAGTAGTAATAGCTGAAACAAGATCTAACTGATAGGCTGAAAAATCACCTGCACGATTAATTGTTGGGTTAAAAATGTAGACAAGAACATTCCCCATAATAAGAAGAACAACACATAGAACTCCGATAACTGCTAAGCGTAAAACTAGATTTTTAAGATTGAAGCCAACCGCAATTTCACCACTAGGATTTAATTCTTTTGAATTTACTGTTTCTAACTTTTCAATTTTAACATTTGCATAGGTACTCTTAAATTTATCAATCAATGAATCAAACTTGGTCTCAAGAAAATCATTTACCTCTTTGCTAGGTGTTAAAATTTTAATACTTACACCTGCGTCATCAATTAATGAATTTATCGTTAATTTTTTAGTCCAGTAGTCACTGGTTGAATTTTTTAAGGCTGATTCTGTTGTGTCTAAATCACTAGCGATTTTTTTCATTTTATCTGAATCAATATCATTAAAAAGAAAAGCTCCATTTAGATTACCATCAATCAATTTAGCATAAAAATCACTGTATCTTCCAACTTGATGATTCAAAATTACTTTTGATGGATCCTCTGGGGGCGTAATTTTATAAGTGATATAAGTTGAATAGCTAGATGTATCTTTTACTGTATTTTTACTTTTGACCGCCTTAATCGTAAATGGCACAGCGATAAGTGCAAATAGAACAATCAAAACTAGCAAATTGATTTTTCGTTTTTTATAGAGATTTGCAAATAGATCCTCTACTGAATAGTGTTCAAACATGAGTTAACTCCTTTTTTAGATTAGATATTGATTTTTCTTAGTAATCATTTTAGCGACAAATAACATAATAAGAACAATTCCCCAGAATTGCATTGTAAACAGGTTAAAGAAACTTTCCGAAAAGCTACTCCTTGGCATAAAGAATAAATTGTTCAATATTAATAGGGACAACGCAAACAAGATAGTTCTTGAACGATAAGCAACCTGCAACATTGCTATAAACAATAAGCCAAGTAGGATACTTAGTAGGAATACTCCTAGCATACCATAATCAGTATACAACTCCATAATGTAACTACTACCAATACCATGCCCTCTCAGATACTCTTTGTTTAAAACGAGATAAGACAAATTATGAGCATAGCTATTACTGTCAATGGCTAATTCAATGCTATTTGTTGTATGTTCAAATGGTTTCGCTCCAAAAATTATTCCCAAACTCCCCCTTGCAAAATAGTCAATAATCGGACCAAAAGTGAAATTCCGAAAGTCTCTATAAGGAAGACTACTATTGTATAAGAATCCTCTCGCCAATACTCCAAAACTAGTTCCTTGTTTATAAATAAAATCTAGTAGTAAATCAAAAATTCCACTATGTGACACTTGAGCATTATCACGAATATAATTTAGTGCTCCCATAACAAGCATAATAACTGGGGTTCCTAAATAAATCGCAATTTTTTCTTTAAAACCAATCCATTTACCTTTCTCTGTTTGTTCTCGCATAAAGTAGTAAACAAAGGCAAAAATTAAACTTAAAATAAAGGGATTTCTAGTACCAATTGCTAGGTGGATCAGGTTAGCGATGATAAAGGCTACTAAGACCATAGTCGCGTGTAACTTTTTAGGTTTTGTTGCTAGGTAAACGCACATCGCATAAACTGTGAAAGTCGATAAAATATAAGTAAAGTATGGTAGTTGACTTTCGAAATTTGCATAATAGTTGTAATAAGAGGTTTGCAAACGATAAAGCAAACGTTCAAGTAGTCTTAAAAAATAAAATGGATAGGTAATCAAAAATACACTCAATGATACAAAACGTAAGTTTTTTATAAAGTTTACAGTAGATTCTTGTCTAACTTCTATATCGTGAACTTTCTTTCTGTTAATGTAATAACTAGCAATGAACCCTCCTATTGTCAGTCCCAATATTGAGACGATTACCACCAAAAAAGAAAATCGATAAGCAATAGGTTGGTAGGTGTCTAGTGCCCCATCTCTAAAATAATCTATGGTAGGTCTAGAAACTAAAAATATAAAAATCGTAATATAAAAAATAAAGTGAATTAAATAATATTTTATATTGTTCCAGCAAAATAGAAGGCTACTAATCAGCAACAATAATAGAGTCGTTAAAAGCACGACATTCTCATTTGTAAACAAATAAGTGATACCACTCAAAATTGTTAAGAAATAGCTTAGAATGGTCGCACAAAGCAATATTCGTTTGCCATCAATCATCTCTCTCCTCCTTTTCTAATTAATTTTTCTTGACTGTTCAATATTTTTTAGTAACAATATTCGATACAATCGTATGTTTAAAAATAGAGCTAAGGCACTAATTCGTCTCCCCGTTCTAAAAATAGGATTTTTAAAAATAGAAAAAGCGTGCTTCTTCAAAAAATGATTAATCGCTGGATATTCTTTAATTTCTCTATAATTCTCTATCAAAAGCATCTTATCCAGAATAAAGAAGTGGGCATAAGCCAATCTAAAGAAAGCAACCTCTTTCAAGTCAGGATAGTTTTTCATAACTTCATTATAAAACTTTTGATAGATATCAATATAGGCTAAATCCTTCTCTGCATAAGGTTTGGTCGTAATACTATCCCCTCTATGGAAATAGTAATAATAGGGTTTGGTATTAACGACATACTTCTTGGCCAACTTGATCAAATCAAAATGATAATAGGCATCTTCGTAAATCAATCCCTTAGGAAAGGATAGGGCAGTTGCAATGTCTTTCTTAATTAGCTTATTGCAAATCGTTCCAGGGATTTTTTCGCCTATAAGGTATTCCCTTAGAAATGTTTGAGAATCACAGACAAAATAGTCATCCTGATTGGCTGACTGTGAACTCTCATCATTAGCATAGACATTCATGACACCACAGATTGAAACATTCGCATCTTCTTGAATTAATTGCTCATATAAGCTCTGAATCATTTCTGGATGGATATAATCATCTGAGTCAATAAAAATCAGATAATCTCCGTGAGCCTGCTTCATTCCATCATTTCGCGCTTGTGACAAGCCTTCGTTCTTTTTATGAAGCACTGACACCCTATCATCTTGTTCAGCAATTGAATCACACAAGCGACCACTTTCATCTGTTGAGCCATCATCAACAAGAATAATTTCCAGATTTTGATAGGTCTGCTTCTGAATGGATGCTATTGATTTTTCAAGGTATTGCGCCACATTATAGACTGGAACAATCACACTAATTAATGCTGTTTCCATACTACTCCTCTAATAGTTTTTCTACTTGTTCGATTTGTTTTACAATTGTAAATTGCTGAATGAATTGGCTGGCCTCATTAACATCGAAGTTTGAGGCAGAGGTCATGTAGTTCGTAATTGCCTGAGCTGCCTCTTGATTGCTCTCAATGATTTGTCCAAATCGTCCTTCTTGGGATAATTCCTCAGCCCCTCCAACATCCGTAGAGACAAAAGGAAGTCCTAGACTCAAGGCCTCTACATACACTCCAGGAAAACCTTCTTGTTTAGACATAGACAAGAGAACTTTCATCTGAGACAAATACTGGTAAGGATTTTTTTGATAACCAAGGAAATGTACATAGTCTTCAAGCTCATACTCTTTGACCTGTTTTTTCAGTTCCTCTTCCATATCACCAGCCCCCATAAAGTAGAGATGATAGTTTTTTCCCTCTTGGTGTAATAACCTTATCACTTCCACCACACGATCAGAACCCTTATTTTCCTCAATCCGTCCGATTGTACAGATACTTTGAGGTGCAATCTCGATATCTATCTTCTCTTGAGATTTTTCTAGAATGCTCTTAAAATCATATCCATTGTAGACAGTTTGTAATTTCGAAGCATAGTCTGGGTAAACTTCTTTTATCGAATTACTGGTCTTTTTGGAAATTCCTACTATAGCATCCGCAGCATCCAACTGACGTCTATGCGATTCACGTTTTGAACTATCCTTTAGAAACTCCTCAATACTTCCATGAATCCAAGATATCTTCTTGACTTCTTTCCGCTCTGAAAATAAGAGTGGTGGATTCATAATCGTAAAAGAAACTTCAACATCATAATCATCTTTTACAAGCAAACGACGAGTCAACCTAGGAAAATAGATTCTCATTCTCCACAAAAGAGCTCGTAACCATCTTGGCTGACGATAATCCTGAAAAGCCTTTAAAATATGAACATTGTCGGGAACAGTTTCATACCCCTTATCAAAGTGTTCCATTTCAAGAATATCAATATCATACTTTTCTGGATCAAGATTTGAAACAATGGTAGATAGAATCTTCTCTGCTCCGCCTCCAAGAGAAAAGGACCACATAAAAAACAGAATTTTTTTCTTATCCACTATATTCTCCCTTGTACTCTGTGTAACTCTTGTCCATGTCTGCTATGATGGCATCATGATGCGGTACTTGCTTGTCCGCTGGTGGCGGTGTCATATAATCCCCAAAAGCAGTGCTGAGATAGGCATCATAGCCGACTGGGATGGGCATCTCTGTTTCTTCAAATGGCAAGAAGAGATTATCTTCAAAGGATGCGATTGGGTATTTGTTTCTCATGTAGCCAGGACCTGAGCATAATTCCGTAATTCCATCGCTCTCAGCCAGACCATACTTGGTCATTTCTTTCTCAGCCTTTTTCCAAATGCGGTAACGTAGACCTTTGGGAGTCAAACCGAGTAAAATGCGACTCCCCCATTTCATGACTGCACCATGCTTTTCTGGAACAGTTTGAGCACAAAAAAGTGAATAAATCAAGGCCCAGCGAACCTGTTTTTTACGCTCAGCTGGATTTTTCGGATAATAATCCAAAGGCAAAACATCCAAGGCCAAACCGTGTGGCAAATCCAGATCCTGCTGATAAGGCTTGATACAAGTTGTTTCCTTATCACGAATGGTAATAAAAAGGTTCCGATCGACAAACTCCTTGTTGCTTTTTGAAAGAAAATAACGCTCATCTGCATAACGAGGCCATAATTCTGCCAACTTTTCATAGTCCTTGCGAGGCATGAAAAAATCTAGGTCATCATCCCAAGGAATGAAACCCTTATTACGAAGGGCACCGATAGCTCCTCCACCACAGAGATAGCACAACAAATCATGTTCTTTACAAAATGCGACGAAATATTCAGCCATTTCCAGACTACGAGCCTGAATCGCTTTCAAATCACTCATGTCTCTCCTCTTCTGTCCAATAACGAGTTATATCGTTTTATTATACCATAAAAAAGCCTTAAAAATCCATCAGATACCGTAAAAAATCAAAGCTTCATCTACTCTTTTTGCTAGTGAATAAAGCTTTGATTTTTATTTATATACATCTTATCTCATTCCCATTTGGGCGAGTTTAGTCCGGTATTTGTTTTGGTCGACAAGTAGACCTTGTCCTCCGTAGACATCATAAGCGTCTACCCAATCGCCAAGTTCTGGCACTGTCAACCTTTCAATACCATTCTGTGCGCCTTCGATAACTGACAAACCATTGGTCAATAAGAAGCTATACGGTAGATTGGTTGAAGTCATTCCAAAGACCTTTCCAAGCGCCTCTGAACCTGTAAAGAGTTTGGTCGGGTCTTTGATTTGCTCAAGAACAGCTGACATGACCTGCTGTTGACGTTTGGTACGGCCATAGTCTCCTTCATCATCATCACGGAAGCGGGCGTAGTTAAGCAAGGTTGAGCCATTCATTTGTTGCTTGCCCGCACGAATCGTTTGAGTTGGCGACTCTGTTTCTGTTGCATGAAGATCATCTCCAACTGCAACTTCTGTCAGAGACTGACCATTCAATGTTGAGAATTGAGCATCGATGGTCACCCCATCAGGAAATAGAGTATCAATAGCAGTTGCAAAGGCCTGAAAATCCACTAGAGCATAATACTTAATGTCCAAATCAAAGTTATCTTTTAAAACCTTGCGAACCATTTCTGCTCCTTTTTGTCCCTCCTGCTCCCCAAGTTCATAGGCTACGTTGAGTTTGTTATCCCTCTGCTTCTTTCCATTCACAATCTGGCTGTAGCCATCAATATAGACTAGGTTGTCACGCATGAAGCTGACTAGCTTGATCTTCTTATCTGATCCGCTAACGTTTAGTACCATGATCGTGTCAGTACGGGTCTCTGCACTATTTTGACCGATACGGCCATCTGTTCCCATGACTAGGATGTTCACACCATCTTTGGTATCCTGACCATTAAAGATCTCTACTTGAGCTGCCTTGGCGTCAGCTGGCTTATTGCTAGTAGTTGCCGACTGGAAACCTCGAAGGAACATAATAATCATGCCCGCAGCCACACAGGTTATCAACAGTAAAAGCCAAATTAGAACTCGTTTAAAAAATCTTCTTGGTTTCTTCTTTTTTACTTCTGGAAGAGAAGAAAATTTCTGATGTCTATTCGAGCGACTTTGATTGGAATACTGTGGAATTCCAATGTCCTTCCCTAGATTTTTTTCCCTTTCATTAGAGGGTAATTCGCCGTCCATTTTTCTTTTCAGATAGTCAAATTCTCTCTTTTCTCTGTCATTTAGGTAATGAATATTCTTAAAAAGGTAGTCATAACGTAACTGCTCATGATGACTTAAAGGGCTTTCTTTGCTCATAGGCTCTCCTTTCCTAAATCTCTAATGGTGAAAATAGGGTAGGTTCCCAGTATCTTGTACTGGATCCCAATTGTTTCGAGTTCTTGTCTGGCAAAATGAACCAGCTCTTTGGCACTATAATCCACATCAATAATGAAAAAATATTCTCCCAAGGTTGTTTTCAAAGGACGACTTTCTATCTTGGTTAAGTCAATACCTCGCCAAGCAAAGGTTGAAAGAGCCTTGTAGAGGGCACCAGGAAGGTTGTCTGGTAAGGTTAAGGCCAAACTCATTTTTTCAGTTTGTGATTGCAAAGGGATAGTGGGAATCTCAGACCCTAAAACCCAAAAACGAGTGAAATTGGCTTCCATTTCTTGGATATCTTCTGCTATCAGCTCCAAACCATACTCGGCAGCTGAGTTTCTAGGGGCAATAGCTGCAAAAGGTTGGTCTGGATGTTCAGCGATGAAGCGGGCTGCATAGGCTGTGCTTGCCGTCACTTCAAGCTGGGCTTCTGGGTAATGCTCATCTATGAATTTCTTTCCTTGAGCCAGAGCTTGAGGGTGGGAAAAGATTTTCTCAATTTTTAACTGACCAGGAACTGTCATCAGTTGCTGATGAATGGGTTGTACTATTTCTGCAACAGCCTGAATGTCCGCCTGATGAAAAAGATAGTCCAAGCTTTCATGCACACTTCCCTCAATGGAGTTTTCAACTGGCACCACCGAATAGTCCACCAAGCCCTGTTCATAGGCCTTGATAACATCTGTAATATTGGCAAAGGCTTGTAATTCCTCATTAGGAAAAGCAGTTTGCACAACGTGGTGCGAAAAAGATCCCTTAGGACCTAGATAAGCAATTTTCATCTCAGCTCCTCTATAATTTCCTCTGGACTTAGCTTGGTCACATCTAGAACACGACTGGCTACTTCCTCGTACCAAGCCTGTCTTTCTTGAAAAATCCCTCGCAACTCTTCCTTACTGTTGTTGAGAAAAAGTGGACGCTGATTGTCCTTATCTGCTGCGACACGTTGATAGAGAGTGTCAAAATCTGCTTTCAGATAGATGTTATCAGGATTTTGTTTGAGCAAGTCACGATTTCTCTGATAAACGACTACTCCTCCACCAGTTGACACAACTCGGTCTGTTTTTAGTAAGTCCGCTAAAACTTCTGACTCCACCTGACGAAAGGCCGCTTCTCCTTTTTCAGCGAAAAAATTTGCAATGGACATGCCTAAGCGTTCCTCGATCAAGGCATCCATATCTAGGTAGTCTGGATCTAAGCCTCTTGCGATAGTCGATTTGCCAGCTCCCATAAATCCGAGTAATACCTTAACCATGAATCAAGGTCTCCAAATCATCAAAGAAGCTTGGATAGCTGGTATTGATGGCTTCGGCACGGTCAAGTTCCACCTCTCCATCTGCAACCAAGAGGGCAGCAATAGCAGTCATCATTCCAATACGATGGTCACCAAACGTATTGACTCTAACACCATGAAAAGATGATCTCCCCTTGATAATCATTCCATCTGCTGTAGGTGTGATATCCGCACCCATGCTATTTAAGGCATCAGCCACCACCTGAATGCGGTCGGTTTCCTTGACCTTAAGTTCCTCAGCATCCTTAATAACTGTTACACCTTGGGCTTGGGTCGCTAAAAGGGCAATAATGGGCAACTCATCAATCAAACGGGGAATCAAGGCTCCACCAATCTCTGTTCCTTTCAAGTCAGAAGACTCGACAGTTAGGGTTGCAGATTTTGCGATTGGATCGATTTCAGTTATTTCTAGTTTTCCACCCATAGCGCGAATGACATCAATGATACCCATACGCGTTTCGTTAATGCCCACATTCTGAAGCACTACACGAGAATCTGGAACAATCAAACCTGCGACCAACCAAAAGGCGGCACTGGAAATATCTCCTGGAACAACCACCTTTTGTCCTGTCAATTTTTGCGGGCCAGAGACAGTGATCGTTTTACCATTCACACTTAAATGACCACCAAATTGCTGTAGCATATCTTCTGTATGGTTACGGGTGCATTCTTTCTCGATAATAACAGACTGACCCTGAGCCTGCAAGGCTGCAAACATCAAGGCTGACTTGACTTGGGCAGAGGCGATTGGCAACTCATAGTGAATGGGAGTTAGGTTTTTCGTCCCTTTTAAGTGAAGGGGAGGCAGGTCTCGCTCTGTTTGCCCTGAAATGCTGACACCCATCTTTTTCAAGGGAAGAGTAACGCGATCCATAGGACGTTTAGAAAGACTATCATCACCGAACATCTCCACTTCAAAGTCTGCCCCAGCAAGTACACCTGAAATCAGGCGAATCGAAGTGCCTGAATTTCCCATATCCAATGCATTTTTTGGAGCTTTTAAGCCATCCATTCCCACACCTTGAATCGTAATCACATCGTCTTTATCCACAATCTCTACACCAAGGTCACGAAAAACTTGCATGGTTGAGAGCACGTCCTCGCCACGCAAAATATCATAAACCTTGGTCTCACCTTCAGCTAAACTTCCAAAGATAATCGAACGATGGCTGATAGACTTGTCACCTGGAACTCGGATACTGCCATGTAAGTGACGAATGTTTGTTTTTAGTTTCATAGCGGACCTCATACTTGCAATACTTTTTCTTATTTTATCACAAAAAAGCCAGAAATTCCTGAAATTTCTGGCTTTTATACAGATAAAATACTATTTCAACAATTCTGAAACAGGTTCAAAGACAATTTTTTCAATGTCTGAAAGGTAAATCGATAATTGTTGCTGCTTAGCAAAGAAATCTGACAAAAGAGCGTTCTCTTGGATCTGCTTGCTGAAGGACTGCATCTTTTCTTGGAAAGAGGCATCTGGCATTTGTCCAGTTTGCGCCATGACTTGGATTTCTTGCTGGAAGGCGAGGTAATCTGCAAAAATTTTGCTAGCTTGTTCATCTGCTTGGATGGCATCTTTTGCCGCCTTAACCGCCTTGTATTCTGGTAATTCGCGTAAACCGCGACTGAGTTCATTTGCACTATCGTAAATATTTGACATGATTTTCTCCTTATTTGATGACGACTGTGTAGTCCGTATTTTCTGTAATTAAGCGCTCAGCTCGTTCTAAATCTTGAGCATTTTTAAATGAAATTTGTAGAATCCCGTGAACATCCTCACGGTTTTCTTCGTTGATGTGGATATTAACCAAAGAAGTTCCTCTTAGCAATTCCAAAATTTGCAAGATAACATCTTCTTCATCGGGAACATCGACATAGAGGTCATAAGAACTATCCACACCACCACGTTTATGAATTTCCATGGCCTGACGTTGCTCACGCGCTTGGTTGAAAAAGTTCCAAATCTGCTCTTCTTCCCCCTTGCTAATAGCCTGACCAATCCCATCTAAGCGTTCCTTGAAATCCTCAATCCGCTCTATGATGGCCTCGCGATTGGACAAGAGAATGGAAGTCCACATACCTGGTTCACTCTCTGCAATCCGGGTCATATCTCGAAAACCACCCGCCGCAAAGCGCCTTGTCATCTCATGTTCTCTTGCATAGACTGCTGTTTGCTCCATGAGACCCGATGCCAAGATATGGGGAAAATGGCTAATCTGTGAAGTCACCCGATCGTGCTCCTTGGCATCAATCTCGATAAAGCGAGCATGAAGACCTGAAAGCAGGGCCTTCATTTCATCAAGCGTATCTGGACTAGTCAAACCCGATGGAGTAAAGATATAGTAGGCATTTTCAAAAAGATTGACATCGGCAGAGGCAGCTCCTGTCTTGTGGCTACCAGCCATAGGATGGGCCCCAACAAAGCGAATAGGCTTGCCAGCCAAATACTGCTCCGCAGCATCCACTATGTCTGACTTAGTCGAGCCAGCATCCGAGATAATGACGCCTTCTTTCAAGTTCAAACCTGCCAACTCTTGGATAAAAACAATGGTTTGCTTGATTGGCAAGGTCAGAATGATGACATCTGATAGAGGAGCAAAACTGGCAAAATCATCCGTTGCACGGTCAATTATCCCCCGCTCCAAGGCAATGTCTCTCGAAGCCTGACTACGATTGTAACCTAGAATTTCGTAATCGGGATGGTCACGCCTGATACCGAGCGCCATTGAGGCACCAATCAAACCGAGACCTGCGATATAGATGGTTTTTGCCATAGAGACTCCTTAATAATTCTTTGTATACTCACGGTGTTTGGCTACTGCTTCCTTTAATTCCTCTAGATTATCGGATGAGAATTTCTCTAAGATTTCCTGCGCCAGAACTGTTGCCACAACAGCTTCCATGACAACACCTGCTGCTGGCAGAGCGGTCGGATCACTTCTCTCCACAGTTGCCTTATAAGGTTCGTGAGTCTCGATATCTACACTCATCAGAGGTTTATAAAGGGTGGGGATGGGTTTCATGACACCTCGAACAACGATGGTTTGCCCATTGGTCATGCCACCTTCAAAACCACCTAGATTATTGGTACAGCGAGTATAGCCGTCTTCTTTAGACCAGAGAATTTCGTCCATGACTTGGCTACCTTTTCGGTTACCAGCTTCAAATCCAAGACCAAATTCCACCCCTTTAAAGGCATTGATAGAAACAACAGCTTGGGCCAGTCTAGCATCCAATTTTCGGTCCCATTGAACATAGGAACCGAGGCCTACTGGTAAGCCTCCGACAACTGTCTCAACAACTCCACCGATGGTATCACCGTCACGCTTGATTTGGTCAATATAATCCTTGATTTCCTGTTCCCGTTCTTGGTTGACAATAGAAACTTCTGACTGGGCAGCTCTTTCCTTAATCTCAGCAACCGTCAGATCTTCAGGAACATCGATTTCCTTGCCACCGAAAACAACGACATGGTTGGCAATTTCTATCTCCAGTTCAGCCAAGAGACGTTTGGCTACTGCTCCCACTGCAACTCGCATGGTGGTCTCACGGGCAGATGAGCGCTCCAAGGAATTACGCAAATCATCAAAACGGTACTTGATGCCCCCAACCAAGTCGGCGTGACCTGGCCGAGGATGAGTGATTTTCCGTTTGCTTTTAAGGCGGTCTTCAATGTCCTCAGCAGACATGATATCCAGCCATTTTTGGTGGTCTTTATTGACGACATCCATGGTAATAGGAGCCCCAGTCGTCTTCCCATGGCGAACACCCGAAGTAAAGACAACCCGATCACTCTCAATTTTCATACGACCACCACGACCGTAACCACCCTGACGACGTTTCAGATCCTGATTGACGTCCTCTGCTGTCAAAGGAAGTCCAGCGGGAATTCCCTCGATAATTGCCGTCAGACGCGGACCGTGTGATTCTCCTGCAGTTAAATATCTCATAGGCTCTCCTTATTTTACCAAGTAGTCTTTCATCTCTTCTAGGGAAACAGGGTGAATGGTCGCTGACCCAAGATCCGGCACCAAGACCAATTTCAAGGTGTTGCCACGCGCTTTCTTATCATGAGTCAAAGCCTGATAAAGCTTTTCAACATCCCAATTTTCATACTCCACAGGAAGTCCAAATTTCTGACACATTTCTGTGATGGACTGGGTCATTCCTTCTGGCATGAGGCCTTTCCCCTCAGCAACCTTGGAAATCTGCACCATTCCCATTGCAACGGCTTCTCCATGCATGACTTTTCCATAACCGGCAGTCGCTTCAATGGCATGGCCAATGGTGTGGCCAAAATTGAGGTAAAGACGGACACCGTTGTCCAGCTCATCCTCAACTACCATCTTGCGCTTAACTTGGCAAGAATGTTCAATCAAAGTCTCTGCATGTTCCAAAATGCTCTCTACAGAACCATCTAACTCCGTCAAGAGACCCCACAATTCTGGGTCCTCAATCAAGCCATACTTGATGACCTCGCCCATCCCCTCAATCAATTCTCTTTTCCCAAGCGTTTCTAGGACAAGCGGATCAATCAGAACCCCGTCAGGTTGGGCAAAAGTTCCTACCATATTCTTAACAAATGGAGTATTGACACCTGTCTTTCCACCGATAGAAGAATCAACCTGGGCTGTCAAACTAGTCGGAATCTGAACAAAGTGAATGCCCCGCATATAGGTAGAGGCAACAAAGCCAGCCAAGTCTCCAACGACACCACCACCAAGGGCTACAATCCCATCGCTACGAGTCAGACCTTGCTTGACTAGAAATTCATAGACTTTCTGAACAGTAGTTAAATTCTTTCGTTCTTCACCTTCTAAAAAGTCAAAAACGGCTACCTGAAAACCAGCATCTTCTAGGCTGAGCTTGACCTTCTCCGCGTAGAGTGAGGCCACATGGTTGTCTGTTACGATAACCACTTTTTGCGGTTGCCAGAGCTCTCGCAACCATTGACCTGCTTGCGATAGACAACCTTTTTCAATCTGAATATCATAAGGATGATGTGGAATATCGATTCTGATTTTCATAGTAGGGTCTCCTTTTCATTATTGATACTTTTCTGTTAAGGACTGCCAAATCTCTTCAGTCGGCATTTCCTTGCCTGTCCACAGTTGAAAAGCTTCAGCAGCTTGATAGAGTAACATTCCCAGACCATTGACAGCTGGGTTGCCCTGACTTCTGGCCCATTTCAAAAATGGTGTTTCAAATGGTTGGTAAATGATATCAGCAACCAAGAGAGTTTCTGGTAAATTGATGCTTTCTGGAACTGGGGACGACTGGCCATCCATACCCACACTAGTCGCATTGACGAGCAAGTCCGACTCAGCAATCCTTGATTGTAGTTCATAAAGATCTTCTAAAGCATACAAGTCCACTTTAAAACCTGTTTGCTCCTGCAACTTGTCTAGATAAGGTCTTGTTTTTTCCATAGAAGCTGAACGCACAAAGACTGAAATCTGACTGACGCCATCTAAAATAGCCTGTGCCAAAATGGACTTGGCCGCGCCACCTGCTCCCAGAATGGTCATTTTCTTATCCGAGATTGTAAAAGAAGGCAAGCTCTTAAAGAATCCCTTGCCATCTGTATTATATCCAATTAACGTTCCGTCTTGATTAACAACTGTGTTGACCGCCCCAATCAAACGAGCCTCATCACTCAACTCATCCAGATAAGGAATCACCTGCTCCTTGTAAGGCATAGACAGGTTGATCCCAAACATCTGGTAACGGCGAATATTGGCGACTGTTTCTGCCAAGTCACCCACTTCAATCTCCCAAGCCACATAGGCACCATTGGTAGCTGTCGCCTCAAAGGCTCTATTGTGGATGAAGGGTGAAATAGAGTGTTTGATGGGATTTGCAACAACTGCAGCTAAACGTGTATAGCCATCAAGCTTCATCCAAAATCTCCCTGATTTTTTTCATGTTTGATAGAGAAATCTGACCTGGGGCACTCGCTTCATCTAGACTAGCAAATGACCAACTTGAACCCGTCACATCTGAAGTGATACGAGATACCTTGCCCATTTTCCCCATGGAAATGGTCACGTAGTCTTGCTCAGGGTTGAGTGTTTTAAATCCTCGTGTGTAGTTCATCAAGTCTAAAACATCTTGCTCCGTATGGGCCATGACAGATACCTTAACCACTTTTGGAGAGAGACTGGTCAACTCAGACAGGATCTCCATCATGTTTTCAGGTGTCTCTTGGAAATTATGGTAACTCAAAACAAGATTTGGAAAATCCAACATCTCCTCAAAAACGTCCTTGTAGCTGAAATACTCAAAATCCACATAGTCTGGTTGATAGAGTTGAGTGACTTCCTTGATGATTTGAACATACTCTTCGGAAGACAGTTCAATTTCTCCTCCCTCAGCTCGCGTGCGAAGGGTAAAGACAAGTTCACGTCCTGCAAATTTCTCAAAGATAGCAGGCGCTACCTGTAAAATAGCGTCCTTGGGGAGGAAGTCTGCACGCCACTCAATGATATCAGCGTCTTCATACCGTGTGGCATCCAGTTCTTGCGCTTCTTCTAAACTTCTTGGCATCACTGAAACGATTAATTTCATCTACTAACCTTCATACTAATCACCTTGAGGTAATTACTGCTTTCATCTTTTTTATTATAGGCAAAGTCAGCTGGAAGTTCGTATTTATTCAAGACTTGATACCTTCTTCCTGCAAAACCTTTATCAATTTGTTCTGTAAATTTCTGACGGGAAACATTGGCAGCATTGGTACTAGCAATGATAATGCCTCCCGGATTTAAAATCTCTAGACTTTGGGAAATCAACTTGTGATAGTCCTTAGCTACAGAAAAAGTTTGTTTTTTATTGCGAGCAAAGCTCGGCGGATCCAGGACAATCACATCGTAGGCCAAATCTTTTCGCTTGGCATACTTGAAGTACTCAAAGACATCCATAACGATAAAACGATGGTTGTCTGTGCTGAGTCCATTTGCCAGAAAATGAGCTTCTGACAGCTCTCTCGACCGTTTGGCCAAGTCGACAGAAGTCGTCTCACTCGCGCCTCCCATAGCTGCAGCAACTGAAAAGGCAGCTGTATAGGAAAACATATTGAGCAAGGACTTGCCCATGGCTAAACCGTCAACCAAACTCCCACGAACCTCATGCTGGTCTAGGAAAATCCCTGTCATCAAGCCATCATTCATAAAGACCTGATAGAGCACGCCATTCTCAAGAACAGTAAAGTAGTCTGGCGCTTTCTCACCATAAACATGAGCAGACTCGTAATCTAGACCTTTAAAACGAATCTTTTCATAAGCCCCCAAGACCTCAGGAAAGACTTCCTTAAAAGCCTTTATAATCAACTTACGAATCTGATAAACATAAGAGTTGTACCAAGAAAAAACCACATAATCTCCGTAGAGATCAATAGTCAGACCACCAAAACCATCTCCCTCTTGGTTAAAGAGGCGAAAGGCAGTTGTCAAGTCATCCTGATAATAAGACTTTCTAGCTTCCTTAGCTTTACGAAACAGAGTTTCAAAGAAGGCTTGATCGAAAGAAACTTTTTCCTTGCTGATGAACCAGCCAATGCCTTTGTTCTGCTGAGAAAGATAGGCAGTCCCTAAAAACTTCCCGTCTTGACTAAAAACTTCTACTGCCTGATCCGTCAGATCAATATCTGTTAAATCACTTGCTTCCAAAAGAACTAGCCCCTTAGCTAACTTTTTTTCAACACGTCTGCTGACCCTAATTCTATTCATAGCTACTATTATAGCAAATTTTGTGACAATTCTCAAAAAAGAAACCGTTTAACCATCTATACTTTAGTTTACTAAGTGTCACTTTTGTTAAAAAGTTTAGTCATATTATTCTTTATCCTAAAAACCCTTTTCCCAGCAATAGAGAGAGGGGGAGCAATCTCTAAAAATAGACAATTCTAGAAAGGGGGATAGAAAAAATTGCGCAAACGTTTGCGTAGTTCTGGACTTTATGGTAGAATATAACACATCATTGATAAGTAAGAGGAAAAACTATGCAAAATCAGACACTTATGCAATACTTTGAATGGTATCTGCCCCACGACGGACAACACTGGACGCGATTGGCAGATGACGCTGAACACCTAGCAAATCTTGGTATCAGTCATGTCTGGATGCCACCTGCCTTCAAGGCGACCAATGAAAAAGATGTGGGCTATGGCGTTTATGATCTTTTTGATCTAGGAGAATTTAATCAAAAAGGGACTGTCCGTACCAAGTATGGTTTCAAAGAAGACTATCTTCAAGCCATTCAAGCCCTAAAGGCACAGGGAATCCAACCTATGGCCGATGTGGTTCTCAATCACAAGGCCGCTGCCGATCACATGGAAGCCTTTCAGGTCATCGAAGTCGATCCTGAGGACCGTACAGTTCAACTAAGTGAACCCTTTACTATCAACGGATGGACCCACTTCACTTTTGATGGACGTCAGAAAACCTATAATGACTTTGAATGGCACTGGTACCACTTTACTGGTACTGACTACGATGCCAAACGCCGTAAGTCTGGCATTTACCTGATCCAAGGAGACAATAAAGGTTGGGCAAACGAGGAATTGGTCGATAATGAAAACGGAAACTACGACTATCTTATGTATGCCGACCTAGACTTTAAGCACCCTGAAGTCATCCAAAACATCTATGACTGGGCTGACTGGTTCATGGAAACGACTGGTGTGGCGGGATTCCGCTTGGATGCCGTTAAACACATCGACTCCTTCTTTATGGGCAATTTCATCCGTGATATGAAAGAAAAATATGGTCAGGATTTCTACGTTTTTGGGGAATTCTGGAATCCCGATAAAGAAGCCAATCTAGACTATCTCGAAAAAACGGAGGAACGTTTTGACCTTGTCGATGTTCGCCTCCACCAAAATCTCTTTGAAGCTAGTCAGGCTGGAGCAAGCTACGACCTTCGTACTATTTTTACCGATAGCTTGGTTGAACTCAAGCCTGATAAGGCTGTGACTTTCGTTGACAACCATGATACTCAACGAGGACAAGCCCTTGAGTCTACTGTTGAAGAATGGTTCAAGCCAGCAGCCTATGCACTTATTCTATTACGCCAAGATGGTCTTCCATGTGTTTTTTACGGAGACTACTACGGTATCTCAGGAAAATACGCCCAAGAAGATTTCAAAGAAGTTCTTGACTGCCTCCTAGCCATCCGAAAAGATTTGGCCTATGGAGAGCAAACAGACTACTTTGACGATGCCAACTGTATCGGATGGGTTCGTTCAGGGGCTGAAAATCAATCCCCAATCGCAGTCTTGATTTCAAACGACCAAGAAAACAGCAAGTCTATGTTTGTCGGGCAAGAATGGGCTGACCAAACCTTTGTTGACCTCCTTGAAAATCATCCAGCACAAGTTACAATCAATGCAGAAGGTTATGGAGAATTTCCAGTAGCAGCAGGTTCAGTCAGTGTCTGGGCAGTTAAATAAACCTATCAGTTACAAGCCAAATCCAACCAGATTTGGCTTTTTTAAGTAGCTTGAATATACAATATAAGTGCACAATAAAAACTCATAAGACTTTCTAGTAAAATAGAATTGAACGAACTAGTTACGAAAGGAAATCTTATGAGTTACCATCATTTTACCATAGACAATCGTGAAAGTATCCTCATTTACCGTATGCAAGGCCTAAATTTTTCTCAAATTGCTAAGTTACCTCATCGTCATCCGTCTAGTATTAGTCGAGAGTGGAAACGTCATACGAAAGAAAACATCTATTCTCCCAACAAAGCACAGGAATCTTACCATATTGCTAAATCACACTGTAGGCGGAAATGGATACTTGAAATAGATCACAATTCAAGCAATACCGTCAAACATCTATTTCTCAATTATCAATGGTCTCCTGAAGAAATAGAAGGTCGGTTGCGATTAGAGTATGGAAAAACTCTCATTGGTTATCAAACAATTTATAGGGCCATTTACAGAGGGTATTTTGATGATAACTCACTATCTCATAATGCTCGTGGTGTCATTCGCAAGCTTCGCCATCGTGGGAAAACACGTCATACGAAAGGGCATGTTGAAAACAGAGGGAAAATTCCTATTTCTTATACCATTCATGAAAGACCAGAGGAGGCTAATAACCGAACTAGAATAGGAGGTTGGGAAACAGATACGGTTGCAGAAAAAGCTTGTTTAGTGACTCTAACGGATCGCTATTCTCGTTTTCTAAAAATCCAGAAGATAGCTGTCAAGAAAAGTAAGTTGGTAATAGAAGCTATGGTAAAAATGTTAGAACCCTTGCCGAAAGAAACCGTCACTCCATATAGAGGAAAAGAACTCACCTATCATCAGAAATTGAGTGATCAATTAAAAATTGAAGTCTATTTTCCTGACCCTCATGCCCCATGGCAACGAAGGACTAATGAGAATACCAATGGACTACGAAAGTGTTTTAACTGGAAAACACCTTATGAAGTTTTCTATGAAAAAAATGTGCACTTAATTTGACAATTCAAGAGGCGAAAAGACCTCCTCAATGCACTGCCCATGACAAATTGAACAGTATAGTTAAGTTAAGAATAAAGTTCAGCGTTATGCTAGACAGCATATCGTTTTTTTATTTTCTGCTTGAAGATTTCCTAATTCTTTCATTTAATCCCAACTTATCTTTAGATATGTCCCATTTTAGATAGTCTTCCTCTTCTTTTAGAAGCAATAAGTATAGACGTTTTTCTCATATTGTGCAGACAAGGCGGAAGCATTTCACGATTCGTAAGATCAAATTCAATCCAAACACTTAGTTGATAACAGCCTTCAACCAGAAGATTCGAAAGAATAAGCTTATATTTTTCTATAAGCGATTAAATCTAGTTCCTTTTATCCTTAGCTAATAGATATGGACTTTAGGCTCATAAATTACGGCATCAGAAAACACCTCAAAAGTTAGACACAAATAATCTAACTTTTGAGGTGCTGTTCAATAGAATAGCTCCAATTTTATTTTAAAAATCAAGTTCCACCCAGCTGAGAGGTGTATAACCTAGGAGTTCAACACCATCAAACTCTACTGTTTTAACGATTTCTTGAATATTTGTTTTCAATTCTTCCATAACAGAGTTATCTGGACCATCCAAGACTAGTTCATCTTCTACGACAAACAATGCTTTTTGGTAACGGTCATATAGACTATTCATAACCAAACGAAGACCAACTGGATCAGCTGATTTTTCTGTGCTAGTCTCAGCTACATACTTATCAGCAAAAACTTCTTCAGAGTTATTCGATGCATGATAACTAAAGCTTATAAAATCAACTGTACCTCTGTTTAAGCTAGAAAGATCTTCATCTGAAATATCCAAAGCAATCTGCTCACGTTCCAAGCGACGCAAGAAGTGGTTCGGATAGTAACCACGAACTTGAACGTCCGTAAATACATAGTTTTCACGATTCTTAACTTCAGCTTCCATAGCATCTATAGCATTGTCAATTTGCTGGCTATAGTTTTGACTGACGACAAGCATTCCACCAAACTGAAACTCTGGATTGATTGTTTTTCCTAGTTGAACAACACGAGCAGATGCAACTAATTGATAATGAGCCGCTTGCCAGATTAACTGTTCACGATTATCTCTATTTTCAAATAACAAGCCTCCACCCAAAAATGGTAAATGGTGCAAAATATTAAATTCATTGAATGTAATCCAGTATTTTACCTTGTCTTTAAAATAATGGAAAACAGCTTCTGCGTAGCGCTCAAATAGTTCAATCATCTGACGACTTCTCCAGGCACCGTACTTTTCATGTAGGTTAAGAGGGATATCAAAATGACTGAGCGTAACAATTGGTTCGATATCTTTCTCCAGAACTTCGTCAATGATCGTTTCATAGTACTTCAATCCTTCTTCGCTTGGCTCTAACTCTTCTCCAGTTGGAAATAGGCGAGCCCAAGAGATAGAGATACGATAGGCATTAAAGCCCATAGATTGAATCAAATTCAAATCCTCAATATAGTTTCTTGAACTAATCGGTTTCGATTGTCCTAGTAAATCGTAAAAACCTAGTGGTACTGTTTTATAGTCGATTTTCCCGTGCAATACTCCTCCACGAAATTCACCAACTGGAAGAACATCTGTTGTTCCTAAACCTTTCCCACTATTTGACAAAAAATTTCTAATCATGACGACTCCTTTTATTTTTTTCTTTATAAACTAGATTGTTATTATTCAAAAATATCATTAGCTATTGAATGATTCTTTCCGCCCTTGTTATGAATAATAGAGCTCAAACCAGATAATCCACTTACGACATTTTTAAATTCACGAGATAGCTGCTGAGAATCTGATTTTTGCATATCCTCTTCTCTCTCTTGCCCCATCCATGAATTTTCATTCTCCAAATCCTCCGTTGGCAGAGCTACCGGGGGATTTGTCTCATCCACAAACTCACCTACATTATCTTCAACTTCTACTAAATTAACTAGATGTTTTGAATCCACTTCATCTGAAGAGCTATCAAAGATAGATTCGGTAATAAATATTTCCTCACTTGCTGAGATAAAGTCTGAAACACTTTCAGAGATTGATTCTGATGCTAAATCGCTTGGGTCTTCACTTGCTGAGATAAAGTCTGATGTGGTGATGGAAACAGAGGTGATGTCTTGCTCCAATTCGGAGTCACTGTGACTCTCGCTTGCTGAGATAAAGTCTGAAACACTTTCAGAGATTGATTCTGATACTAAAACGCTTGGGTCTTCACTCTCTGAGACATAGTCTGATGTGCTGGTGGAAACAGAGTTGATGTCCTGCTCCAATTCGGATTCACTGTGACTTTCACTTGCTGAGATAAAGTCTGAAACACTTTCAGAGATTGATTCTGATGCTAAATCGCTTGGGTCTTCACTTGCTGAGATAAAGTCTGATGTGGTGATGGAAACAGAGGTGATGTCTTGCTCCAATTCGGAGTCACTGTGACTCTCGCTTGCTGAGATAAAGTCTGAAACACTTTCAGAGATTGATTCTG
>CAUSRF010000010.1:0-36268 GCA_963534275.1 uncultured Streptococcus sp.
CTGTAGCTGTTGCTGCAGCTGGTGCTGCTGACGCTGGTGCTGCTAAAGATTCATTTGACGTTGAATTGACAGCTGCTGGTGACAAAAAAGTTGGCGTTATCAAAGTTGTACGTGAAATCACTGGTCTTGGACTTAAAGAAGCTAAAGAACTTGTTGATGGTGCACCAGCACTTGTTAAAGAAGGCGTTGCAACTGCAGAAGCTGAAGAAATCAAAGCTAAATTGGAAGAAGCTGGAGCTTCAGTTACTCTTAAATAATAAGAGTAGGCAATTACATTGCGAAATTCCAGCTTAGCAAGGTTTTGCGTAATGTCAAATAGCGAAAATATGGTGGAAAATGATTTCATTCCCCACCTAAACCCCACAAACAAATGTTTGGTGGGGTTTTCTTTATTTTTTTGATATAATGAATATATTAGTTATTAAATTTTAGTATTGTTTGTATGTCTAATGTATTTTTTTAGAAAACACGGGTAAAAGAAATGAAATCAGCAATGTACTGGAGTATTAGAAATAAAATATTAAATTTTATTTTTTTATATTACAATATAAAATCTGAGCATAATAATTTATGAATTATTTAAAGCAATAAATTGCTTTATTAGTTCTGGATTTGTTTAATCTGTCTGAAGAAGAGAAGCAAATCATAAAGGAGTTCGAAGTGTAATTTTATTTAAGAAAGGTATCTTATGATAGATTTTGAAAAGTCTCTAATACCAACCATAGCCTTGAGATTCAAAAATCTTCGAGTTAATGGTGGGAGAAAACTGAAACCAGAGATTATTTCTTATGGTCAAAAAACAGCGATATTAAATCTAGAAAAAGAAGGAGTTCCTGCAAGTGGAAACTTTGTATCAGATAGACTATGTACTGCTCCCAAAAAGTTAGGCACATCATTTAAGTAAAGGATTTAGTTCTGTATTTCATAGGGCTAAGTCCTTTTACATTGATCTCAATTTGCATATTTGAATTTATCTATAAAGGAGTAATAGATTTTTAGTGTATATCCTTTTATAAATTTTCGTTGATTTAGTTGATATTATTCATCGATAAAGAAGCGATTATGGAGTATCAAATTTTGTAATGTTATTTAGCGTCGGAGAGTTAGAAAATAATGGTAATACGTGCTATTTTATGCTACAATGGGTATCGTGGTATATATTAGATAAATAAGGAATAGAGGGAGCAAAATGAGACTTAGAAAAACATTGTTCGGTCGTTATCGTGCAAAGGAAGTCGACGATTGTATCGAATCCTTGGAAGAGGGATTTTATAGTGAAATTCAGAAAAAAAATGAAAAGATCGAATCTTTGCGTAAAAAAATTGACTCCATGAGGGATAAGGAAAAAGAGATAGGTGAAGCTGTTGTTTATGCAAAATCACTTGTCATTTCAGCTCATAAAAGTGCGGAGCAAGAAGCCAAGGAAGTTTTAGAAAAAGCACAAAAGGATTATCTGGACATACGCGAATCTATTCTGGAAGAGATTGATATCTTGACAAAAAAACGTCTAGAGGCTGAAAGACTCTATCATTTACAAAAGGAAAAGATAAAGGAACTTCTAAATCAGGTTGATGACTTTTTAGAAGACGAAAATCTAGATAAAGAAATCGATGCTACAACTCTGTTTGAAGCTCCTTTGGATGACGAAGAGCAAAAAGAAGAGCAGGAAGAATTAGACTTGTTTGCGGGTGAGGAAGAGAAGGTAAAGGATTCCCTACCTCAAATAGAAGTTGTAAAGATTGAAAACATTGTTGCAAAGACTGGTTCAGAAAGTCCAGTCCCTGTTAATTACTTTATTTCTTCTGAGAAGGAACTAACTAGAGAAGAGAACAACAAAGAAGAGCAACAAGAGGAAAATACTAAGCATCTTTCAAGAGTCGAAGACGATATCTTTTTGTAAGAGGAATATGATTTATGACAATTTATAACATCAATCTGGGAATTGGCTGGGCGAGCAGTGGAGTGGAGTATGCGCAAATCTATCGAGCAAAATTATTCCGCAGTGTGGGCTTAGATGCAAAATTCATCTTTATGGATTTTATTTCAGCTGATAATATTGAGCATCTGACTAAAAATATCGGATTTAAAGATTCTGAAGTCATCTGGCTTTATCAGTATTTCACTGATGTTGAAATTGCTCCTACGACCTACACTCTAGCTCATGTTTTAGCTGGTTTTGATAGAGAGCCACTAGAGATTATCCGTAACCCTGAAAATAAAACTTTCCGAGTTATGTTTGGAGACAATGATTTTGTGACTTGTTATGCTAGCGATATGGATAATGAGCTAATTGAGCGAGCAGAAATTGTTTCACGGGGTTGTCTAATTCAAAAGGAATATTATACTTACGTCAAGAACTTTGTTGAGTATTATAGTCCTGTAGATGGTCGTGCTCGACTTTACCAACGAACCTGGCTTAATGAAGACGGTAGTGTAGCCTATGAAGAGATTATAGATGAGGTGAACGGCAAGCAGGAGACGCAAATCTATCGTTTTCCAAATCATGTTTTCTACTCCAAGCAGGAATTTGTTGCCCATTTCATGAGAAGTTTAGAGTTAACTGACAAAGACTTATTGATTTTGGATAGGGAGACAGATATTGGGCAGCCAATTTTTGCTAATAAAGGGAAGGCTAAATTAGCTGTTATCGTTCATGCTGACCACTTCAGTGAAAATCCTGCAGAAAAAGACTATATCTTGTGGAATAACTATTACGAGTATCAGTTTGAACATGCTGACGAGGTAGATTACATTATCAATTCGACGGATGCTCAGACAAGACTTCTCACAGAGCAGTTTGCACAGTATACCAATATTAAACCAAAGGAAATATGGACTATTCCTGTGGGGAGTTTGGATAAGCTACGTCTACCAGAGGGGGAGAGGAAGCCTTTTGGTTTGATAACAGCTTCTCGATTAGCAAGTGAAAAACACATTGATTGGCTGATTCGCTCTGTGGTGAAGGCGCATGAACATTTGCCAGAGCTCACTTTTGACATCTATGGTACTGGCGGTGAGGAGGCTATGCTTCGGGATTTGATTGAAGAATTGGAGGCAGGAGATTATATCCGTCTGATGGGCCATCATCATCTAACAGATGTTTATAAGAACTATTCAGCTTATTTGACTGCATCCACGAGTGAAGGATTTGGCCTGACCTTGCTAGAAGCAGTAGGGTCTGGTCTGCCTATTATTGGATTTGATGTACGTTATGGCAATCCAACATTTATCCGTGATGGTGAAAATGGTTATCTAATTCCTGAGGCTCGTCCAGATGACTTGGAGACTATGACGACAGAGTATGCAGAGAAGATTATTCAGCTATTTATTCAGCACTCTCAAGAAGATTTGTCTCGAGTATCTTATGAGGTAGCTAAACCTTATCTTGATGAGCATATCGCTCAGCGTTGGTCTGATCTTGTCCAATCTGCTCAGACAAACTAAGTAGGGTTCAGAAAGAAAGGTATAAAAACTATGATTTGTTTGTTTGAACGCTATGATCAGGCAAGTTTTGATTTGTTACGTTCACTAAAAACAGCAGGGCTAGATTGTCCCGTTGTTGTTGTCCAAGACGATGGTTATCTTGCTCCAGATGTTGAGTCTCCTTATAGTTATTTCACAGGAGATTTAGAGACACCAGAAAGTCGACCTCTTTATTTTAATCTAGTTCCAAAACCTCACTTGTGGGAAATTCGCTCTAGTAATGTGAATGGTGAAATTCTAGACATGGGTAAGAAACGTGCTAATATTTTTTATCGTCAACCAACTCACGAAAGACGCGTTCGGGCTGTCGAATGGTTGGATTCAGAGGGGCAAGTTCGAGTAGCAGATATTTATAATCGTAAAGGACGACTTTTTGCGCAGATAACTTATGATAAGACACAACGTCCGACCCATACTCGCTATTTTGACCAAAGCAATGTCGTTGTGATTATGGAAAATCATTTGACGGGAGATATCATCCTTACATGGGAAGGAAAACGGCATATCTTTAAATCCAAACAAGAATTTATTATCTTTTACCTCCAATACCGTGGGTACGATACAGATCGAATTATTTATAATTCGCTATCGACTCCTTTCTTGGTGGCCTATTCGCTTCCGCCTAAAAATGGTCGTGCAGAAGATGTTCTTTTCTGGCAAGAGCCTATTGGAGAAGAGTTACCAGGTAATATGGTAGCGGCTATGAAGCTAACGAATCGAAACGTTCGTATTGCTGTTCAAGATAAGCAGGCTTATGAGAAAATTCAAAACTTGGTGGCTCCTGAAGAAAAAAACTATTTCCACAATCTTGGATATATCTATGCTTATCAACGCCTTAATAACATGAATCCGGAAGCCTTGATTTTGACTAATAGTGATCAGCTTGAGCAGATTGAAGAACTTGTGACTAAGCTACCAAATGTTCATTTTCATATTGGAGCGATTACAGAAATGTCCAGTCATTTAATGGGACTAAATCGTTTTGCAAATGTTTCGCTTTATCCAAATATCCGCCCAGCTAGAGTTGCTGAGCTTTTTGAGAAATGTGATTTGTATTTAGATATCAATATCAGCGATGAAATCCTTAATGCTTGTCGCACAGCCTTTGAGAACAATATGTTGATTCTCAGCTTCACAAACACTTGTCATAGCCATCGATTTATTGCAGATAGTCACATTTATTCGCCAGAAAATGTTTCAGGCATGGTGGATAAGATTCAAAGTGTCCTTGCCCACTCATCAGAGATGGAAGCAGCACTTGCTAGACAGAAACAGGCTGCTAATCAGGCTAGTTTGGAGCAATATAGAGCTATCTTTTAATTGTAAGATACCTTATATTGGCTGAAAAATGGATTTTAGAGAGGATGATGGTCCTCTCTTTTTTGTTCGAAGAAACGGGAAGGGTTTTTAGGATTATTTTATTTGAAAGACTTTATAAATGGATGAGAAAGCAGGTACTATTGTTTTGGGACATACGAAAATTCCTCGCATAACTACTAGGGAAATGATTTTCTAGTAGCTATACGAGGAGTAGGATGATGAGATTTGAGGATTATGTCAGCAAGATTAACTCTACAATCATAGCGATATAGAGGACTAAGGTTAGGAGAAAACCTGCTCTCCAGAAGAATTTGATAAATCTAGGGTAGTAAAAACTTCTTTTTTTGAGGAGGAAAAAGAGAATTAGGAGGATTGCTAGGAGAGAAAGTGCGACACCAAGTCGCGGTAGAAAGTTGTGGGTAAAGGCTTTAGCAGTGATAAGGTAGTACTCGAATACTAAAAGTGGAAAAGCTAAATCCGCGAAATTAAATCCTAATTTCCTAAGTCCGAAAAGCTTGGTGACAATAAAGCAAACCACCAAGGTTAATATCAATAATAAAATAGATGCTATTTTCATTAAAATCATACCCATATTGTATCATAAAAAAACGCTAAAGGAAATGAGAAACAAGGGAATTTGTAGGAAAGTCAGGCTTTTGAGATTGTAGGTGTTTTTTGTTATAATGAAAGTTATGAAATCTTATAATACCTTGAATGATTATTATCGAAAACTTTTTGGAGAAAAGACTTTCAAAGTTCCTATTGATGCGGGATTTGACTGTCCCAATCGGGATGGAACTGTAGCTCATGGTGGTTGTACTTTTTGTACGGTTTCAGGCTCTGGAGATGCCATCGTGGCACCGGATGCCCCTATCCGTGAGCAATTTTATAAGGAAATTGACTTTATGCACCGCAAGTGGCCAGAAGTTAAAAAGTATCTGGTTTATTTTCAAAACTTTACCAACACCCATGAAAAGGTGGAAGTGATTCGGGAGCGATATGAGCAGGCTATCAATGAGTCAGGTGTAGTAGGGATTAATATTGGAACACGGCCAGACTGTTTACCCGATGAAACCATCGAATATTTGGCTGAGTTATCGGATCGCATGCATGTGACGGTAGAATTGGGCTTACAGACTACTTTTGAAGTAACATCTGACCTGATTAACCGTGCCCATTCCTACGAATTGTATGTAGAAACGGTCAAACGCTTGAGGAAATATCCCAAGATTGAGATTGTTTCCCATTTGATTAATGGTTTGCCCGGTGAGACTCATGAGATGATGATTGAAAATGTCCGTCGCTGTGTCATGGATAATGATATTCAAGGAATTAAACTGCACTTGCTTCACCTCATGACCAATACACGGATGCAGCGAGATTACCATGAGGGACGCTTGCAACTGATGAGTCAAGACGAATATGTCAAGGTCATTTGTGACCAATTGGAAATCATTCCCAAGCACATCGTCATCCATCGAATCACAGGAGATGCGCCTAGAGATATGTTGATTGGTCCCATGTGGAGCCTCAATAAATGGGAAGTGCTAAATGCTATTGAAACTGAAATGAGACGCCGCGGCAGTGTTCAAGGATGCAAGGCTGTAAAACAGGAGTTTGAAAATGAAAAGACCACTTGAGATGGCACATGATTTTTTGGCTGAAGTCGTGACAAAAGAGGATATCGTAGTGGATGCGACCATGGGTAATGGACACGATACGCTTTTTTTAGCCAAGCTAGCTAAGCAAGTCTATGCCTTTGATATACAGGAGCAGGCTTTGGAGAAAACCCAAGAGCGTTTAAATGATGCGGGTTTAGAGAATGTCCAGTTGATTTTGCAAGGACATGAGACACTTGATCAGTTTGTGACAGAAGCCAAGGCAGGGATTTTTAATCTGGGTTATCTGCCATCTGCTGACAAATCAGTCATCACACAACCTCAGACTACCATTAAAGCCTTAGAGAAGCTTTGTCATTTGCTTGTCAAGGGGGGACGGATTGCCATTATGATTTACTATGGCCATGAGGGAGGAGATATCGAGAGGGATGCTGTTTTGGACTTTGTTAGCCAGCTGAACCAACAAGAGTACACTGCTGCCATTTATCGTACTCTCAACCAAGTTAACAATCCACCGTTTTTAGTTATGATTGAGAAATTAGAAAGATATGGACATGGATAAACAATATCTACGTGAGAAATTAGAGGCTATGCGCCAAAATTTTGTTGAGTCAACGCATCATGAGCGAGCAGTCGGGGTGCTCGACGAAGCACATATGAGCAAAAAGATGCTTAAAATCAAGAAAAAATTAGTGGCTCTTGAAATGGAACGGTGCCAGAAAAAAATTGAGCACAAGGACTGTTCCAAGATTGATCAGAAAATTCAAGAGCAAAAGGAGATTTTTGAATCTTGTTGTAAAAAAGATTAAGGAGGAGTTGTGTGGAATTACTCATATACTTGATTCTATTTTTATTTGTCTTAATCATTTCAACCACGACCAATAAACTTCTACCTTTTTTGCCCCTTCCTCTTGTGCAAATCCTTTTGGGAATTGGGATTGGTCTCTTTATACCAAACACCGACTTTCATCTCAATACCGAGTTATTTTTGGCACTGGTTATCGGACCCTTACTTTTTCGGGAGGCAGAAGAAGCGGACATTACATCCATTTTGAAGCACTGGCGGATTGTCGTCTTCCTGATTTTTCCTGTGATTTTTATCTCGACCTTAAGCTTAGGGGGCATAGCTCATTTCCTTTGGCTTACTCTTCCTTTGGCGGCCTGTTTAGCAGTTGGAGCGGCACTTGGACCGACGGATTTGGTAGCCTTTGCTTCTCTGTCTGAGCGTTTTAGCTTCCCAAAACGGGTATCCAATATCCTAAAAGGGGAAGGACTCTTAAATGACGCTTCTGGCCTGGTTGCCTTTCAGATGGCTCTTGCTGCTTGGACAACAGGAACTTTTTCTCTCAGCCAAGCAGGAACTTCCCTAGCAATTTCTATCCTTGGTGGTTTTGTAGTCGGTTTTGTGACAGCTATGGTCAATCGTTTCTTGCATACATTTTTACTGAGTGTGCGAGCGATAGATATAGCCAGTGAACTCTTGCTAGAGCTAAGTTTGCCACTCATGACCTTTTTCATCGCAGAAGAGTTTCATGTTTCTGGGATTATCGCAGTTGTAGTTGCAGGGATTTTGAAGGCTAGTCGTTTCAAAAAAATTACGCTTCTAGAGGCCCAGGTGGACACCGTGACAGAGACCGTCTGGCACACCGTGACCTTTATGCTAAACGGATCTGTCTTTGTTATCTTGGGAATGGAATTAGAGTTGATTGCGGAGCCGATTCTGTCTAATTCTCTCTACAATCCCTTTCTTTTACTGCTTTCAGTTGTGGTACTGACCTTCATGCTCTTTGCGATCCGCTTTGTCATGATTGCTGGTTTTTACTTTGTGAGAACACATCGACTCAAGAAAAAAATCCATAAGTACATGAAAGATATGCTTCTTTTGACCTTCTCTGGTGTCAAAGGGACAGTATCTATCGCGACGATTCTCCTCATACCAAGTCATTTGGAGCAGGAATATCCTCTGTTGCTCTTCCTAGTAGCAGGCGTTACACTATTGAGCTTTTTAACAGGTTTACTGGTTCTCCCCTACTTATCTGAGGAACAAGAGGAAAGTAAGGATCATTTGATGCATATAGCGATTTTGAATGATGTAGCGGCAGAATTAGAAAAAGAACTGGATCATCACAAGAACAAACTCCCTCTTTATGCAGCTATTGATAACTATCATGGTCGGATTGAAAACCTCATCCTTAGTCTGGAAAATAAGGGAGTCCAAGAGGACTGGGAGTCCCTCAAACTTCTTATCTTGAGCATTGAGAGTGATGGCTTGGAGCAAGCCTACGAGGAAAATAGAATCAGTGAGCGTGGCTATCGAGTTTACCAACGTTACCTAAAAAACATGGAGCAGAGTATCAATCGTAATTTCGCTTCTAGAGTTACGTATTACTTCTTAGTTTCTTTACGGATACTGCGCTTTCTACTCCATGAAATGTTTACATTTGGTAAGACTTTTCGTAGTTGGATGAATGAAGAATCTCGAAAACTGTTAGCAGTTGACTATGATCAGATTTCAGAGTTGTATTTGGAAAATACAGAGCTGATTATCGAGAGTTTGGAAAACCTCAAAGGGGTTTACAAGAGTTCTCTGATTAGCTTTATGCAAGAGTCTCGTCTACGCGAGACGGCCATTATCGGAAGTGGTGCTTTTGTTGAGCGGGTTATCAATCGCATCAAGCCAAACAATATCGATGAAATGCTACGAGGCTACTATCTCGAACGTAAGGCAATCTTTGAATACGAAGAAGCTAAACTGATAACAGCCAAGTATGCCAAAAAACTACGCCAAAATGTTAATAATTTAGAGAATTATTCTCTGAAAGAGGCCGCAAATACCCTGCCTTATGATATGGTAGATTTAATCAGAAAAACTTAGATGATGAAGAAAATGACGGAGGATGGAACATGAAAAAGTGGTGGAAAGAGTTGATGGAACGGCCCATATTGAAAGCTTTTTTGTATTATTATCAAGCATCTGATAGTGAGTTAACCAGTGTTGCGGTTGCTTACTATTGGTTGATTTCAATCTTTCCTTTGCTAATGATAATGGTCAATATCTTGCCTTATTTTCAGATTCCGGTCTCAAATTTCTTACTCACGATTAAAGAATTCCTACCTGATACAGTGTATGATGTGGTCGCCAAGATTGTCCGAGAAGTTCTGACTCAACCCTCAACAGGCTTATTGAGCTTTGCAGTTTTGTCAGCTCTATGGACCTTCTCAAAATCAATGGATTTCCTCCAAAAGGCCTTTAACAAAGCCTATGGAGTGACCAAGAGTCGAGGAATTATCTCCCATCAGTTGATGAGTTTACTGGTTAGTTTCGGCCTGCAGATTCTTTTTGCCCTAGCCTTGTTTTTGAGTATGTTTGGTCGTATGTTGCTTAACCTTTTCAAAACTTACTGGCAATCAGATAGTCCGCTACTCTCCTACCTGCAAGATTTTACAGGCCCTCTGGTCTATGCCTTGATCTTTGCCATTCTAGTCATGATTTACTATTTTCTTCCCAAAGTAAAAGCACCACGAATCCGCTATGTTTTACCAGGAAGTGTCTTTGTCTTGCTAACTCTTATCTTTTTATTGAATATCTTTTCTGTTTATGTCAATAGTTATGTCAATCATCTGGTTGATGTCCGATTTTTCAGTTCCATTATCGTGGTAGTCATGATGTTTTGGTTTATTCTTATTGCAAAGATTTTGATTATCGGGGCAGTTATCAATGCCAGTGTGCAGAGCTTAAAAGATCCAACCTTTAAAAAAGACTAATTCTTTATCCATTACAAAACGCATACTATCAAACTTGATAATATGCGCTTTTTTTGATTGTGAAAATTAATAGATAAACATGGCATCACCAAAGCTAAAGAAACGGTAGCGTTCTTGAATAGCATGTTGGTAAGCATCTAGGACTAAGTCACGGCCTGCAAAGGCTGAAACTAGCATGACCAGAGTTGATTTTGGAAGGTGGAAGTTGGTTGAAAAAGCATCCACAACCTTCCAGTCATAGCCTGGTTTGATAAAGATATTGGTCCAGCCAGAATCTGCTTGAATTTGCCCATCAAACTTAGAGCCGATGGTTTCCAGTGTGCGGATCGAAGTGGTTCCGACAGCGATGACGCGACCTCCACTTTCCTTAACAGAGCGAAGAGTGGCTGCTGCTTCATCAGAAAGCTGATAGAATTCGGAGTGCATTTCATGTTCGTCCAGATTGTCAACAGAAACAGGTCTAAAGGTTCCTAAGCCAACGTGAAGAGTCAGATAGACCAGATGGACACCCTTGGCTTGGATTTCTGCTAGCAGTTCTTTGGTGAAGTGAAGGCCAGCAGTCGGTGCTGCAGCAGAGCCACTTTCTTTAGCGTAGACCGTTTGATAACGTTCACGATCATCTAGTTTTTCGTGGATGTAGGGTGGTAGTGGCATTTCACCCAGACTTTCCAAAACTTCTAGGAAAATTCCTTGGTATTCAAAGCGGACAATGCGGCCCCCGTGGGTCAATTCTTCCGTAACGACAGCGCTGAGACGACCATCTCCAAAGCTGACGCGAGTACCGACCTTGAGACGTTTGGCAGGTTTAGCCAGAACTTCCCACTCATCACCGGAAGTATTTTTGAGAAGGAGGAGTTCCACATGGCCTCCCGTTTCTTCCTTTTGGCCATAGAGGCGGGCAGGGAGAACGCGAGTGTCGTTCATGACAAGGGCATCACCAGGTTCCAGCATGTCGATAATAGAGTGGAAGTGTTTATCCTGCATTTCTCCCGTTTCACGATTAACGATAAGGAGTTTAGACGCATCACGTTTTTCAAGTGGCGTTTGGGCAATCAATTCCTCAGGCAAGTGGAAATCAAAATCAGCTGTATTCATATATCTGTTCATTCTTTCTAAGTTCTAATCTTATCCATTATAACATGTTTCAAGTGTGGACGCTCTTTTTTTGGAGAATAAATCGTTTTCACTTGACAAAAATTGGTCTATACCATATAATGAATATAGAAATATGGAGGATATAAAATGAAAGTTATTAAAGTTGAAAACCAAATCGAAGGTGGAAAAGTTGCTTTTGAGATTTTGAAGGAAAAGTTGGCCAATGGCGCTCAAACATTGGGACTTGCGACAGGAAGCAGCCCGCTTGAGTTTTACAAGGAAATCGTTGAGAGTGACCTTGATTTTTCAAATCTAACCAGTGTCAACCTTGATGAGTATGTGGGACTTGATGGAGACAATCCTCAGTCTTACCGTTACTTCATGCAAGAACACTTGTTTAATCAAAAACCATTTAAAGAAAGCTTCTTGCCTCGTGGGGTTAAGGACAATGCTGAAGCTGAAGTTGAACGCTACAATCAAATTTTGGCTGACCATCCTGTTGATTTGCAAATCTTGGGAATCGGACGCAATGGACATATCGGATTTAATGAACCTGGTACTCCATTTGACAGTCAAACGCATCTAGTAGAACTTGATCAGTCTACCATCGAAGCCAATGCTCGCTTCTTTGACAAGATTGAAGACGTTCCAACTCAAGCCATTTCAATGGGGATCAAAAACATCTTGGATGCCAAGTCTATCCTACTCTTTGCTTACGGTGAGTCAAAAGCAGAAGCTATTGCTGGAACAGTGTCAGGCCCAGTAACTGAAAGCCTGCCAGCAAGTAGCCTACAAAACCACCCTGATGTGACTATTATTGCGGATGCTGAAGCGCTCAGCTTGCTTGAAAAATAAAAAGTACAAGAATCACTTGCTCTTTGGAGTGAGTGGTTTTTTACTTCAAATGTTCACTATTCCGCTAAAATGGTATAATATAGCTATACAGGGGAGGCTCGAACTTTGATTTATATAATCAGTTTTATTTGTTTTTTACTTTTAATGTTACTGTTTTGTCGTCTCATTCAGCAATCAAAGAATCCTCCGGGCTTTCTAGGAAAACGAATGATGAAATTGTGGAATCGGGCCTATCTCCCCATGTTTTTATGGGCAATTCGTCATCTGGATAGAACATTTTATCCTGTAATCTTAGATGTAGGAGTTGGGAATGGCCGTTCAACTATCCTGCTGAAAGAAACTTTTCCGCAAAGTACCGTAACTGGAATCGACATTTCAGATACTGCAATAGCTCAAGCCAAACAGATAGAGATGACTAATCTAAATTTTGAACGAAGAGACGTTAGGGAGACAGGTTTTTCCGATGAAAGTTTTGATTTAATCACAGCCTTTCAAACTCATTTTCATTGGCAGGATCTAGAGGCTTCTTTTATGAAACTTCGAAGGATACTCAAATCAGACGGGATACTCTTACTAGCTTGTGGATATAACAAGTTATCTTATTTTTTACCAGAGATTCAAAGCGAAGAATCATTTAGACGATTCTTGTTGCTAATAGGGTTTGAGCTCGTAACTAGTCAAAGAAAGGTATCGTGGATACTTTATAAAATTGTTAAAAACTAATGGAGGTACAATCATGAAACAATTATTTTTATGTTCATACTTTGCTGGAGTCAAAAAGCTTTTTAGCGATTATGCAAAGGAAAAGAATCTAGAAAACAAAGTTTTATTTATTCCTACCGCTGGGAACCAAGAGGACTACACCGCCTATATCGATGAAGCTCAGCAAACATTCAGAGATTTAGGCTTTGAGATAGAGGTTCTAGATATTGCTTCTTGTGATCGAGAAACTGCGCAGGCAAAGATTTTCCAAAGCAAGATTCTTTATGTCTCAGGCGGGAATACCTTTTATTTATTGCAAGAATTAAAGAAAAAGCAACTCCCATCTCTCATCAAAGAACAAATAAGAGATGGGTTAGTCTATGTGGGAGAATCAGCAGGGGCTATCATTACAGCCAAGGATATTGACTACAATAAACTCATGGACGACAAGACGGTAGCGACAGAGTTATATGATACAGCGGGATTGGATGAAGTGGATTTTTACATCCTTCCACATTATGGTGAGGAACCTTTTGCTGATAGTAGCAAAAAGACCTTTGAAATGTATAAAAAGCAGCTTGAATTGCTACCGCTTCATAATCACCAAGCGATTATCGTTAACGATGAACAAATAGATATCTTAACAATAGAATAAAGACGATAAAGGTGAGGTTGGAAGAACATTAATATTTTACCACTAAAACGATTAGAGGTTGATAATTCACTTAGCGAGAATTTGCTATGGATGAATTAATTTTATGGATACAAGAAGAAAGTAAAAATAATAAAAGTTTATGGTTGCTTTCCTCTTGACATTTATTCATTTTGCGTGTAAAATGGAATAGATCTTGGACTTGAAGGGAGTGAAAAAAATGTCTAAAACAGTAGTACGTAAGAATGAATCTCTTGACGATGCACTTCGTCGTTTCAAACGTGCGGTTACTAAAGCTGGTACTCTTCAAGAAACACGCAAACGTGAATTCTATGAAAAACCTTCTGTAAAACGTAAACGTAAATCAGAAGCAGCTCGTAAACGTAAAAAATTCTAATTGAAATGAAAGGCTAGACTTGTCTAGTCTTTTTCTTTTAAATAAATACTGTAAATCTTGCAAAAAAAGGAAACTTCCAACTACAATTTGATATAATAGTAAGGAGAACTCGATTGAAGGAGGAAATTATGTCAGTTTTAGTAAGAGAAGTCATTGAAAAACTCAGACTAGACATTGTATACGGCGAGGGCGAATTGCTTGAAAAAGAAATCAACACAGCGGACATTTCTCGACCAGGTCTTGAAATGACAGGCTATTTTGATTACTATACTCCGGAACGGCTTCAACTGTTGGGGATGAAGGAGTGGTCTTATCTGGTCGCTATGTCTTCTCACAACCGTTATAAAGTCTTGACCAAGATGTTTCAACCGAAAACGCCAGCGGTCATTGTTGCGCGTGGTTTGGTGATTCCAGAGGAGATGTTGAGAGCTGCTAGGGAATGTAAGATTGCCATTTTAACCAGTCGTACAGCCACTAGTCGCTTGTCGGGAGAGTTATCTAGCTACCTTGATTCCCGTTTAGCTGAACGGACTAGTGTACATGGTGTCTTGATGGACATTTATGGCATGGGTGTCTTGATCCAAGGAGATAGTGGTATCGGTAAGAGTGAGACGGGTCTCGAGCTTGTGAAACGCGGACACCGTTTGGTAGCAGATGACCGTGTGGATATCTTTGCTAAGGATGAAATGACCCTTTGGGGAGAGCCCGCTGAAATTTTGAAGCATTTGCTTGAGATTCGTGGAGTGGGGATTATCGATGTGATGAGTCTCTACGGAGCAAGCGCTGTAAAAGATTCTTCACAAGTTCAGCTGGCAGTCTATTTGGAAAATTACGATACCCAAAAGACTTTTGATCGTCTAGGAAACAATGCAGAAGAACTCGAAGTTTCTGGTGTGACTATTCCACGTATTCGTATCCCAGTAAAAACAGGACGCAATATCTCAGTTGTTATTGAGGCAGCAGCTATGAACTATCGCGCTAAGGAAATGGGCTTTGATGCGACGCGTTTATTTGAAGAACGCTTGACTAATCTCATCTCCAAAAATGAGGTGAAAGATGATTAATCCAGTTGCATTTGAAATCGGACCTTTTTCCATTCGTTGGTATGCCTTGTGTATTGTGGCAGGCTTGGTCTTGGCAGTTTATCTTGCCATGAAAGAAGCTCCTAAAAAGAAAATCCTGTCAGATGACATTTTGGATTTTATCCTGATTGCTTTTCCAGTTGCGATTTTAGGCGCTAGATTATACTATGTACTCTTTCGCTTAGATTACTATCTGCAAAATCCAGGTGAAATTATTGCCATCTGGAATGGTGGTTTGGCCATTTATGGAGGTTTGATAGCGGGAGCTATTGTCCTTTATATCTTTGCAGATAGAAAGCTGATCAATACTTGGGATTTCTTAGACATTGCAGCACCGAGCGTGATGGTTGCCCAAAGTTTGGGTCGCTGGGGGAACTTTTTTAACCAAGAAGCCTACGGTGCAGCAGTAGATAGTCTGGATTATTTGCCAGGCTTCATTCGTGATC
Organism: uncultured Streptococcus sp.; assembly: GCA_963534275.1. Taxonomy (GTDB): domain Bacteria; phylum Bacillota; class Bacilli; order Lactobacillales; family Streptococcaceae; genus Streptococcus. The sequence continues at coordinate 15,417 of CAUSRF010000010.1, forward strand.
AGATGTACATTGACGGTAGCTACCGTCAGCCGACCTTCCTTTACGAGTCGGTTTGGAATCTGATTGGATTTGCTTTGATTCTGATTTTTAGAAGAAAATTGAAGGGAATCAGACGAGGTCATATCACTGCTTTCTACTTGATTTGGTATGGTTTTGGTCGTATGATCATCGAAGGAATGCGAACAGATAGTCTTATGTTCTTTGGACTGCGGGTGTCCCAATGGTTATCAATTGTCCTCATTGGACTGGGTGTTTACATCATACTTTATCAAAATCGAAAGAAAGCCCCTTTCTATCAAACTGAGGAGGAAAACTAAATGTTAGAAGTTGCTTATATTCTTGTTGCGATTGCTTTGATCGTTTGTTTAGTCTATCTGACTATTACCATTCAAAAAGCAGGTCGAATGATTGATGAGACGGAGAAAACCATCAAAACCTTGTCTTCAGATGTAGATGTTACCTTACATCATACCAATGAATTGTTGGTAAAAGTTAATGTCTTGGTAGATGATATCAATGTTAAGGTTGCGACGATCGACCCACTCTTTACAGCTGTGGCGGACTTGTCTGAGTCAGTATCTGACCTCAATAGCCAAGCGCGTGTCTTGAGCAAGAAAGCTTCATCAGCTGGGTCAAAAACACTTAAGACGGGAGCGGGCTTGTCAGCTCTCCGTTTCGCAAGTAAATTTTTCAAAAAATAAAAAAGGAGAAATCTCATGGGAAAACTATCCTCTATCCTTTTAGGAACTGTTTCAGGTGCAGCTCTGGCCTTGTTCTTAACCAGTGACAAGGGCAAGCAAGTTTGTAGTCAAGCTCAGGATTTTCTAGATGACTTGAGAGAAGATCCAGAATATGCCAAAGAGCAAGTCTGTGAGAAATTGACAGAAGTGAAAGAACAAGCAACAGACTTTGTGCTGAAAACAAAGGAACAAGTAGAATCTGGTGAAATTACTTTTGACAGTGTCCTTAATCAAGCCAAAACATGTGCACGACAAGCGACAGAAGCATCGAAAGAAACCTTTAACAATCTCAAGGAGCAATGGCAAGAACAGTCAGCAACTCCAGATATCGTAGAAGACGAAGAAGAGATTATTATTGATATTACAGAAGAATAAAACATCACCATCTCTGGTTCTGGGGATGGTGATTTTTATCTGGAAATCCGTCTTTGTGGTATAATAAGTACTATGCAGAAAAAACCAACGTCAGCCTATGTGCATATTCCCTTTTGCACACAGATTTGTTATTATTGTGACTTTTCAAAAGTATTTATCAAGAATCAACCAGTAGATAGTTACCTGGAGCATCTACTAGAAGAGTTTCGTTCTTATGATATCCAAAAGTTGCGAACTCTCTATATTGGAGGTGGGACTCCAACAGCTTTGTCAGCTCCGCAATTAGAGGTGCTCTTGGATGGCTTGACTAAAAACTTGGACTTGTCTGTCTTGGAAGAGTTGACCATTGAGGCCAATCCAGGAGACTTGGACGCGGATAAGATTGCGGTTTTGAAAAACTCGGCTGTCAATCGTGTCTCCCTAGGTGTGCAGACTTTTGATGACAAAATGCTGAAAAAGATTGGGCGTAGTCACTTGGAGAAGGACATTTATGAGAATATCGACCGCCTCAAACTGGCTGGTTTTGACAATATCTCCATTGACCTAATCTATGCTCTTCCGGGTCAAACTATGGATCAGGTCAAGGAAAATGTGGCTAAGGCCATTGGACTGGATATTCCTCATATGAGCCTTTATAGCTTAATTTTGGAGAATCATACGGTCTTTATGAACCGTATGCGACGTGGGAAATTGCCCCTGCCCAAGGAAGAATTAGAAGCAGAAATGTTTGAGTACATCATTGCGGAACTTGAGCGAGCTGGTTTTGAGCATTATGAGATTTCAAATTTCTCCAAACCAGGCTTTGAAAGTCGCCACAATCTCATGTACTGGGATAATGCTGAGTATTATGGTATCGGCGCGGGTGCTTCAGGCTATGTAGACGGAGTTCGTTATAAAAATCACGGTCCTATTCGACATTATCTCAGTGCAGTAGAGGCAGGAAATGCTCGGATAACAGAAGAACACCTGAGCCAAAAGGAGCAGATGGAAGAAGAAATGTTTTTGGGACTCCGCAAGAAATCTGGAGTTTCCATAGCTAGATTTGAGGAAAAATTCGGACGTTCCTTTGAAGGAATTTATGGAGAAATCGTCAAAGACTTAACCCAACAGGGTCTTATGCAGATCGATGATGACCGTGTCCGAATGACAAAGAGAGGTCTCTTTTTAGGAGATACTGTAGCAGAACGATTTATTTTGGAGTAGAACAATGGGTTTAACTTATCAAATGAAAATGAAAATTCCTTTTGATATGGCGGACATGAACGGTCATATCAAACTTCCAGATGTGATTTTGCTGTCCTTGCAAGTATCAGGTATGCAGTCGATTGAATTGGGAGTTAGCGACAAGGATATGCTAGAACAATATAATCTGGTCTGGATTATCACGGATTATGAGATTGACGTGGTTCGCTTGCCTCGCTTTGCTGAGGAGATTACGATTGAAACAGAAGCATTGACTTACAATCGTCTTTTTTGCTACCGCCGTTTCACTATTTATGATGAAGCAGGTCAAGAAATCATTCGCATGGTAGCAACCTTTGTTCTCATGGACAGAGACAGTCGTAAAGTTCATGCTGTCGAACCGGAAATTGTTGCTCCTTACCAGTCTGAGTTTGATAAAAAACTCATCCGTGGGCCAAAGTATGCAAATCTAGAAGATCCAATCAGTAAAGACTACCATGTTCGTTTTTACGACTTGGATATGAATGGTCATGTCAATAATAGTAAATACCTAGACTGGATTTTTGAGGTCATGGGAGCCGATTTTCTAACTAAGTATATTCCAAAGAAAATCAATCTTAAGTATGTCAAAGAAGTGCGGCCAGGTGGCATGATTGCCTCAGCTTATGAACTCAAGGGACTAGAAAGCAAGCATGAGATTATCAGTGATGGCGAGATCAATGCCCAAGCTATGATTACTTGGCAAGAAATTGAAGGCAATTAGAAAGGACGATATGGCTTATAAAGGTTATTTAATTGATTTAGACGGCACCATTTACAAGGGGAAAGACCGGATTCCGGCAGGTGAGGCTTTTGTGCATGAATTGCAAAAGCGAGACATTCCCTATCTCTTTGTGACCAACAATACAACTCGAACTCCTGAGAGTGTCCAAGAGATGTTGGCTAAGAATTTTAACATTAATACCCCTTTATCGACTATATACACAGCAACTTTGGCAACCATCGACTATATGAATGACTTGGGACTTGAAAAGACAGTCTATGTCATCGGAGAAGCCGGACTCAAGGATGCCATTCAGGCGGCTGGTTATGTCGAAGACAAGGAAAATCCTGCCTATGTGGTAGTTGGACTGGACTGGCAAGTGGATTATGAAAAATTTGTTACGGCAACTCTTGCCATTCAAAAGGGTGCCCACTTTATCGGAACCAACCCTGACCTCAATATTCCAACAGAGCGTGGTCTCTTGCCAGGTGCTGGTTCACTGGTAACACTTCTTGAAGCAGCAACTCGGGTCAAACCAGTTTATATCGGAAAACCGAATGCTATCATTATGGACAAGGCCGTGGAACATCTGGGCTTGGATCGAGAAGACTTGCTCATGGTTGGGGATAACTACCTGACCGATATTCGAGCAGGGATTGACAATGGTATTCCAACGCTCTTGGTGACGACAGGTTTTACCAAAGCAGAAGAAGTGGCGAACTTGCCAATCGCACCAACTCATGTGGTGTCTAGCCTTGCGGAGTGGGATTTTGTTGAAAACTAAACTAACCTTTTGGGGAAGTATGCTCTTTTTCCTCTCCCTTTCTATTCTCTTAACCATTTCTCTAGCATGGATTTTCTATCCTTTGGAGATTGAGTGGCTGAATTTAACGGATCGTGTCTTTCTAAAGTCAGAAACCATTCAGTACAACTTTCATATCTTGATGAATTACCTGACCAATCCCTTTAGTCAAGTCTTAGAGATGCCGGATTTTCGTTCGTCAGCGGCAGGTCTACACCACTTTGCGATGGTGAAGAATCTCTTCCACTTGGTTCAGCTAGTGGCTGTGGTCACACTGCCAAGTTTCTATTTCTTTGTTAAAAAGACTGTAAAAAAAGGTTTTCTACCTCTATATCGTAAAAGTATCCTGACTCTAGTGCTATTGCCTCTGATCATTGGGCTTGTAGGAGTGTTGATTGGTTTTGAGCAATTTTTTACTCTTTTCCATCAGATTCTCTTTGTGGGAGATGATACCTGGCTTTTTGATCCCGCAAAGGACCCAGTTATTTTGATTTTACCAGAGACCTTCTTTCTCCATGCTTTTCTTCTCTTCTTTGGCTTCTATGAAAGCTTCTTTGGCTTCCTTTATTTGAAAAGTCGTAATCCTAAACTATTCTAGTATTTTGCATAGATAAAATAGAAACGAATTTAGAAATTCTGATGAGGGGTGAATTAATCTAGTCAGAATAGAGATATTCGTTCGCATACAGTCTATTTTTCTAGAAAAAAATAGGCTTTTTTCTAGAAATTGCTAGTCAAGCGCTTTATTTTTTTGTATAATAAGAATAGCAAAGTATAGATAAAGAAGAGAAAAGCATGATTACACTATTTTTATCACCGAGCTGTACATCATGTCGTAAGGCAAAGGCCTGGTTAGAGACGCATAAGGTGCCCTTTCAAGAGCATAATATTATGACCAGTCCTTTAACAAGAAAAGAATTGCAACACATTCTTTCCTTGACCGAAAATGGTACTGATGACATCATTTCAACTCGCTCAAAAATTTTTCAAAAATTGGATATTGATGTAGAGAGTATTTCGGTATCGGAGTTGCTTCAGTTGATTGAGCAATATCCTAGTCTTTTGCGTCGCCCAATTATTATAGATACTAAACGCATGCAAATCGGTTTTAATGAAGATGAGATTCGTGCTTTCCTCCCTCGTAGTTACCGTAAACAAGAATTGAAAGAAGCAACATTGAGAGCTGGTATTGGATAGATGAACAAACAGTATAGTTACCCACTAGATTTGTCGTGGAGCACTGAAGAACTTGCTTCAGTGCTTTCTTTTTTTAATGATGTTGAAGCTGCCTATGAAGATAAGGTAGAAGCAAAAAAACTGCTAGATTCCTACAAGAAATTTAAGTCTGTGGTTCCAAGCAAAAGCGAAGAAAAGCGCTTAGGTCGCGAATTTGAAACGGCTAGCGGTTATTCCTTCTATCATGCAGTTCAATTAGCAAAAGAAAAAAGAGAAGGGAAGATTTCTCTTGGAAACTAAATTTGAATTTGCCAAACAGATTGTGCAAGAAGCTGCAGATTACATTTTGGCCCACATGCAAGAAGATTTGCAGGTCGAGCGTAAGTCTTCCCCCACAGACTTGGTGACGCGTTTGGATAAGGAAGTTCAGGAACTCCTTGTTGAGCGGATCAAGTCCTCCTATCCTGAGGACTTGATTTGTGCAGAAGAAGGCTGTTTGCGTGCGGCAGTTGGACAAGGTTTCGTTTGGGTAATTGATCCCATTGACGGTACCAATAACTTTGTCGCTCAGCAGGAAGATTTTGCCGTTATGTTGGCTTATTTTGAGAATGGTGTGGGCAAATTTGGTATCATCTATGATGTCATGAAAGGTGATTGTTACCATGGTGGTGGTGTCTTTCCTCCTTGTCGTAATAATGAGCCCTTACCGACTTTTAAAAAGAAATCTCTTCAAGAATTTTTAGTTGCCGGTAACTCAGGTATGTTTGAAAGCAATGAGTGGGGCTTGGCGGATTTGGGCCGAGCAGCATTGGGAGTCCGTGTCTATGGCAGTGCGGCCATCAGTTTTGCCAAGGTTTTATCAGGACGTCTTCTGACTTATATCACCTACTTGCAACCATGGGATTACGCTGCAGCCAGCATCCTAGGGGAAAGTCTAGGCTATTGTCTTCTTACAGTTTCTGGTGAGCCTGTTGATTTTCAAACACGCCAGCCGGTCATGTTGGTGCCAAGCGAGATGCAAGAAGAGATTCAGTCCTATATTTATGAAAGGAAAGACAATTAAATGCAATTTCCAGAAGGATTTGTTGAAAAATATGAAGCGATACTAGAAGATGAGGCAAGAGATTTTCTTGCCTCTTTTAAACAAGAAGCAGTTTCGGCTTTTCGGGTTAATCCCTTAAAAGAACGTCAGCTATCGTTTGCGGATGCCATTCCCCATACACCTTGGGGGCATTATGGAAAGGTTTCAGGGAAGTCACCAGAGCACGTGACAGGCCTCGTTTATTCGCAAGAGCCTGCTGCCCAAATGGTAGCCCAGGTAGCTCAGCCCCTTCCTGGTATGAAGGTCTTGGACTTGGCGGCAGCGCCAGGTGGGAAATCCACTCAATTGGCAGCTTATCTAGCTAATCAGGGAGTCCTTGTTTCCAACGAAATTTCAAGCAAACGAGCTAAGATTTTAGTGGAAAATATAGAGCGGTTTGGAGCGACAAATGTTGTCGTGACCAATGAGTCTGCGGACCGCCTAGCCAAGATTTTTAAAGGCTATTTTGATGTGATTGTCCTTGATGCCCCTTGTTCGGGTGAAGGGATGTTCCGTAAACAACCAGATGCCATGGATTATTGGAGCCTTGACTATCCGAGCCAATGTGCCAGCCTCCAAAGAGAGATTTTAGAAGATGCAGTCACCATGCTTGCTGAAGGTGGCCGTCTGGTTTATTCGACCTGTACCTGGGCGCCAGAGGAAAACGAAGAGATCGTTTGCTGGTTACTAGATGCTTATGATTTTGAACTGCTTCCGGTCGAGCATGTGAATGGCATGGTAGCAGGGATTGATCTCCCTGAAACGGCTCGGATGTACCCTCACCATTTTAAGGGAGAAGGTCAGTTTGTTGCCCATTTGCAGTTCAAGGGAGAAAATCCAACACCCAAATTCAAAGTCAGTAAGAGCAATCTCAGTCGCGAACAACTAGCTTTATGGCAGGAATTTGTCCAAAAACATCTCAAAATATCACTAACTGGCCTTCTACAAACTTTTGGCGACCAACTCTATCTCTTACCAGAGATGCTACCTGATCTAGGGAAACTTAAAATTGCCCGAAATGGACTTCATTTGGGTACTTTTAAGAAGAAACGCTTTGAACCAAGCTTTGCTCTGGGATTAGCCTTAAAACCAAGTCAGGTGAAACAAAGGGTAGAAATCAAGGATGAGAACTTTGTAAAATATGTGGCTGGGGAAACAGTTCAGCTAGCTGAAAGTCTACCAAATGGCTGGTATCAAGTTGTGGTTCAAGGAAACGGACTGGGCTTTGCAAAAGTTACTGGAAATGTTTTAAAAAATTATTATCCAAAAGGCCTCAGATTCAAGTGAAAAAGCTAGTCAAAGAGCCTATTCTATGTTATAGTGGAAGTATGGGTTTTTCTGAGAGTCTTTCATTTTTACTTATATTATGTGATGAACTTGCTGGTCCTCAAGGGGCCTGCAGTCTATAAATCGTAAGCCAAATCTTATCATCGCTAATTGGCATGATAGGAACTGAAAGAAATCAGAACATTCATCATTATGTTCAAGGAGAAAAACAGTGAAAAAAAGAAAAAAGCTCGTCATGTCTCTTGCAGCTCTTTTGATGGCAGGTTCTCTAGCAGGATGTGCAAGCTGGATTGATCGTGGAGAAACCATGACAGCCGTCGGTTCAACTGCCCTTCAGCCTCTGGTTGAAGCCGCAGCAGATGAATTTGGTTCAAAAAATATTGGAAAAACAGTCAACGTTCAAGGTGGAGGTTCGGGAACAGGACTTTCCCAAGTGCAGTCAGGAGCGGTTGATATTGGCAACTCTGACGTCTTTGCTGAGGAAAAAGATGGTATTGACGCTTCGGCTCTAGTAGACCACAAGGTTGCAGTAGCTGGTCTGGCAGTGATTGTAAATAAGGAAGTAGATGTTGAAAATCTCACAACTGAGCAACTTCGTAAAATATTTACCGGTGAAGTGACCAACTGGAAAGAGGTTGGTGGCAAAGACTTAGCTATTTCGATTATCAACCGAGCAGCAAGTTCTGGTTCCCGAGCAACCTTTGATAATGTCATAATGAATGGTCAAGCGGCTATGCAGAGCCAAGAACAGGATTCTAATGGGATGGTTAAGTCAATTGTCTCCCAAACACCTGGAGCCATTTCTTATCTTGCCTTTGCCTATGTAGATGACTCAGTGAAAAGTATGAAACTGAATGGGTACGAGCCTACGTCTGAAAATGTAACGACCAACAACTGGCCTTTGTGGTCTTATGAGCACATGTACACCCTAGGTCAGCCAAATGAGTTAGCTGCTGAATTCCTGAATTTCGTCCTCTCAGATGAAGCCCAAAATGGAATTGTTAAGGGTATGGGCTATATCTCTATCAATGAAATGAAAGTCCAAAAGGATGCTTCAGGTACCGTTACAGCAGTAGAAGGAGGTCAATAATGAATCAAGAAGAATTATCTAAAAAATTACTCTCTCCTTCAAAGAACTCTCGTCTTGAGAAGTTTGGTAAAGGTTTGACCTTCACTTGCCTTTCTTTGATTGTTATCATTGTGGCGATGATTTTGATTTTTGTAGCCCAAAAAGGCTTGTCGACCTTTTTTGTCAATGGAGTGAACATCTTTGATTTCCTCTTTGGACAAACTTGGAATCCTTCAGGGAAACAATTTGGTGCCCTTCCAATGATTTTGGGTTCCTTTATTGTGACGATTTTATCAGCCCTCATAGCAACTCCTTTTGCTATTGGTGCTGCAGTCTTTATGACAGAAGTATCACCAAAGGGTGCAAAAATCTTGCAACCAGCCATTGAACTCCTCGTCGGTATCCCTTCAGTTGTCTATGGATTTATCGGTTTGCAAGTTGTGGTGCCTTTTGTTCGTAGCGTCTTTGGTGGAACTGGTTTTGGAATTTTGTCAGGGATTTTCGTTCTCTTTGTCATGATCCTACCAACTGTAACCTTTATGACCACAGATAGCCTACGTGCTGTGCCCCGTCACTACCGTGAAGCTAGTTTGGCTATGGGAGCGACTCGCTGGCAAACCATCTGGCGTGTGACCTTGAAAGCAGCGCGTTCAGGTATTTTTACAGCAGTAGTCTTTGGGATGGCACGTGCCTTTGGTGAAGCTCTTGCTATTCAGATGGTTGTCGGAAACTCAGCAGTTATCCCAACTTCACTGACAACACCAGCTGCGACTTTGACTTCTGTTTTGACTATGGGTATTGGAAATACCGTCATGGGTACAGTTGATAATAACGTACTCTGGTCACTGGCCTTGGTATTGCTCTTGATGAGTTTGGCCTTTAACAGTGTGATTAAATTGATTACGAAAGAAAGAGGAAAGAAAAACTATGCACGCTAAGAAATTAGATAAACTTGCAACAGCTGTCCTCTATAGCATCTCGGGTATCATCGTGACCATCTTGGCGTCCTTGATTCTCTATATCCTGGTTCGAGGGTTACCACACATCTCTTGGTCCTTCTTGACTGGGAAATCTTCCTCCTATCAAGCAGGCGGAGGTATCGGGATTCAGCTTTATAATTCCTTCTTCCTTTTAGTCATTACTTTGATTATCTCTGTACCATTATCTATGGGGGCTGGGATTTTCCTAGCTGAATATGCAAAAAAAGGGCCTGTGACCAATTTTATTCGTACCTGTATTGAGATTTTGTCTTCTCTACCGTCAGTCGTTGTAGGTCTCTTTGGTTACTTGATTTTTGTAGTCCAGTTTGAGTATGGATTTTCCATCATTTCAGGTGCCTTGGCCTTAACGGTCTTTAACCTGCCTCAGATGACTCGGAATGTCGAAGATAGTTTGAGACACGTTCACCATACGCAACGTGAGGCTGGCTTGGCTCTTGGAATTTCTCGTTGGGAGACAGTTGTTCATGTTGTAATTCCGGAAGCCCTACCAGGTATCGTAACGGGTGTTGTCTTGGCATCTGGCCGTATCTTTGGTGAGGCCGCCGCTCTTATCTATACGGCAGGACAATCTGCTCCAGCCCTTGACTGGTCTAACTGGAATATCCTCAGTGTTACTAGCCCTATCTCGATCTTCCGTCAAGCAGAAACCTTGGCGGTCCACATCTGGAAAGTCAATAGCGAGGGAACCATTCCTGATGCTACCATCGTATCAGCAGGTTCTGCAGCTGTGCTCCTCATCTTTATCTTAATCTTTAACTTTGGAGCACGCAAACTCGGAAGCTATTTACACAAGAAATTAACCGCTGCCTAAAGGAGAAGCCATGTCAAAATATAACTGGGATGAAAAGCATATCATCACCTTCCCTGAAGAGAAAGTGGCCCTCTCTACTAAGGATTTACATGTTTACTACGGTAAAAATGAATCCATCAAGGGCATCGATATGCAATTTGAAAGAAATAAAATTACAGCCTTGATTGGTCCGTCTGGATCTGGGAAATCTACCTACCTTCGCAGTCTCAATCGGATGAATGATACCATTGACATCGCTAAGGTAACTGGTCAAATCCTCTATCAAGGGATTGATGTCAACCGTCCAGAAATCAATGTATATGAGATGCGCAAGCACATCGGAATGGTCTTCCAACGGCCAAATCCATTTGCCAAGTCTATCTACCGTAACATCACTTTTGCCCATGAACGTGCAGGAGTTAAGGACAAAAAAGTCCTTGATGAAATTGTCGAAACCTCTCTACGTCAGGCTGCCCTTTGGGACCAGGTCAAAGATGATTTGCACAAGTCAGCCTTGACCCTGTCTGGTGGTCAGCAACAACGTCTCTGTATCGCTCGCGCCATCTCTGTCAAGCCAGATATCCTCTTGATGGATGAGCCAGCGTCAGCCTTGGATCCAATTGCGACAGCCCAGCTGGAAGAAACCATGCTGGAGTTGAAGAAGGACTTTACCATTATTATCGTGACCCACAGTATGCAACAGGCTGCTCGTGCGAGTGACTATACAGGATTTTTCTACTTGGGCGATTTGATCGAGTATGATAAGACATCCAATATTTTCCAAAATGCCAAACTACAGTCTACCAATGACTATGTAACGGGACACTTTGGTTAGAAAGGAAACAGTATGACAGAACCGATTTTGCAGGTTAAAGACCTGTCCGTTTATTACAACAAAAAGAAGGCCTTGAATAGTGTTTCCCTTTCTTTCCAATCCAAGGAAATAACTGCCCTCATTGGTCCTTCTGGATCTGGGAAGTCAACTCTTCTCAAGGCCATCAACCGCATGGGAGATTTAAATCCTGAGGTGACAACAACTGGATCAGTGGTCTATAATGGTCACAATATATACAGTCCCCGCACAGATACGGTTGAATTGCGTAAGGAAATCGGCATGGTTTTCCAACAGCCCAATCCCTTCCCTATGTCTATCTACGAAAATGTTGTTTACGGACTACGTATCAATGGAGTCAAGGATAAACAAGTCCTTGATGAAGCAGTAGAAAAGGCCTTGCAACGTGCTTCCATCTGGGATGAAGTTAAGGATCGTTTGCATGATTCAGCCATTGGTCTTTCAGGAGGTCAACAGCAACGTGTCTGTGTTGCCCGTGTTTTGGCAACTAGCCCGAAAATCATCCTATTAGATGAACCAACTTCAGCTTTGGATCCTATATCGGCTGGTAAGATTGAGGAAACCTTGTATGGTCTGAAAGATAAATACACCATGCTCTTGGTAACGCGTTCGATGCAACAGGCCTCACGTATCTCTGATAAAACAGGATTTTTCTTCGATGGGGATTTGATTGAGTTTAACGATACTAAGAAGATGTTCCTAGACCCACAAAACAAGGAAACAGAAGATTATATTACAGGAAAATTTGGATAAGGAGTTGAATGATGTTACGATCTCAATTTGAAGAAGATTTGGAGAAATTGCACAACCAGTTCTATGCCATGGGACAAGAAGTGCTCTCACAAATCAATCGTACAGTGCGTGCCTTTGTCACGCATGACCGTGATTTGGCAAAAGAAGTTATCGAGGAAGATGCAGAGATAAATGAATATGAAGTGAAACTAGAAAAGAAATCATTTGAAATGATTGCTCTTCAACAACCTGTTTCGCAAGACCTTCGTACTGTCTTGACAGTTCTCAAGGCCGTATCCGATTTGGAACGCATGGGAGACCATGCAGTGTCTATCGCTGAAGCAACTATTCGCATGAAGGGAGAGCAACGCATCCCCGCCGTTGAAGAAGAAATCAAAAAGATGGGACGCGACGTGAAAGACTTTGTCGAAGCAGCTCTGGATCTTTATCTGAACGGTTCTGTGGATCAAGCATATGAAGTAGCGGCTATGGACGAAAAAATCAACCATTACTTTGATAGCATCCGTGATTTAGCTACAGAGGAAATCAAGAAAAATCCTGAAGCTATCGTTACAGGCCGTGATTACTTCCAGGTCATTTCCTTCTTGGAACGTATCGGGGACTACGCAAAAAATATCTGTGAATGGGTTGTTTACTTTGAAACAGGTAAGATTGTCGAACTCTAAGAAATGGTTTAAATATGCAATAAAAAAGGCTAATTAACTCGGATTAGTCTTTATTTTTGAATAAAAAGGAATTTTTTGAAATGAAAATTCTAGAAAGTGTTGACAACTATTTTTAAAAGAGTTATAATTATTCAGAAATAACAGAAAGGTCGTTTATTTATGAAGTTGAAGAAATGGATGTTAGTAGTGTGTAGCGTGCTAGCCAGCATGATTTTAGTAGCTTGTCAATCAAGTACGGATAGTTCCCAGTCTGCTGTGGATGCTATCAAACAAAAAGGGAAGCTAGTTGTGGCGACTAGTCCAGACTATGCACCATTTGAATTCCAATCCTTGGTAGATGGTAAAAACCAAGTGGTTGGTGCAGATATTGATATGGCTCAAGCGATTGCGGATGAACTTGGAGTTAAGCTTGAAATCTCTAGTATGAGTTTTGACAATGTCTTGACTAGTCTTCAAACTGGAAAGGCTGACTTGGCTATTGCAGGAATTAGTGCCACCGATGAGAGAAAGGAAGTCTTTGACTTTTCAATTCCTTACTATGAAAACAAGATGAGTTTCTTGGTTAGAAAAGCCGATTTAGACAAATACAAGGATCTTTCAAACCTAGCAAGTGCAAATATCGCAGCTCAAAAGGGAACCGTTCCAGAAACTATGGTGAAGGAACAATTGCCAAATGCCCAATTGACATCCTTGACCAATATGGGTGAAGCAGTCAATGAATTACAGGCTGGAAAAGTGGATGCTGTTCATATGGATGAACCAGTGGCTCTTAGTTACGCAGGTAAAAACTCAGACCTTGTCGTTGCGACAGCTACTTTGACGATGAAAGATGGCGAAGCCAATGCCGTTGCCATCAAGAAGAATCAATCAGACTTGAAAGCAGTAGTAGATAAGGTTATCCAAAAACTAAAAGATGATGGAACGTATCAAACCTATCTAGAAAAAGCAGCGAAACTAACAGAAGTTGAACAATAAAAAAGAAAGCAGAGTTGGACTTTAATCCAATTCTGCTTTTATGTATTGTAATAGTGCTTCTAGATTTTCGAGAGAGACTTTGGCAAACTGATAAGGACAGGCTTCCAAATAAGCCTCTTCAAAGAAGTCTAGTTTGAGTGAGCTATGCTTTAAACTGGCAATTTTAGGATAATTTCTCAAATCAAGGAGAAGGCCATCGTGTAGAGGATAGTAGGGCAAGGGACAGGTGTTTTTTTTAAGTACTTCCTTTATCCGAGTCTGATAGTTCTCTTGAAGGGTCAGTCGAGCCAGTCGATTTTTTTCAAATAACTGACTATCGATGTACAGAGAGAGAGCCTTTTGCATGATGAGATTACTATCATAGTCCAAGATATTTTTGTAGGAAACAAAGGTCTCTTTTAGGGCATTTGGGAGAATGAGAGTGGTGATACGAAGGGCTGGAAAGAGACTGGTTGAGAAGGACTTGATATAAATGACCCGATCCTCAGTATCCAGATAGTGGAAGGTCTGACCTTTTTTAGGGTCTAAGTCTCCTAAATAGTCATCCTCGACAATGTATACTCCATACTGGTTTGCTAGATCTAGAATGGCCCTTTTTTCCTGATCAGAATAGGAATGTCCAAGAGGATAGTGGTAGCGAGGAATGGTATAGAAGAACTTGATTTTTCCAGATTTGAACTGTTCTTCTAGTTCGTCAAGGTCAAACCCATCGATTCGACGTTCAATGGTCTGGTAGGTTAATCCCTGAGCCACCAAGAGGCGATTCATTCGGTGGTAAGTCGGCTGTTCGACCAAAATCTCCTCTCCCTTACTAGGAAAGTTAATCTGAGAAAGGATAAAGAGAGCTTGCTGGGTACCCGAAGTCAGAACTAGTTGGTCTGGTTTGCAGTAGAGGGCTTGGTTGAAAAGAAGTTGATGGACAGACTGTCTAAGTTCCTCTAGGCCTTCTTGGTTGTCATAGTAGTTGAAGAGGTAGTTTTCTCTTCCAATCAGTGTTTCATTGACACAGAGTCTGAAATCGTCATAAGCACTGGCATGTTCGTCAGTGACTTCTATTTCCAGGTCTTGATGCTGACCTTGTTCTAGAACATAGTAGCCACTTTGGGGCTTGGCATAGAGGTATTGTTCATGGCGCAATTCTAGCAGGGCTCGTTGGACAGTGTCCTTGCTACAATGGAAGTCCAGACTCAGTTGACGGATGGAGGGAAGTCTGCTACCAGTTGGAAATTTTCCTGATTCAATACCTTTTTTTAGAAAGGAAACAACTGCTTGGTACTTGCTTTGCTTCGTCATTCCAGACCTCCTTTGATTTTGTTACATTGTACCTTTTTTTTGCCTACTTGGCAATAGGAAAAGCATTTCTCCCTTTCACAACTAGGAACAAATATGGTATACTTAGAAAGTATGATGATTTATTGAAAAGAAGATAAGAAAGAGAATGGATAGAAAAGTGCAGGAACCGGTAAAATTATTTCAATACAATACTCTAGGTGCTCTAATGGCTGGTCTCTATGGCGGAACCATGACAGTGGGAGAATTGTTGGAGCATGGTGACCTTGGTTTGGGAACCCTTGATTCGATTGATGGGGAGTTGATTGTTCTTGATGGCAAGGCTTATCAAGCCAAAGGTTCAGGGGAGCAACCTGAAATTGTAGAAGTTGCTTCTGATGCCCTTATCCCTTATGCGGCAGTGGTCCCCCATCAGGCAGAAGTGATTTTCCGCCAGCGCTTTGAGATGACGGACAAGGAATTAGAAAAGCGGATTGAGTCCTACTATGATGGGGAAAATCTCTTTCGTTCCATCAAGATTCATGGTGAATTCGCCCACATGCATGTACGGATGATTCCCAAATCCACACCTGACACCAAGTTTGCTGAGGTTGCTACCCATCAGCCTGAATATAGTCGTGAAAATGTATCGGGAACTATCGTTGGATTTTGGACACCGGAGATTTTCCATGGGGTGAGTGTGGCAGGCTACCATTTGCACTTTATCTCAGATGATTTGACCTTTGGTGGGCATGTGATGGACTTTGTTATCAAAGAAGGAATAATCGAGGTTGGGGCAGTCGATCAGTTGGACCAACGTTTTCCAGTCCAAGATCGCCAGTATTTATTTGCCAAATTTAACGTTGATGAGATGAAGAAAGACATTGACAAGTCAGAATAGGAGAAAAAGATGACACTACATATTATTCTTACTATGATCGCTTTGGTTTTAGTCCTAGTAGGTGGGACTTGGTACGCCAAAAAACGCTTTAAGATTTCTCTTGCAGTCATGGGTTTGGGGGCAATCGCATTTTTCGTTTCGTCTCAAGTGTTAGAGAAGCTGGTTCACGTTCTAGTTCTTCAACCACAAAAAGATGGAACGATTTCGCTCATGCAGGAGCAACCCTTCCTATATGTTTTTTACGCGATTGCCATGGCTGCCCTTTTTGAGGAAACTGCCCGCCTTGTCTTTTTTAAATGGTTGGAGAAAAAGAGAAGTCTAGAAGAGAAAGACGCTTTGGCTTACGGCTTGGGACATGGAGGTTTGGAGTTGCTCTATCTTGGGATGGGAAGTCTGATCAGTTTGTTGATCCTCTTTTCAGTCATCCAGTCTTCAAATACTGATGTGGCCAATCTTCTTCCAAAGATTACACTCGAAACGGTTCAGTCTCTTTCTGTGTGGCAGGTTTATTTACTAGGAGTTGAGCGTGTGCTGGCTCTGGTTCTGCAAATTGGTCTCTCTATTTGGGTCTATCAAAGTGTCCGCCAGAAGAAATGGATCTATCTCCTTGCAGCCTATGGTTTCCATGCCTTGTTTGACTTGGCTCCAGCCTTATCTCAAGTGGGATGGATTTCAAATCCACTTGTAGTGGAGGGCATTCTCCTTGTAGAAGTACTGGCCTTTGTTTGGCTAACAAAATCTACATTTTGGAAAAAATCATCATAAAAAGAGGTTTACCTCTTTTTTTATGCGATGCTTTGACACTTCCATTTTTCGGTTCGTCAAAAGCTTTTAAAAATGGTATAATGAAATGACTTTACAAAAGGATGAGAGATATGACATTAGTAACTAAAATACAAGAACAATTAGAAGGAATTGATATTCGTTTCAAGGAACCCTTGAAGACCTATACCTATACCAAGGTTGGAGGTCGAGCGGATTACCTAGTTTTGCCACGTAATCGCTATGAGATGGCGCGTGTCGTCCAATTTGCCAATCAAGAGAATATTCCTTGGATGGTGCTAGGAAATGCCAGCAATATCATCGTTCGTGAAGGTGGAATCCGTGGTTTTGTCATCTTGTGTGACAAGCTCAACAACGTTTCAGTTGATGGTTACACTATTGAGGCAGAAGCTGGTGCTAATTTGATTGAGACAACACGTATTGCCCTTCGTCATAGTTTGACTGGTTTTGAATTTGCTTGCGGGATTCCTGGAAGTATCGGTGGAGCTGTCTTTATGAATGCTGGTGCTTACGGAGGAGAGATTGCCCATATCTTGCAGTCTTGTCAAATTTTGACCAAGGAAGGGGAAATCGAGACCTTGTCAGCCAAGGACTTGGCTTTTGGGTACCGCCATTCAGCTATTCAGGATTCTGGGGCCATTGTCTTGTCAGCTAAATTTGCTCTAGCTCCAGGAACCCATCAGGTTATCAAACAAGAGATGGATCGCTTGACGCACCTACGTGAACTCAAACAACCATTAGAATACCCGTCTTGTGGTTCAGTCTTTAAGCGTCCAGTTGGGCATTTTGCAGGTCAGTTGATTTCAGAGGCTGGTTTGAAAGGCTATCGTATCGGTGGTGTTGAAGTATCTGAAAAGCACGCTGGTTTCATGATCAATGTTGCTGACGGAACGGCCAAAGACTACGAGGACTTGATTGAGTCTGTGATTGAAAAGGTAAAGGAACACTCAGGTGTCACCCTTGAGAGAGAAGTCCGAATCTTGGGTGAGAAGGAGTAAGGTTTCGCCAGAATAGCTGCTGCTATGTTAATGGAAAGGGGGTGAAAGCCTATCGGTAGCGAAGATGTATGCAGGTGGTTTTACTCCCTGCAAGAGGTAGTAGCGGCTTGACAGAGCCCTGATCTGTTAATTTATGAAAAAGAAGGAATTTATGCCAATTGAAAAAACCAATTATCGAATTCAAAAACGTCTCTAAAGTTTTTGAAGACAGCAACACCAAGGTTCTCAAAGACATTAACTTTGAGTTGGAAGAAGGGAAGTTCTATACCCTACTAGGCGCATCTGGTTCAGGAAAATCAACTATCCTGAATATCATTGCAGGTTTGCTGGATGCGACGACAGGAGATATTTTGCTGGATGGGGTACGGATCAACGACATCCCAACCAACAAGCGAGATGTCCATACGGTCTTCCAATCCTATGCCTTATTTCCACATATGAATGTGTTTGAAAATGTTGCTTTTCCCCTCCGCTTGCGTAAAATCGACAAGAAAGAAATTGAGCAACGTGTAGCAGAAGTTCTCAAGATGGTTCAGTTGGAAGGTTACGAAAAACGTTCCATCCGTAAACTCTCTGGAGGACAACGTCAGCGTGTAGCCATTGCCCGTGCCATCATCAACCAACCTCGTGTGGTTTTGTTGGATGAGCCTTTGTCGGCGCTGGACTTGAAATTACGAACAGACATGCAGTATGAATTGCGTGAACTGCAACAACGATTGGGGATTACCTTTGTATTTGTCACTCACGATCAGGAAGAAGCCCTGGCTATGAGTGACTGGATTTTCGTTATGAACGATGGTGAGATTGTTCAGTCTGGAACACCTGTAGATATCTATGATGAGCCAATCAACTATTTTGTTGCCACCTTTATCGGTGAGTCCAACATCTTGCCAGGAACTATGATTGAGGACTACTTGGTCGAGTTTAACGACAAACGCTTTGAAGCGGTCGATGGTGGGATGAAGCCAAACGAGCCTGTGGAAGTTGTTATTCGTCCAGAGGACTTGCGCATTACCCTTCCTGAAGAAGGCAAGCTCCAAGTCAAGGTGGATACCCAGCTTTTCCGTGGGGTTCACTACGAGATTATCGCCTACGACGAGCTTGGTAACGAATGGATGATCCACTCAACTCGTAAGGCCATCGTTGGTGAGGAAATCGGTCTGGACTTTGAACCAGAAGACATCCACATCATGCGTCTCAATGAAACAGAAGAAGAGTTCGATGCTCGTATCGAAGAATACGTAGAAATCGAAGAGCAAGAAGCAGGTCTGATTAACGCGATCGAGGAGGAAAGAGATGAAGAAAACAACCTCTAAACTCTTTGTAGTGCCCTACATGCTTTGGATTGCACTCTTTGTCCTCGCACCCTTGGTCTTGATTTTCGGTCAATCCTTTTTCAACATTGAAGGGCAGTTTAGTTTAGAAAACTATAAATCTTACTTTGCGTCACAAAACTTGACCTACCTTAAAATGAGCTTCAACTCTGTGCTCTATGCAGGGATTGTGACCCTAGTGACTCTTCTCATCAGCTATCCAACAGCCCTCTTTTTGACTCGTCTCAAGCACCGTCAACTCTGGCTCATGCTGATTATCCTGCCTACTTGGATTAATCTTCTCCTTAAGGCCTATGCCTTTATCGGAATTTTTGGTCAAAATGGCTCTATTAATCAATTTCTAGAATTTATAGGAATCGGTGCTCAGCAGTTGCTCTTTACAGATTTCTCCTTTATCTTTGTAGCAAGCTACATCGAGCTTCCTTTTATGATTTTGCCCATTTTCAATGTCTTGGACGATATGGA
The DNA here is from genome assembly GCA_963534275.1 of uncultured Streptococcus sp. Taxonomy (GTDB): domain Bacteria; phylum Bacillota; class Bacilli; order Lactobacillales; family Streptococcaceae; genus Streptococcus. The sequence continues at coordinate 34,679 of CAUSRF010000010.1, forward strand.
CAATAATCTGATCAATGCTAGCTATGACCTTGGTGCGACCAAGTGGGAGACCTTCCGCCATGTTATCTTCCCTCTGTCTATGAATGGAGTGAGAAGTGGGGTTCAGTCCGTCTTTATCCCCAGCTTGAGCCTCTTCATGCTGACACGTTTGATTGGTGGGAACCGTGTTATCACCTTGGGAACGGCCATTGAGCAGAACTTTCTAACCAATGACAACTACGGTATGGGTTCAACCATCGGTGTGATTCTCATCCTGACCATGTTTCTCACCATGTGGGTGACCAAGGAAAGGAGAGAACGATGAAAAAATTTGCCAATCTCTACCTAGCCTTTGTCTTTATCATCCTTTATTTGCCAATTTTTTACTTGATTGGCTATGCCTTTAATGCTGGCGATGATATGAACAGCTTTACAGGTTTTAGCCTGAGCCATTTTAAAACCATGTTTGGTGATGGTCGTCTCATGTTAATCCTCACCCAGACCTTTTTCTTGGCCTTTCTATCAGCCTTGATAGCGACCATTATTGGGACTTTCGGTGCCATCTATATCTACCAGTCTCGTAAGAAATACCAAGAAGCCTTTTTATCACTCAATAATATCCTCATGGTGGCACCTGACGTTATGATTGGTGCTAGCTTCTTGATTCTCTTTACACAACTTAAGTTTTCACTTGGATTTTTGACGGTTCTATCTAGTCATGTGGCCTTTTCCATCCCTATCGTGGTCTTGATGGTCTTGCCTCGTCTCAAGGAGATGAATGATGACATGATTCATGCGGCTTATGACCTTGGTGCCAGCCAGTTTCAGATGTTTAAGGAAATCATGCTTCCTTACCTGACTCCGTCTATTATTGCAGGTTATTTCATGGCCTTCACCTATTCGCTAGATGACTTTGCCGTGACCTTCTTTGTAACGGGAAATGGCTTTTCAACCCTCTCAGTTGAAATCTACTCTCGTGCTCGTAAGGGAATTTCGCTAGAAATCAATGCCCTGTCTGCTCTCGTCTTTCTTTTTAGTATTATCCTAGTTGTTGGATATTACTTTATCTCACGTGAGAAGGAGGAGCGAGCATGAAAAAACTCTATTCATTTTTAGCAGGAATTGCGGCGATTATCCTTGTCTTGTGGGGGATTGCCCACCATCTAGATAGTAAAATCAACAGTCGAGATAGTCAAAAACTGGTTATTTACAACTGGGGAGACTACATTGATCCCGAACTCTTGGAGAAATTTACAGAAGAAACGGGAATCCAAGTTCAGTACGAGACCTTTGACTCTAACGAAGCCATGTACACGAAAATCAAGCAGGGTGGAACAACCTATGATATTGCCATCCCAAGTGAATACATGATTAACAAGATGAAGGACGAAGACCTCTTGGTTCCTCTTGATTATTCAAAAATTGAAGGAATCGAAAATATCGGACCAGAGTTCCTCAACCAGTCCTTTGACCCGGGCAATAAATTCTCTATTCCTTATTTCTGGGGTACCTTGGGAATTGTCTACAACGAAACCATGGTAGATGAGGCGCCTGAACATTGGGATGATCTCTGGAAGCCAGAATATAAGGATTCTATCATGCTCTTTGATG
>CAUSRF010000011.1:0-33390 GCA_963534275.1 uncultured Streptococcus sp.
GTTTAGCTGGGTCGAATGGAGTTCCGACAACTTGATCTTCTGATAATTCAATAACACCACGTTTTTGCGGAGCATTTGGCAAATGCAATTCACGAGGGCTGCACATCATACCAAAACTCTTTTCGCCACGAAGTTCGCCTGGGAAAATGAGATTACCTTTGGGCATCATCGCTCCAGGAAGAGCTACAATGGTTTTCAAACCAACACGCGCATTAGGAGCCCCCGCAACGATTTGCACCGTTTTATCACTTGCGACTGCAACTTGACAGATATTGAGGTGGTCACTATCTGGATGGGTTACCATCTCGACAATCTCACCGACAACAAACTTAGGTTCCTTATCATTAACAATTTTTTCTGTAAAACCTTCCGCCTGCAACTCTTGGTTTAAACGTGCTACTTGCTCATCTAATAAAAAGACTTGACCGCGCTCTGTAATTTCAAATAAACTTGAAATGTCGAAAATATTCCAAGCCACTGTTTCCCCATTTTCTTTGAGAAAAACACGAGCTACCTTGCCTTTGCGCTCCACGTCCAACTTGGCATCTCCGCTGTTTTTCACGATGACCATAAGGACATCGCCAACATGTTCTTTGTTATATGTAAAAATCATTGTTTCCTTTATCTCCTATTTCAGTCCTGCTAAAAAGTCATTGATTTGTTCCTTGCTTTTACGGTCACGATTGACAAAACGGTCGATTTCCTTGTCCTTTTCTAGCACAACAAGGCTAGGAATTCCGTAAACATCCCACAACTTAGCAAGATCCATAAATTCATCACGATCTACTCGAATAAAAGTAAATTCAGGGTTTTCCGCCTCAATCTCTGGCAAGAATGGATAGATATAACGACAATCGCCACACCAGTCTGCCACAAAAAGAAAGACCTTCTTGCCATCCTGCTCGACAAAACCTGCGAGTTCTTCTATACTATCGGGAGTAATCATAAGACTTCCTCCTCGTAGACCAGATCTTCATTTTCATAGACAAAGGTATAGTGACGGCCATCTTCAAAAATGACCCCTCCGACGAGTCGTTCTAGGCTACTTTCATAGACTTGAACATAGAGTGTCGCAATCTCACCCATATCTGAGAAAAGATCCCGCACGATAGTGGTTAACTCCTCTTGCGTCTTCATGAGTTTGTGATGATCTGCTGCTTTTTTAGCCCCCAAAGCAAGGACGCTTAGACCAGCCACAGTCAAGCCAGTCATCCATAATTTCTTAGCTTTCATACCTTTCATTGTAACACAAAAAGGGCTCTAGGACAAATGGGGAAGCAATATCTAGACAAGGAAATCCCTTTCCCTCAATGAGAAGAGAGGACAGCTTATCCTTATTACTAAACGCCTGAATTAACAAGAATTTCATGAAGGGGTCAAAAAACCTCTGAGATTATTCTCAGAGATTAGAAGATAACTAGTGACTATTTTCAACTGCTGCTGTAACAAAGGCGGTGTAGAGTTCTTCTGGACGGTTTGGACGGCTGGAAAGTTCAGGGTGATACTGACAAGCCACAAAAAATTTATTCTCAGGAATCTCCACAATTTCTACCAAACGATTGTCTGGAGAAACTCCTGAAAAGACAAAGCCTGCTGCTTCAAACTGTTCACGAAAGGCGTTGTTAAACTCATAACGGTGACGGTGACGGCGTTGCACCACTTCTTGATTATGGTAAGCAGCTGCTGCCTTAGAACCACGTTTTAACTTAGATGGATAAAGTCCCAAACGAAGGGTCCCCCCCATATCCTCCACATCAATCTGATCACGCATGATATCAATGATAGGGTATTTTGTTTCTGGTGCAAGTTCAGCAGAATTGGCACCTTCGAGACCTAAAACGTTACGAGCAAACTCGATACAAGTCAACTGCATTCCCAAGCAGACCCCCAACATTGGAACATCATTCTCACGCGCATAGCGGATGGCTTGAATTTTCCCTTCCGTACCACGTTGACCAAAACCACCTGGTACGATGATTCCGTCCGCATCAGACAAGAGTTCTGCTACATTCTCTGCTGTCACATCATTGGCATTGAACCAATTAATCTTCACTTCTGCGTCGTTGGCATAACCAGAGTGTTTCAAGGCTTCAACTACAGAGATGTAGGCATCTTGCAACTCCACATACTTACCGACAAGGGAAATTTTAACTTGTTTTTTCAGGTTCATGACCTTGTCCACCATGGCTGACCACTCTGTCATATCCGCTGCTGGTGCATCTAGTTTCAAATGGTCACAGACAATTTGGTCCATACCTTGTGCCTGCAAATTCAGTGAAATTTGGTAAAGATGTTCAACATCCAAAGACTCGATAACAGCTTCCGGTGCTACGTCACAGAACTGTGCTAGTTTATTTTTAATGCCCTGACCAGCTGGTTTCTCGGTGCGAATGACCAACATATTTGGTTGAATCCCCAAACCACGCAATTCTTTGACAGAGTGTTGAGTCGGTTTGGTCTTCATCTCACCAGCTGCCTTGAGGTATGGAAGCAAGGTTGTATGGATGTACATGACATTATCCGCACCCACATCTGCCTTCATCTGACGAAGGGCCTCTAGGAATGGCAAGGACTCGATATCCCCAACGGTTCCACCAACCTCTGTGATAATGACATCCGAGTCTGTCGTTACAGCGGCACGCTTGATTTTTTCTTTCAAAGCATCTGTGATATGAGGAATGACTTGAACAGTTGCGCCAAGGTACTCGCCACGGCGCTCCTTACGGAGAACTTCACTGTAAATTTTACCAGTTGTCACGTTGGAATATTTGTTAAGATTGATATCGATAAAACGTTCATAGTGACCCAAGTCCAAATCTGTCTCAGCTCCATCATCAGTCACAAAGACTTCCCCGTGCTGGTAAGGACTCATGGTTCCCGGATCGATGTTGATATAAGGGTCAAACTTTTGAATGGTTACTTTTAAACCACGATTTTTCAAGAGACGGCCTAGACTTGCTGCGACAATCCCTTTCCCAATAGACGATACCACACCACCAGTTACAAAAATATATTTCGTAGACATAGATTCCTCTTTCTAAAATGCTCAAGGTCTTGTTAACTACGAGGGGACATAGAAAACAAGACCCTTATGAATAACGACTTTTCAAGAAAAACTTCCTGAAAAAACAAAAATAGCTCCCTAGTAACTAGGGAGCCCCGACCTCTAAAAGAGGTGCCCGAACAATATAATACCTCAAAGCAGAACATTTGTCAATCCGAATCGGTAAAACCTGAAAATAAGAAGATCGCTTTCAGAAAACCAACTAAAGATCTACATCCAAACGGATGTATCACTCAACTACTTTGCCCAAGCAACAAAAAAGGAGATCAGGCGATCTCCTCTGTGAAGTCTTTTACTCTTCTTCACTCGTTTCAGCATCATCGTCTGAGAACTCGTCGTCTTCTTCGTTAAGATCCACGTCTTCGCCCAAGTCATCAGGAGCGATTTCGTTGATTTCTGCATCGTAAGCTTCCACTTCATTCTTCTCATCATCTGGATTTTCATCATCGTATGAAAGAGCTGGATCTGCTTCGTATGCGTCCTCGTCTTCTGGATCATCGGCATTGTAGTCAATAGCATCTGAATCACCATCCATGAAGGCATTGACACGTTGTTTCTTAGCTTTTGGTGCTACTTCATCGTCGTCACTTTCTTCAAGAGCGATGATTTCTTCGTCGATTTCGTCCACACCATACCATGAACGAAGACCCCATTTGTTGTCTCCAAGAGAGATGAAGCTACCGTCAAAGTTCAACTCTGTGTAGAACAAAGGCAAAGCTTCGCGGATATCGCTGTTTGATGTTCCAAGGTAGTTTTGAATTTCGTTTACAAGATCGCTAAAATGCATCTCGTGATCGCGACCACGAAGTTCCAAGATAGCACGCGCTACCTCAATCATAGATAGTTCACTTTTTTCTTGCCCAGCAAATACTTCTAATTCCAAAGCGTTTCTCCTCATTTTTACTACTATCGCCAGAGCGAACAGACTCTGACCTCATTTTATCATGTACTCTTTATTGTACGATAATTTTGCGGAATAGTCAAAGGTTAAATGGGAGAAAGTGACAGGACTTTTTATTTCTTTGCTACCCAGCCAATGATATCGATAGGTGGGTTTTCGGTATCAATCCAGATGAATTCAATCCCGATTATAGATGAAAATTAGGCAACAATGCCCTACTTCTCAAAGCAGTGCGAACTTACAGAATTTGTTAGTAGTAAGCTGCTTTCTAAAATGTTGACTTTTCTAGTATAACATAAATAAGAAAATAAATAGGAAAGTAAGGAAACAAATGTCAAATCATAGATTAAACTCTTTCTCAATATTAACAATCGTAATTAAGAATGATGACTCTAATAGTTCAACTTCCGCATAGTTAAACTATCCTTTCTTAAAAAGAATATCTATTTCCATTAGCAGGTGAGACGGATTTATTTTTTGGAAATTGTATAGAAAAATAATCTCGATTATAGGGTGCTTATTACTTTTCATTCTCTTATCTACGGAAATCTAGCAATTTATATACCTACCTTTTAATTGATTATACCAAAAAACACGGCGTGAATCCGTGTTTCTGAATTTATTAAATCAATTTGTTTATTTCATTGAGGGGTCAAACGATTAGCTTATAGAATTATGTTGCTGTGTTGACGTTAGATATAGAAAGTTCAGATGCATGGAAACTTTTTACACACATTCTTAGACTTTTATTTTAATTCTTTTGAACGATTAAATAATCCTATTAAGTTCATTGTATCTGTAACTTCTTCAGGGAATACTGATTTATAAGGCATATTTTTTTGTCGAAAAATTAAATATTTTGCTTTTTCTACTTTACCGTATAAACTTTTTGTAATTGTTTTTATATCAGTATTCCATTTGTATTTATTTTCAATTATTTCTTCACATTCTATTGAAAGATCAAAGGAAGAATCGATAAGGCTTTCCGCATTATCCTTTACGTCAGAAAAGCTCCAAATTGCTTTAACTATAACTTTTACATTTAAATTTTTCAATCCCTTTTCCTTTAATTCAGTTGAGCAAGGAAAATATTTACCATGAATATCTTCTTCTGAACCATTAATAAAATAATGATGGAGAGCATTTTTTAGTGAAGTTCCTCCCATGATATTATCGACCAATATCACAATTGTCTTAATTTCTCTTTCGTTATAGTAAAATTTATTATTTTCAAGAAGTACTTTGCTTTGGTCGAAATCGGTTTGTGTTATTGCTTGTTTTCCACCTAATGATGTAGATATCTCAGCAATGTAATTATCTAAAGTTGTATCTTGCTTCTTTTCTTTCGTAAACACAAGATTAGAGTCGTCGCTAATCATCTTGTCTACAGATTGATACCAGTTACTAACTGTATCTTGATAGTCTAAAGCACAGCCAGTATAGTGCCTATTTAATACCAAATCTAAAAAGCTATTAATCTGTTCAGATTTCCATCCCATAATTACAAAGTGCCACATTAACTTATACCATAAAATGCTTTCAGCTTCTTCCATAGGGCTTACACTGAAAACGTCATAGTTTATACTGTCTAACTTAATAGCTGCTATTAGATCAATTATAGATTTAAGGGAAGTATCACTTTTACTTTTTAGTACTTCGTACGTTAATAAGTATTCTTCTTTTGTTTGATTGAAGTTAATTAACTTTTTAGCGACTGCAGTTAATTGCCTATCATAATATAAAACACTATTTTGCTCATCAAAAAAGCCTTCTTTAATGCTTGACGGCACGTTTAAATTATCTATATCAGATGAATCTAATGTTTTTTTTTCAATATCTTTGATTACAACTTTTTTTCCATTTACTTCAATGTATTTTTCTAATCCACGATTAGATATTTTAAACTGACAGAATTCCCCTTGGATATCTTCGAGTCTATGTTTATATAAATAACAGACATCAGAAAAATAATCAGGAGCATAGATTTTATATGGAAAAATTAGTTTCATCTTATCATTCATTTTAATATCAGGATTGTTTAAGTTAAAAACATTATCTTGAATAAAATCTAAATAATTTAAAATTGTGCTTTCGTTGAAATATCCACAGTTCTCGAAATACTGTTTAAAAAGAGAGTTTTGTAAAAAATCCGACTCTGAGATTTCGGCTGATTCTATATTTATAGGTCCCTTATTCAATCTAGTGAGCTCACTAAAAAAATCTAGTGTAAGAATATCAAATTGCTTTCTACTCAAAATTATAGACTGCCTTAAAGAGTATTGCTTATCGGAAGCATTCAACAAATAAAAAAAGCCCTCTTCATCATTATTATATTTTTCATATTTTTTGCCAGCAGGTATCAGAATTTTTCCATCTAAATAGCCATATGGATTTAGAAACTCATACTTATGTGTTTGTTTATTTAAATAAATAGCATCTTGATAGAAATTATTAAAATGCCCTTTTTGGTATAATCTTTTGATGAATTCAAATTTTTCAGAATTAGGTTCAGCTTTTCGCAAAAATTCAGTCAAACTAAAAAATTTTATATCATTTGTTGGTAGACAATACTCTATGAAGTATGCAATTATATTATTTTTTGAATCTTTCTCTTCTTTAATTGACTGCTTAGTGCCAAAGTAATATTTCTTGGTACTTCTAATTAATACTTTTTCATTATACCGGAAAATCATTGTTCCATTTTCATTAACATTTTGAGAAGATAATAATTGTTTTCCACCTGCACGAATATACTCTAGGCATTTTATATTATAATTTTGACTTAGTTCATCAATTTTTTTTAATATTTCATCATCCTTGATTTTATGTTTAACATAAATTCGTAATAAAAAAGATAAATTAAATAAAGTCTTTACATCAAAATAATTGTTACGTATAACATCATTCATAATTGTACCTAAAGGGTATAAGAATTCATCATTTTTTTTAAGTGAAAAAATCCAATCGACAGGAGTGATATCTTCTCCCAATAGTTCATACACTTTGGCAGAATTAGAAGTATCGTTATTTTTTAAATTATTTAATAATCTAAAGAATTCGTATTCACCACAGATAAAAAATTCTTTTTGGTATATAGGAATTTGTGTTACAGCAATAGCAGCAATAAGTTCATTGATTATATCAATTTCTTCTTCAGAAGGTATACACTGAAAGTTTTTTAAAATATGGAAAAATGTTTTAGAAATAATAGCCAGCTTCCCTTGTTTTTCACTATCATCGAGAGACCAATATACCTCCTTAAACTTTTCCAAGTACGACTTTATCTCAGTATGACTTTCTATAATAGAGACTGTATCGTATAATTCATCAATTGTCATTATTCAACCTTTCTAAAATAACATTAATTATCCTTTGTTCATAATCATCTGTGGTAATCATTTTTAAAAAATCAATAAAAGCACTAAATTCATCTCTTATAATATCTGATAAACTAATGACTTTGTTAAGTTTATAATATAAACTAACTAAGAAAACTTTAAAATTTAACGAATTGTTAGGGATTTTTAGATAATCAGTATTTATAAAAAAACTAATTGTCTGCTTCGGATTCGTTAGTATTATTTGATAGAATTTATAAAAAATACTTCCTCTTCCAATTTCCGAACACAGGATATTATGGTAGTTTTTTGATATATAATATCTAAGTAACTCAGTATCAATATGGTCTCCCAATAAAAAATTAGCATTTTTTATATTCCATTCGTTATTACTCTTGATATACTTATCAAATAATTCAAAAATCTGAAATTGATCATCCTCGGATAAATAAGCAGTGTCTTCGAGACTTTGTATTATATAGTTTTTGTAGATATCATCAAAAAAGGCTTCTTTAGTTCCATTTGTTAAATTTTTTATTAGTCCAAAATTAAATGTTTTTGCTTTATTTAATTTTAAACCAACACTTAAAAAAAGCATATTTATTTCGTTTAGAAGAAAATCCCCATCATCAATATTTTTATATATAATAAAAATATCATCTACGTATCTAAATAATCGAATAATAGATTTATCATTTCTTGACTTATATTCTTCAATGAAATTACTTAAAAGAGTAGATAGGAAAAATTCTGCTAAAATACGTGCATAGGCTGGCCCCTGTGGTACTCCCTTTGTTGTTCCATTTAATTTCATTTGAAGATTTGAATTAAAATTCGATAAAAAACTGAAAATATTCTCTAGCTTTTTCCTATCTTTTTTTGATTTTTTATTAATCATTTCAATTAACTGATCATTAATTGAATGTATATAGATATTATCATAAAATGACTCTAAATCTAGCTTCATAATACTGAAATCATCAAAAATATCAAATTTTAGATATAGATTAATATCGTTAACATATTTTTTCCAAGAGGAATAAAAAGGAAAAAATAAAAATTCATCTGACCAAAAATTTATATTATAACTGTAAGAATCGAATTTCCACTTTAATAAATTCACAAATTCATAGCTTAATCTTGTAGTTAACAGCCTGTCAATTGTTGTTAATGATACTAATGTTCGTTCTCTCACTGTTTCATTTTTCTTTTCTTTTCTAATATAAGGATAAAAAGTATCTAAATATTCATGATCATTCCACTGTATTTTGCCATTTATTATTTCTGATGCTCTATTCTCAATTCTTTCAATATCGTAATTAAATATATTATTAAGACCGTGAAAAATATGCGGTTCTAAAATTTCATCATTATATCGAAAATAATTCTTTTCTTTTTCCAAAATATAGTGTGTGATTGTTTTTGACTCACTTATTACGGACGGTAAACTGATTGGATTTAAATCTAGATTCTTTGAAATGAATTCAACCACGGTTAGATTACCATCAATATGAACCTCTAATTTTTCCCTGTATAAGTCATACAGATAAAACATTGTAACAGGGTATAGACTATTCTTCAGCTTTTCAATATGGCTTATGGTTTTTTCAGCATTAAAATTATTTTGACTACTAAAAATATACATCAGTAAATCTTTGCTAAAATAAGAAAAAGTACCTACCAAAACCAATCTGTCTAGATGGGTAATGCACCCATTTTGGACTCTGTCCCATAATTTTAAAAATACAATAGAATCACTAGTTTTCTCAACTAATTCATTAAAGTCTATTTCTATATCATTAAACCTTTGAGTTTTGTATTTTTGATATGTTTGGCTTTCTTCAGCAATTCCCAATGTTTTAAATAGAGAAAAACTATTTTTTTTATATCTAGAAATTATCTCTTCTTGTTTTTGAAGATCTATTTCTTTTTTACTAGAATTTATATCTTGTATCAATGATGAATTTAAATCAGATTTTGTCAAAAAGTATGAATGTTTATTGTTATTTTTTTTATGAGCAGACAAAGGTAATTTCACTGCTTTTCCAAATTTATTTTTTCCATATCTTGTAGCTGGAAACCTATCAATAGCATAAATATCGAACAGTCTTTCCTCATAATTGACTTTATCTAATATTATATCCATTAGGTCATATCCAAGCTGTTTCTCAAAAAAAGAGTCAAAAACAATCCATACATGAATTCCACGACGTCCAGAAAATTCAACTAAATAATTAATCTCTAAAGTATCTAAAACTTTACAAAGTGGATTAACCATCAAATTTGCTAATTCCTCAATACTTCCTTTCTCCTCTTGATTTTTTAATATATCAAAATCAAAACAGACCCATTTTATTTGGCTAGAAAAAGATTTTTGTTGATAAACTGCTAGCGAGGATTTTTTAACAAGCATTTGGTGAAATAAGGTAAAATCATAATTGATTATTTGAGGAATATAATTGCCATCGGGCATTTGCATTGCAATTACATTTTGATTAGCAACGAAAAGGTTAAATAATTTTCTAGCTAGTCTATATAAAATGTCATCCATTCAAAATTCTCCTTATATTAAAAAAATAGTGTAAGCGTATCTAAAATCCATTATACCAAAAAAACACGGCATTCCGCCGTGTTTCTATGTTTATTTAACCAACTTCTTCATCTCATCAATACGTGCTACGGTCGCGTCGTATTTAGCTTGGTAGTCGGCTTGTTTGTCGCGTTCTTTTTGGACGACTTCTGGTTTGGCATTGGCTACGAAGCGTTCGTTAGAGAGCTTCTTACCGACCATATCCAGTTCTTTTTGCCATTTAGCCAGTTCCTTGTCGAGACGAGCCAGTTCTTCTTCGACATTGAGGAGGTCTGCCAGTGGCAAGTAGATTTCTGCTCCTGTGATGACGCTTGACATAGCGAGTTCAGGTGCAGGGATGGTTGATGCGATTTCCAAGTGTTCTGGATTTGTGAAGCGTTTGATGTAGTTGACATTGCTGTTAAAGAAGGCTTCCAAGTCGCTATCGCTAGTTTTCACGAGAATCGTGATAGGCTTGCTTGGTGCAACGTTTACTTCGGCACGCGCATTCCGAACGGCACGGATCAAGTCTTTGAGGCTTTCCACACCAGTGTGAGCTGCAAGGTCTTCAAAGGCTGGGTTGACAGTTGGGTAAGCCGCTGTAACGATAGAGCCTTCTGAGATTTGCCCAAAGATTTCCTCTGTCACAAATGGCATGATTGGGTGGAGAAGACGAAGGATCTTGTCCAAAGTGTAAAGGAGAACAGAACGTGTGATAACTTTCTCTTCTTCGTTATCGCTATAAAGGACTTCCTTGGTCAACTCAACGTACCAGTCCGCAAACTCGTCCCAGATGAAGTTGTAGAGGATATGGCCAGCGACACCAAACTCAAACTTATCAAAGTTTTCAGTGACTTTTCCGATGGTTTCATTGAGGTTGTGGAGAATCCAGCGGTCAGTGACATTTCCAGCTTCCTTGTTGACAACTTTTTCCACATTGGCCGTTGCTTGCTCAAGGGTCAAGCCTTCATTGTTCATGAGGATGTAGCGAGAGATGTTCCAGATCTTGTTAATGAAGTTCCATGAAGCATCCATTTTCTCGTAAGAGAAGCGCACGTCTTGACCTGGTGCAGAACCGTTTGAAAGGAACCAACGAAGGGCATCGGCACCGTATTTCTCGATGACATCCATTGGGTCAATCCCGTTACCGAGAGATTTAGACATCTTGCGTCCTTGCTCGTCACGGATGAGACCGTGGATAAGGACGTTTTGGAATGGCTGACGGCCAGTGAATTCCAAGGATTGGAAGATCATACGAGACACCCAGAAGAAGATGATGTCGTAACCTGTTACCAAGGTTGAAGTTGGGAAGTAACGTTTGAAGTCTTCTGAGTCGACATCAGGCCAGCCCATAGTTGAGAATGGCCAAAGGGCAGAACTGAACCAAGTATCCAAGACGTCTTCGTCCTGAGTCCATCCGTCACCTTCTGGAGCTTCTTCACCGACGTACATTTCACCCTCAGCATTGTACCAAGCAGGGATTTGGTGACCCCACCAGAGCTGACGAGAGATAACCCAGTCGTGGACATTTTCCATCCATTGGAGGAAGGTATCGTTGAAACGAGGTGGGTAGAATTCTACCTTGTCCTCTGTGTCTTGGTTGGCAATAGCATTTTTAGCCAATTGGTCCATCTTGACGAACCATTGCGTAGACAAGCGCGGTTCTACCACAACACCTGTACGCTCTGAGTGACCAACACTGTGGACACGTTTTTCGATTTTGACAAGGGCACCGATTTCTTCCAACTTGGCAACGACTGCCTTACGAGCTTCAAAACGATCCATACCTGCAAATTCAAAGGCCAAGTCGTTCATGGTTCCGTCGTCGTTCATGACGTTGACTTGTGGCAAGTTATGGCGTTGACCAACCAAGAAGTCGTTTGGATCGTGGGCAGGCGTGATTTTCACGACACCTGTACCAAACTCAGGATCCGCATGTTCATCAGCAACGATTGGGATGAGTTTATTAGCGATTGGAAGGATGACGTTTTTACCAATCAAGTCCTTGTAGCGTGGGTCTTCTGGATTGACCGCAACGGCAACGTCCCCAAACATGGTCTCAGGACGAGTTGTCGCAACTTCAAGGGCGCGTGAACCATCTTCCAGCATGTAGTTCATGTGGTAGAAGGCACCTTCGACGTCCTTGTGGATCACCTCAATATCAGAAAGGGCTGTGCGAGCTGCTGGGTCCCAGTTGATGATAAACTCACCACGGTAGATCCAGCCTTTCTTGTAAAGGTCCACAAAGACCTTGCGAACGGCTTTTGACAAACCTTCGTCAAGGGTGAAACGCTCACGAGAGTAGTCTACAGAGAGCCCCATCTTGCCCCATTGTTCCTTGATGGTCGTCGCATATTCGTCTTTCCATTCCCAGACTTTATCGAGGAATTTTTCACGACCAAGGTCATAGCGGGAAATGCCCTCACCACGTAAGCGCTCCTCAACCTTAGCCTGGGTGGCAATTCCCGCGTGGTCCATCCCTGGAAGCCAAAGTGTGTCAAAACCTTGCATCCGTTTTTGACGGATGATAATATCCTGCAAAGTCGTGTCCCAAGCGTGACCAAGGTGGAGTTTCCCAGTTACGTTTGGTGGTGGAATCACGATTGAATAAGGCTTAGCCTTTTTATCGCCTGAAGGCTTGAAAACATCCGCATCAAGCCATTTTTGGTAACGACCAGCCTCAACCTCTGCTGGATTGTATTTAGGTGAAAGTTCTTTCATTTTAGTTCTCCTTTTTTTGCTTTTACATATAATTTTATAGTACTATTAAACTTGTTTAAACCCATTCTTTTACCTATATTTAATAAAAATTTGGCTACTCTTCCTTCTTCTTTCTTATGATTCAATAGATAATAATAGCCAAAGAGTATACTAAATAATATTATCACTGATACTACAAGAAATAACATTGAATATACTCTTGTTGCCCCGTTGCTTAAATAATCTTCAAAAGAACATGGACTTTTCTTTTCAAAGAATGACGATATTATAAGTGAAAAGTAAAATAAAAATGTAAAAATATAAATAACAAATTTATTAATTGACCACTTATATTTTAACTCTTTTGGAACATTTTCTATTTTTTTTCCACCTCTTAGATACATGAGAAAGTCCTCTGAATTAATAAAATTCCACAATGTTATAAAACCAGTGGCTAGAGCCCACCATTTTATATCAAATGCTCCTAGTAATAATAAGATTGGAAGAAAAACTATCATAAGAACTAGAAGAGTTCGTACTTTTATCCCAATCATTATTGCTAAGAGTGAAAAAATTAATGAGTATGCTAACAGAAGAAAGTAAATCTCCTTAAACTGTTCATCTAAATTTATATTAAAAGATGAAAGTAATATTTGTATCCAAACGAGTAGTACAATCCATAAGAATCTAAAGACAATACTCCTTATAGCTAATGCAAGTTTATCTTCATCATTTTTTCTATCCAACTTATAATAATTTGATAAAGCAAAGTATGAAATAGATAACATTACCATAACTAAAAGTAATAGATATTTTATAATAGGGTAATTAGCTTCCCGAATACTATAGACTATGAAAATTATTCCAGCAAATGAAAGGATATGGCGCCAAAAAATATTCTTTAATAACTCTGTAAAAAATTTTTTCATTTACTTTTTACCCCACTCACTCTTCAGCAAGCCATATATCAGACTGTCACAACGATTGCCCTGAGCATCTTTGCGGTCTCGAATACGAGCTTCGAGGGTAAAGCCTAGCTTCTCTGCGACTCGTTGACTTTGGATATTATAGCCAAAGCAAGAGAGTTCAATCTTGTGAAGATCCAATTCTTTAAAGCCTAGGTCAATCAAGGCACGCGCTGCTTCGGGTACATAACCTCGACCCCAATAGTCTGGGTGCAAGGTGTAGCCGAGTTCCAACACATCATCTTCGTATCGGTGATTGAAGTCAACAGAACCAATGACTTTATCGGTTGCTTTGACGACAATTCCATAGCCAGCTGGGAGATTTTCCTTTTGATTGCGCTCAGGAAGGATATGCTCTAGATAATAAATCTCATCTTCCAAGGTCTTGACGGGGTGAAATCCTGCTGGATAGGCGACCTCTGGCAAACTAGCGTAGGCATGGATATCCTCGGCATCCGCCACTGTACGGACTCGCAGGATCAGACGCTCCGTCTCGATTCGTTCAGGTAGTTCAGCCCTTGTCATCTTTTTTTCTCGCTTTCTTAATAAAGCTTCCCATAGAATCGACTCGATTATCTAGATAACGGTAAACACGCTGATGACCATCCCCCATAAAGTAAGTCGGTGCAAAACGGTCATTTTTAAAATGGCCTTTATCGTCCAATAGTTCTGAATCCGCCAGTCGATCAAGAATCTTAGCAAAGATGTGGCAGATTCCATCCTCCTCGATAATCCGATCCACCTGGCAGTCCAATACGACTGGGCAAGCCTCTATAATCGGTGCCTGGGTTCGTTCAGAAATTTCATAGTCTAATCCCAAGTGTTCCAACTTTTCACGGTGGCTGATAAAACCAGCCTGCTCCATCGCAAGCATGGAAGTTTCATCAGGGATATTTACGGTGAACTGGTGGTAATGCTTAATCTGGTCAGCTGCATTTTCCTCAGCACCAACTCCGATGACTAACCAATCTCCCAGACTATAAGAGGAGCTACAGGTCGTAATATTGTGACCAAAGTTCTGATCCTGATATCCTAAAATGAAGATAGGAAAACCATAATATAGTTTACTTGTTTTAAAAGATTGCTTCATGACAACCTCCTTTGACTAAGACGCAAAAGAAAATCCCTGCCATAAACATGACAGGGACGAATGTGCTTATCCGCGGTACCACCCAATTTCGGGCAGTTGCCCGCAACTTTCGTCTTTGAAGTAAATACAAAGACACTTTTATTTCATTTTTAACCATCAGCAACCAGTCTTGACACATTTGTGGACTTCTCAGCGCCGCCACTTTCTGTAAAATGTGGGATTCAAAACACCTCTAATAGCTCTATTGTAGCAAGTTTTTGACGGAAATGCAAGGGACAAGAAAAATTACTTGAAGCTGATTCCGTGTTCTTTTAATTTCTTAATCGTAGCTGGGCCGATTCCTTTCAAGGCAAGAAGTTCTTTTTCAGTCCAGTTTTTGAAGTCAGAAGCTGACTTGATGCCTTCATCATAGAAAGTCTTAGCACGATCTACTGAGAGGCCACCCAAAGTAGCTGCGAAATCTTCAACTGAATTCGCCACCTTTTGAGCTTGTTCTTTGGTCGCTTCTACTGCTTGTTCCACTTTTTTAGAGACAACTTTTCCTGCTTCGCTGGCAGATTTTTCCGCATGTTTCACGACTTTCTTAGTTTCTTCTACAACCTTGGTCACTGTAGTTGAAAATGCACCTGAACGACGAAGGCTATTTCGCAATTGTTTTTTACGTTGGAGTTTCTTTGACATGATAAAATCCTTTCAATAAAAAATCCCTGCTCTGACAAGGATTTAATAAAAATATTCTATCAAGATTTTGGGAAAAAATCAAGAAAGGATATTCATTTTAATAGTTTCTCTCACCAAACAAGCCTTCTGGCAAATCATGGAACCCCTTGCCTGCTTTGAAGTTTTCAAACTTACCCAGCAAGAACTGATAGGCATCCAAGCGACTTTCGTAGCGAATCATGGCATCTTTGGCACGCTCATCTTGGTCTTCTTCGTAGACCTTTTGACTTTCCTTGTACGCCATGTCGTTGATCATGATCTGGGTATTGACCCAGGCCTCAAATTCCTTCATAAATTCTTGTTCGTAACTCATTGATTCTCCTTATTCTAATCCACGGAAGTAGTCCGTATCAATCTCACGGTAGGGCTGAATATCCTGAACATACTCCAACACTCCTTGAAATTCTCCGTTCTCATCATGCACCGCAGCATAGGTGATGTGGACAAACTTGCCTCGCGACTCAGACTTGAACCACATTTCATACTTGTCCTTGACCCCTTCACGAAGACCTTGCATAACAGCTTTCACCTTGTCTAGGTACTTGGGCGGATGGCAAAGTTCAACATTGCGCCCGACTTGGGACGGTGTCCGTTTGAAAATCATCTCATCAGCTGGCGTATTATCATTGTAATACTGGAAAATATCGTCTTTATTGACAAAGGTAATCTCCATAGGAAGGTGATTGAGGATGAGGTTGGCCTGCTCGACTGAAAGATAGCCATTGCCAAAAGCCTGTTGACTATGGCGGTCCAGCACTGCTTCCTTTTCCTTAGGGGTAAAGGTAATGGTAAACTGGCCTTCTGGTGTATCGATAACTTGCTGCACTTGGCCTTCAGCCGTGTCTAGTTGCACGGGCTCCTCCGCACTCTTTTCCTCAACAAAGCGCTGACGCTCAGGCACCCATTTCTCAGACGGACGGATGATGGCATAACCATAGGCATCACTCTCCTCCGCAATCTGAATCCAGTCATCCTGAGTAAAGGACTCGAGGAGAATCATGAGAAGGATGGACTCTTCCTTGAAAATCATACTTTCAAACTCTGTCGCAAAAGCTTCAAAATCTTCTTTTACACTGCTAATCGACACTTCTGGTAGTGACTTGGCTGTCGTTAAAGCTGTTTGAAAGAGTTCCCTGATCTGATCATCCACTCCCCACATAACTTTGGGAGGTGAATCGTGTCCATAGCGCTCCATGATGGGGAAAAAGAGTTCTTCCTTGCGCTGATAGTGGATGTCAAATTGCCCCAACAGCCCCATTTGACGGACCAAACCCTTACGCATCTCTGCCAGCATTTCCTCGTCTTCCATAGACTCATAGGTATCTAACAGTCTCCGAATGCGAAGCAAGGCAGCCCGGAGAGCCAGATTTTCATCCTTAAAGACGCGAACGGGGTGGCCAGGATGCTCGGTATCCTCCACTTCGACACCCTTAACAGCGTTTTTAAAAAGATTGGCATGGACATCACAGAGCTCCATGACATCTTCAAAAGTAACACCTGAGTCTGAGTTCATCAGCTCGTGCTCCATGAGAGAAATCTCGATGGCGGACACACCCGTAAAGGTCGCATCAAAACGCTCCTGAACTGACTCAGGAGAGGCGCCATTGTGCAATTCTAACAAAATATCCCGAAGGATATGAATCCGTTCATCTGCCATTAGTCTAATCCAATCACTTCGTAACCATTCGCTTCCAATGTGCGGACAATCTTGTCCATAGGAGTTCCTTCGAGCTTAGAACCCTGTTTGAGCGATACCTTGCGACCGACGGTATTGCGCATCAAGGGATTGGCTAGTGGTTTAAAACCTAGCTCCACTAGGATTTCCAAGACTTCTGGATGCTTGTCCACCACTTCTGCAACGGGAATTGACACATCGATGATATTGTCCATGATGACCTCCATTGTATGTTCTAAAATGATTTTGCTTGTTTTATTATACCACAAGGAGAGAGATTAAAAAACTAGCAGTGGAGTTCCTGCTAGTTTCTTTCATTTTTCTTTAAAATGACTCTTTTAACAAAAAAATCATTCTTTATCCTCCGGTTCTGCTAACCAGTGAGCCGTATCCATTAACTTATCTACAAGAAATAACTTCCCTAGACCAACAACAAGATTGTCATCTTTTTTCATCACTTTTAAACCTTGCATCGTAAAAAAGTAATTCCCATAAGTTTTAGCTATCATTTTTATGAGACCCATCTTACTCACCTTCGATGATTTCTACCTCTTTTCGGATAATATCAACATCTTTTTGATATTGAACTTCATTGTAGTTAACTAGTTTGGACAATTCCTGTTGCAATCTTTCTCCCATCGGCTTCATGGTCGCAAAGGTTAAGCCACCAGAAATGACTCCGCCTAGGATAGGAATCACTTTCCCCATTCCTTTTGCCAAGCCGCCTTTTGTCAGATTAACACCAAAAATTTTCAAAATTCTCTCTAAAATAGGATACCAGAGCGTCTTTGTCAAAGCTTTCTTATTCACTACTTTTATGACTTGTTTGGCTACTGTCACTCCACCTGATCGAAGCAGGGCACCTGCACCATTTACTCCCAGCATCACACCGAGATACAGTAAGAGTGTGTTTTTAGCATCTTCGCTCAACTCATTGCGCGATGCCCATAGATCATCAAATCCGTAAATATACCCTAGTTCTTGAGCTAGTTTTAATGAGAAAGCGTAAAACTGGGCTACATCTGTTGGAATAGTGATTGCCATGGCTAGACCTCCAGGTAGACCTGCCAATACCGAAGTTCCACTGGCCAGCAAGACGTTGTCCTTAATACAGGACTTTGCCACTCGATCCAAGCTTTCCTGAGGTAACAATGAAGTCGGTCCTTGTTCTAATAAGGTTGCAATATCCTTGCGGTCTAATTCCTTGGAAAATTTTTCCACCAAAAATTTCTCTCGATCAACTTTGACTACGGGAAGTTTCACCACTTGTTGCAATACTTGCATAGCTATATCTTGTTTAGCCATTTGTATCTCCATTTTTCATTCATATTATGCTTTATCATATCATACTATTTGAAATTTACAAATTTTTTAAACTGCGTTTTACAAGTGCAACATATCGATGATTAGCAAACAGACTACTCTGAAAAGAAAAAAGAGGGTCAATCCCTCTTTCTTAATTCTTATCCAGATTACGTAGCATTTCGTCAATCTTGTTTCCATATTCGATGGATTCGTCTTTGACGAAGGTCAAATCTGGGATTTTGTACAATTTCAAATTGCGACCAAGTTCACGTTTGATGGTACCAGTTGCTTTTTCAAGCCCAATCTGAGCTTTTTGGTTATCCGAAGCAAGGTTACTCAAAATGGTGTAGTAAACCTTGGCAACAGACAAGTCACCTAGCATCTGAACATCTGTGATGGTCACACCTTGGACACGCGGATCACGGACTTTCTTTTGCAAAATCTCATTGACTTCACGCTTGATTTCCATGCCCACACGATCCGTACGGAAATGATTTGCCATGATATTCCTTTCTCTACTTTGAACCAAAAGCTAGGCCAGCAGACCTAGCTATTTTTAAATTTATTGATTTTCATTTCAAATTGAAACGAAGTTCAATTTGAAATCATCTGCTTCTTTCGCCGTGGTGAAAGTGATGGAACTGATTTATCAGTCCCATCACAGGGGATTTTTGAGACCCTAGGCTCAAAAATAAGCAATGAAACCATCGGTTTGCTTGCGTCCCTCACCACCTAAGAAAGGAGCAAAAATCTTATCTCTTGATTTCTTCCATGACGTATGCCTCAATGACATCATCCATCTTGATATCATTGTAGCCATCAATCATCAATCCACCTTCACGACCGTTTGTAACTTCTTTGACGTCGTCTTTGTAGTGTTTCAAGCTTGCGAGTTCGCCGTCATAGATAACGACACCGTCACGGATAACACGAACTTTAGAGTCACGAGTAATCTTACCGCTAGTAACCATAAATCCACCAATGGTTCCCACTTTAGATACCTTGAAGGTTTCACGGATAACTGCTTCACCGATGATTTTTTCTTCGAATTCAGGATCCAACATCCCTTTCATGGCTTCTTCCATCTCTTCGATAACCTTGTAGATAATGCTGTGGAGACGGATTTCCACATCGTCTGCTTCTGCTTGCTGACGAGCTTGTGGTGTAGGGCGGACGTTGAAACCAACGATAAAGGCATTTGAAGCTTCGGCAAGAGTCACGTCTGATTCGTTGATGGCACCAACCGCTGAGTGGACGATGGTAACTTTAACACCTTCCACGTCGATCTTTTGAAGTGAGGCAGAAAGGGCTTCAACAGAACCTTGTACGTCGGCCTTGATGATAACGTTAACTGACTTAAGCTCACCAGCTTTAAGTGTATCAAAGAGGTTTTCAAGGCTGACACGTTGGGTAGCTTGACGTTGTTTCATGAGGGCACGTTTCGCACGTTCTTCACCTGCTGCACGCGCAGATTTTTCATCCTCGTAAACGGCAAAGTGGTCACCCGCCATCGGTGCTTCGTTCAAA
The DNA here is from genome assembly GCA_963534275.1 of uncultured Streptococcus sp. Classification (GTDB taxonomy): domain Bacteria; phylum Bacillota; class Bacilli; order Lactobacillales; family Streptococcaceae; genus Streptococcus. The sequence goes on from CAUSRF010000011.1 coordinate 19,855, forward strand.
CCTGTGATAGAAACTGGTGTTGATGGTCCAGCCACCTTGACACGACGACCAAGGTCATTGGTCATAGCACGGACACGACCGAAGGTATTTCCGACAACGATAGGATCTTGGACATTCAAGGTACCTTGTTGAACAAGAAGGGTTGCGACCGCACCTTTTCCTTTATCCAAGCGCGCTTCGATAACTGTACCGATAGCACGCACTGTTGGGTCTGCCTTGAGTTCTTGGATTTCAGCCACAAGAAGGACTGTTTCCAAGAGTTCATCGATATTTTGATTGAACTTAGCTGAAATTTCGACAAACTCAGAGTCCCCACCCCAAGCTGTTGACATGACACCATGCTCTGCCAATTCACCGATAACGCGTTCTGGGTTGGCACCTGGTTTATCAATCTTGTTAATGGCTACGATGATTGGGACGTTGGCTGCTTTTGAGTGGTTGATGGCTTCGATAGTTTGAGGCATAACACCGTCGTCTGCCGCTACGACCAAGATGGTGATATCGGTAACAGATGCACCACGCGCACGCATCGATGTAAAGGCCGCGTGTCCTGGTGTATCAAGGAAAGTAATCTTCTTACCATTTTCAACGATTTGGTAGGCACCGATATGCTGAGTGATCCCACCTGCTTCTCCTGTTGCAACACGAGAGTTACGAAGAGTATCTAGGAGGGTTGTTTTACCGTGGTCAACGTGTCCCATGATGGTTACAACTGGTGGACGCTCAACCAATTCATCTTCATTGAGATAACCATCTTCGACAAAGAAACGTTCGATGTCCGCATTGTCCACTTCAACCTTTTGTTTGGCTTCGATACCATAATCTACCAATAGGAGTTCAATGGTTTCTCCATCCAAAGATTGGTTTTGTGTGGCCATAACACCCATCATAAAGAGTTTCTTAACGATTTCAGCTGGTTCACGTTTGATACGTTTTGCGATTTCCGCAACAGTCATACCATCTGTATATTCAAATTCTGTTGGCAATTCATGGAACTTACGTTCTGTAACAGGTTTTGGTGCCTGATTGCGGTTATTTTGCTTGTTGCCTTTTTTATTCTTTTTGTTGTTATTCCAGTTACTATTTCTTTGATTTCTCACTTGATTCTGACTACTTCGATTCTTTTGTTGTTTTCTAGGACCATCTTCTTCGTGATCATAATCGTCACGTTCTTTGTCTGGTCGAGCTTGTTTTTTACGACGTGTATCCACTGGCGCTTCTTTCGCTACAGGAGCTACTGCTACGGCTGGCTGCGTTTGTTCAGCTAACTTAGCAGCCTCCTCAAAGATTTCTTCAGGCTCCTTGCGTTTATTAGCTTGAGCCAAGGCTTCTTTGGCAGCTTGCGATTGTTTGAAGCGCTCCTCGCTTGAGCGTGCGTACTCTGCATTTTGCTCTGCTTTTAGGGCTGCTGCACGGGCTTTAAAGTCAACACGTGGTCCAGCTGGTTTTGGCTGGAAGTCTTGTTGCTGACGGCGATCATTGCCACGATTTCCTTGACCTTGTGGTTTCTTCCCTTGGTCATTAAATCGGCCATTGTCGCGGTTTGCTTGACCAGGTTTGCCACCATTACGGCCGTCATTTTTCGGACGGTTACCGTTTTGTTGTTGGTCACGGTTATTGCCCTTGTTTTGTTTGCGTCGCTCTGCCTGCTCTTTTGCACGTGCCTCACGCTCCGCCTTGAAATTTCGGCTCTGCGGTCTTGCAGACACCACTTTTTCTTCCTTAGGAGCTACAGGTGTAGCTGGTTTACTTTCTTCCTTAGTGACAACTGATTTCGCTGAAACAGGTTTCTCTGCTTTCTTTTCTACACTTGCTTTTGGTGCCTCAGGTTTTGCTTCTACCTTAGGAGCAGGTGCAGGTTTAAAACTAGCTGCGATTTTCTCAGCAGCGGCAGCTTCCACGCTCGATGAGTGGCTTTTCACATCCAAGCCCAACTCTTTTGCACGCGCTACAACTTCTTTACTTTCTTTTCCAAGTTCTTTTGCGATTTCGTACAATCTTTTCTTAGACAAATCATGTCCTCCTCTTCTATTCCATAAGAGACCTCATTTTCTTTGTAAATCCAGCATCTGTCACAGCCAAAACCTTTCTAGATTTTCCGACTGCTATGCTTAATTCCAGTGTTGAAAACACGGTTATAACTTCTACTTGATAATAGTCACTTTTATCTTGAATCTTCTTGGTTAGATTAGGGCCAGCATCATGGGCTAGAAAGACTAGCTTGGCTTTCTGTTCTTGGATAGCCTTGACCACCAATTCCTCACCCGATATGATCCTACCTGCTCGTTGAGCAAGACCCAAGAGATTGCTTACTTTTTGCTTATTCAAGTCCTAACTCTCTTCTTTTTACTTTGTGATCAACATAAGCGATCAACTCGTCATAAAAGCTTTCTTCCACTTCCATGTTAAAGCTGCGGTTAAAGACTTTCTTCTTTTTTGCCTCTAGGGCTTCTGCATTGTCTAGCTTGATATAAGCACCACGGCCATTGGCCTTGCCTGTCGGATCGATAAAGACCTGTCCTTCTTTGTTCTTGACAATGCGGAGCAAATCACGCTTATCAATCACTTCATTGGATACAACAGACTTGCGCAAAGGGATTTTTCTTGTTTTCATCTTTCCCTCCTCTAGCAGCTTTTATTCTTCCGTCAATTCGTCCGCAACTGCGTAATCCACTTGACCTGCTTCTTCCATAGCTTCAAACTCACTTGCAGACTTGATATCGATACGGTAACCCGTCAAGTGAGCCGCCAAGCGAACGTTTTGTCCACGACGACCGATGGCAAGAGAAAGCTTGTTATCAGGTACAACGACCAAGGCACGTTTGCTGTCATTTTCATCAAAGATAACTTGGTCAACCTCTGCAGGTGCGATGGCATTGTAGATAAACTCAGCTGGATCCGCTACCCACTCGATAACGTCGATGTTTTCTTCTACAGGAATCATACGGTCACTCTTGGCATCGTAGCGAGCTGGGTGGAATTTGCTGGTGATCTTCTTGATGTTGGCACCACCACGACCAACGATTGTCCCGATAGCATCCACGTTTGGATTGTGGCTACGAACAGCAACCTTGGTACGGTCACCTGCTTCACGAGCTACACTCATGATTTCAACAGTTCCATCATAAACTTCTGGAATTTCTTGCTCCATCAAACGTTTGATCATTTCTGGATGGCTACGACTGACAAAGACGTTGACACCACGAGGGTTGTCTTCGACCTTGTAGACATAAACTTCGATACGATCGTGGGAAGCAAAGACTTCTCCAGGGATTTGGTCTTGTTTTGACAATTGAGCTTCGATACTGCCAAGATTGACATAGATGAAACGGTTGTCAAAACGTTCTACTGTACCAGACATGATTTCTTGTTCATGTTCTTTATAAGTATTGTAAGTGATGGCACGTGTTTGCTTGCGCATTTTTTCCATGATGGTTTGTTTGGCAGATTGAGCTGCTACACGACCAAACTCAGCTGGTGCTTCTTCAAACTTGATCTTGTCTCCAAGTTCATAGGCTGAATTAATGGCAAGAGCATCTTTCAAGCTGATTTCCAAACGGCTATCAAATACTTCATCAACAACTTCACGAACAGTATAAACTGTAAAGTCACCTGTTTTTTCATTGAAGTCAATGGCTACACTATCAGATTGCCCATAGCGTCTGCGATAAGCGGAACGAAGCGACTCTACTACTGCGTCGATGATGTCTTCTTTTTTGATTCCCTTGTCTTCTTCCAAAATGCGGAAGGCCTCTAGCATTTCTTTACTCATGTTTTCTTCACTTTTGAATCCTCAAAAGCTATCCTTTCTTTTCTATAATTTTACTGCTAAACGTGCTTTTGATACTAAACTGTATGGAATTTGGACAGTTTTCTTACGTGTCTTGTCCATATACTCCATGGTCAACTCATCCTCTTCAAAGGATAGCAAGGTTCCTTCAAAGACTTTTTGCTTATCGATGGCTTGGTAGAGCCCAACATGGATGTATTTCCCAACCGCTCCAGCGACGGCATCCTTGGTTTTCAAAGGACGTTCCAAGCCTGGACTGGTGATTTCTAGGAAATATTGTTCTGGGAAGGGATCAGGCTTGATGGTGTCTAGGACAGGACTGATAATTTCTGTCAAGTCCGCCGTGTCGTTCAAGGTAATTCCTTCAGGTTTATCTACAAAAATACTGAGAATCATGTCACTGCCAATCTTTCCATACTCGATATCCACGAGTTCAAAAGGTGCTTGAATGACAGGTTCTACAACTTCTCTGACTAATTCTACGATTGTTGCGATTGCGTCCACCTCCTCATAAGCAAGAGGCGAAGATATTTCCCCGCCTCTCTTTCTCATATTCTAACTATCAGTATAGCACGTTTGTCAATTTATGTAAAGCATAAGCACTCAAACGGCTGGTTTTTAAGCTATTTCTTAAAATTCTGCCTCAACTCGGTAGATCACTTGACCCTTGTTGGAGAATTTTTGCTCATATTCCGTCATGACATTTCCTTCAAAATCACTGGCATGTAAGTCCAACCAAACTCCGTTCAGTTTCATCCCATACTGAGAAAAACTCACCAGGCTGTACTCAAACAAGCCACGATTGTCTGTCTTGAAATGGATTTCCCCATTCTCAGGCAAGATGCGCTTGAAGGTATCCAAGAAACTCTTGTAGGTCAAACGACGTTTTTCATGGCGTTTTTTAGGCCAGGGATCAGAAAAGTTTAGGTAGAGACGATCAATCTCACCGTCTTCAAAGTAGTCTGTCAAATCTGAACCATCTACCCACAACAACTTGATATTAGGCACTCCAACTTCTAATACCTTATCCAAGGCATAACTCAAGACCGACTTTTGGATGTCAATCCCGATATAGTTGATGTCAGGGTTTTGTTTGGCCATTCCTGATACGAAGGCTCCTTTGCCACTCCCAACTTCAACATGAATAGGATGATCATTTCCAAACAAGTCTCGCCATTTCCCTTTAGCTTCCAAGGGATTGAGGACAACATACTGGGGATTAGCCTCTAGTAACTCTGTCGCCCCTTTACGATTTCTAACTCTCATCTTTTCTTTCCATACTTGTCACGGAAGACACGCAAGGCATAAATCTCCCGGTTTACATTATCTAAATCTTGATTTACAAAGTATTTGGTAATCTGGCTCAAGTAAGAATACTGGCCATACCAATACAATTTATCTAACACTGTCTGATTGTACTTATAACCGTAGTCTCTCAACCATTGACGCCACTGATGATCTGGAATGTAGTGGCATAGCAAATGTGCCACATCAAACATGCGATCCGTCAGGCGAACCGAATCCCAATCCACTAGATAAACGAGCCCACTCTCTGTCTCAATCCAATTACTATGACGAAGGTCCCCATGCACAATCGTTGCATAATCTTCCCTAAAACCTGGAACCGTTCTGCGCAAATCATCAATCACCGAATTTAAGTACTGATGTCGTTTCAAGACTTCAGGCGCTTCTTGCTTCCAAGACTGCAACAAGTCTACTGGCGTCTCCATGGTATATCCCAAACGGCTCAACTGCTTCATCAAGGGACGTGAGCGGTGGAGACGCGTCAAGATATTGATGATTTGCTTACGATTCATGTCGTGCGGGGTCAAGATTTTGCCCGTCAACCATTCTTGGGCACACATATCACGACCATCCGCTAAACGACGAGTCCATAGTAATTGAGGAGCGATTTGTTCTCTGGCTAGGCCAGGTAGGATTGGAGAGGTGTTCATTTTTACAAAGACGCGCTTCCCATCAGGGTAGCTTCCCATATAAGCCTTGCCGCTCTTCCCAGGTATAGGGGTCAGCGTTAGCTCATTATCACCCAAGTCCATTTCTTTCCTCCGTATAAAGTTTCCTTACTATTCTACTAGTTTTTGGTCTATTCGTCAACCGCTTCACACCCAATTCCCAAAGAAAAGCATCTCAATTGATTCAGGATATCATTATAGCTTAAAGAAGGCAAGCACCGTCTTCTGCTTACCTTTTCATGATTTTTAGAAATAAGTTAAAAGTGGCAAACTGTTGTAAGACATGTGGACTAGAGTAGAAACCCACAAATTTTGGCTCTTTTTGTAAGCAAAGCCCAGCAACAAGCTCCCAAGTAGATAATAGAAAAACGAAGGCACATCATAAGGTTCATGCATGAAAGAAAAGAGAGAGGAAGTCAGTACAAGCCCTAACCAAGAATTTTCAAATATAGCCCCCTGAAGAAGTCCTCTGAACATGAGTTCCTCTTGGATTGGTCCCAAAACTGTAACACTTACAATAAAGGAAAGCGGAAGTCCTTTACTCGTTTCCTCAAGGTGTTGAGCCGAGGCACCAGAAGCAACTGAGAAAAAAGCATGATAGCCTATATTTACCAGCACCGTGAGAAGAAAGATTCCAATGAACAGCAAGAGTTGTTTCTTGCTTAAAATCCCAAGAGAAATCATATCAAACCATCTCGCATATCCAAAACTAAGGAAAAGCAAGAAACTTTTTATAATAATGAATGTGTACTGGTGTTGAAAATAATTCCCTTGATTAATGGAATAACTCGCTGCACCAACGATTGCAAATACTAAAAATCCAAAAAACAAGGCATGACACTTATTGAAAATGGCCATAAAGCTATCCTCCTCAACAAACAAACTTTCCTACAAGTCATCCTTTAGCTCTAGTCTTTCCAAAACAAACCATTTTAGTAACCAAAATCCGATAACATAACCAGCTCCTAAGAATATAGCCATAAAAGCTAACATGGGATTCAGGGAAGAAAAGACCGCCGCAGATACGAAGGTTAACACAAAAACATTAAAGGCAATGGTGTCAGAAGCCAAGACTAGAATATAAGGTGTCAACCAGTCTAAAGTTTTTGAATCTAGAAAAAATAAGTGTTTATACATGATGAACTCCTCTATAGCTAAAAAGCAAGCCTTTTGGTTTTTTCACCCCAAGACCCTATGTAGAAAAGTGAGCAAAAATGGTAAGTTTGCGATGATATTATTAACAATATGAATCACATAAGAAGGATAGATACTCTTCGTATAACGTGTCAGACAGGCAAATAGAAAGCCTACTGTCGTATAGACAAAAATATCTGCGAGACTTGGCAAGCTAGAAAAGTGAGGCAAGGAAAATAGGAGTGAAGGAAAGAGAAGATCCAGCCCCCATCTCGAATTCTTAAAGAAGGCATGCTGAAGCAGTCCTCTACACACCAATTCTTCCATCAGAGGTCCTAGTACTATTAAAGTTAGGTAAACACCGAACTCCGCAAAATTGGTCTCACTATAGGCAATAAATAAATTCCAACCTTCGTTTGTTCCCTGAACGTGTTTAGCTGTCAGATAGTTAAAGCATATCAGCACGACAGCTACTAACACCGTCAGAACAGAATAGCTCAACCACTTTTTCCTAGGGATGCGAAAGAGATAAGCATGGCCCGACCTGACCAAAACCCAAACCATCAGACCGATAAAGAGAACACTGATGATGTTTCGGATCCAGATAATATTTCCTACCCAAGACGAGAACTCCCAATAATTGCTCCAAAATTGGGTTGTCCAAAATAATCCAAAAAACAAAAACAAATAAGAAAGAATTGCACTCGTTTTGAAAAGAATAGAGTGTTTTTTCATAGAAATCCCCCCACTATCTACAAGACAACGACTAGCCTAATACCTCCCCTTGCCGGGCTCTACTGCTACAAGATTAAGAGGACAGTTTGCTCTTTTTAAGACTAACCCGACTACTAGATAATAGATATATTAAAGCATTAAAGATAATGAAAATATGTCCGTAAAATAAAATCAACTTCGCATCCAAACCAAGATAAAGTTTGGCCATCACAAAGATAAGCAAAAGAATTTGAAACCATATCGTTTTTCCAAAAATAAATTTAAAACGGTTTTGAATGTCTGCCTCCTTGATTTGTACCGTCAACCCTTTATTGGTAAGAAGAAAAACTCCTGCTTCAAACAAGGCACTGTAGAGAACAAGCCACCCAATCGATACATTAGAGATTTGTAAAAATGTTCCTAAAAGAATATCCAAAATACTACTCAAGAAAATAACAAGAAATAACCTATATGTCATATTAAATACCTCCATTCACTTATTTCACGGACAGTTTAATAGAGCCTCCTAATAAAAGATTCTGTCAGAAGAGGAAGGCAAGCTACTTTTTATAATACTTCATGCCCCAAATGAGCAGAAGCACGATAAGCAAGCAGAGAATGGCACCAATATAGGCAATTAATTGCTGATAGAATTCTTCCGCTGTGATACCTCTATACAAACAAATAATAGACATAAAGCTTGTCAGGCCGATGAACATGAGTTGATTGGTTCTAGGACTAACTAAATCATCGTCTTCAAACTCTCTTATCCTCATCTCCCTAGTGAGATAAACAGTGACCAAAATAGAAGCCAAGTTAATAACCACTAAAAGAAATTGGAAAACCAAGGAAAAATTTAAAAACTGACGAGATAGAAATAGATAAGTAGAGACAAGCAAGGGCAACTGACCTAGGAACAATCTCGTAAGGAAGATGTTCCGTTTTTTAGCAAGAAAAGTTTTCATTTCTTTTCTTTCTTTTTAATTAAAGCAAAATAGATCATAACCGCAATCAGATAGGCTATGGTATAAAATAGATGATACCAAATACTCTCCCTAAGCGGATAAAGAAAGATGGACATGATTAAATACAAGACGAAAATGATCAGTATTTTTTTCTTCATAAGATTTCCTCCTAAATGTGTGTTTAATCTTAGATAAGCTACACCCTTTACACTCCTAGTATAGCACTCCTTTTGAGCTTAATTCACCCAAATCATGAATGGTCATCGAAACTTCCTAAATTGTAAAACAATTAAAAAAAGCAAGCATGAAAAACATACTTTCCCCAAGGGAATTTAGCAACGTAAAGACCTAAAATCAAAAGCTACTCACCCTCACTTCTGTCTGTTCTGATATATTCTCATGATCGCAACAAAGATACCAGCTGTCCCAACTGCCAAAACGAGAAGGGTAATGATAATGTTGAGGATTTCAGGCATACTCCCTATTCTGTTGATAAGACGGAGTAGAGATATAACTGCCAACTGAATCAGGAGTATTGATTCTACATTTACTAATGAAGTCAGTTGATTTTCAACCGCATATAAAAAGGCTGGTAGCAAGACACAGGATATAGCAATCACAAACAGATTGCTCCCCGTTTCTTCTCCCTTGTTCACCACGGAAATCATGAGAAGATTCGATGATATGACCAACGTAGAACAGATGATAAAAAAGGATTTCTTATTCATATAGGATACCTCATATACTATGGCATTTTAATTGATGACTGCAGGCAGTACTTCTTTTCACAAGTTTTCTAATCATCAACTGACGTCGAGTGAATTGTCAAAACCTGACGAAAGACTTGATTTTGGCAGGTGGTATTGAGACTGGCATTGGGATGACTTTCCACAATCTTCATAACTGTATAGAGGCCAACTCCTCTCTCCTCCCCTTTAGAACTAACTCCAAAAGAGTAGATTTCAGAAACATCTATGCCCTCTTCTTTGATGGAGTTTTCAATGATAAAGGTCTCCTGTGCCCCATTTTTAAAAAAGGCAATTGAAACGTGAGGTTGACTGACCTCTGCACTAGCTTCAATAGCATTGTCACAAAGGATAGATACGATGGTTAAAAAATCAAGCAGACCCATCCCCTCAACTTGAATCTCCTCAGGAACTTCGACATTAAAGACAATATCCTTTTCTCTGGCTTTTAGAAATTTTCCTGCGAGGAGACTTTTGAGGGCACGGTCCCGAATATTCACCAATCGGCCCAGGTCATATTTATTATCCTGCAATTTTTCACTAGAATCCTTCAAGACAGAGTCGTAGACCTCTTTTATCTGCCCCATATCCTCCTCTTCAATACCCAGACGTAAGCTGGTTAAGAGGTTGGTGTAATCATGACGAAAGCTCCGAACTTCCTTATAAAGCTCCTCTATATGCCGACTATACCGCTCCATATCTCTGTAGCGTAAGGTCTGCTCTTGGTTCAGTTTCTCCTGAAGTTTTTCCTTCAAGTAGGTATCCAATTTCTTGACAACCCCCATAAAAAAAAGCAAGTAAAACACTAGGATCAGATGACGAACAGTCGTTGATTGGATACCTTGCTCATATTCAAAGTAAGACAGACTTTGTATCACCAAATAGTAAGCCCCCATTATCCAGTTAATCTTAGTCAGGGACTTTTGAAAATCTTTATCTAGAATCTCCCTTCTCAAGCTAGTGAAATCATAGTCTAACCATTTCAAAAAGGCTAGAGAAACAAAGCAAATGAAAATTTTTATAAATAACCAAATAAAAGAGCGGTCATCATACACCTGCCCTTGCTCCAAAAATGGAAGCACAAAATAGGAGACTCCTCTATAAAAGAGATTCACCAATATCATTGGAAAGAGACCATAAAATAGAAGGAGTTTTTTAGGAAACCCTCTTAAAAACAAGAAAGATAAACCGATGCCGTACAAGGGTTCCACAAAATAAGATAGGTAATTATTTCCTACTATATAGCTAATCGTTACAAAAACAACTGCCAACAGTATCTTAAAAAGAAAGGCCTTAAAAACTCTCTCCAGAGTCAGAACAATTCCATCTACCTTAAAAAATATAAACAATTCCAATCCAGATATCAAAAACGCATATACTATCTTCCAGACTAATTCCATTCCATCACCTCACTCAGTGTAAGTTATTGATAGCCTCAGAGACTTCCCTGATCTTATAACGCGCGATTAGACAGCTTCCACCATTGGGAAAGTAAAGTAGTTTTTCTTTCTTATCCAAATGCACTACATTGGCTGGATTGATGAGAAAAGAACGATGACACTGCAAGAGACGAGGTTCCTGCTTGAGAACCTCCTCTAGACTCGCCGTAAATTCCAGCCTATCCGTCTTGGTATAGAGAATAACACGATGGGGTCTTGGGGACGTTTCGAAATAGTAAACCTCTTTAAAAGGATACTGGAATTGAGCAAATTTTGATTTAAAGTAAAAGCAATCTTCCGCCAGGCTTTTGCTGTCTTGACTATCGGCATAGAGAAGAGCTGTCTCGATACGAGACTCAAACTCCTCTGCCGACAAGGCCTTATCAATATAGTCCAAAGCAGACACTTGGTAGCGAAAGGACAGAGGCATAAACTCCGAGTGAGTCGTCACAAAGACGATCAGGGCATAAGGATCTCGATCCCGAATCTTTCTTGCCACTTCTAGGCCTTTCATCTCCTCATTTCGAATCTCAATGTCCAAAAAGAAAAGCTGATGCGTACCCTTCTCATGCACCTCTGCCAGAAGTTGGTCTGGCTTGCCAAAGACTTCAAAAGAACTCGGAGTGATATGATGTTCCTTCAAGAGTTTCTCAATCACCTTTTCAATCCTAGTCTGTTGGGAAAAATCATCTTCTAAAACAAATATTCTCATCTTCTTACTCTCCTTCTTTCAACCATTTTTGGCGAATGTCTCTATAGCGACGTCTGGCATACTGAATAGCATATCGACCTTCTTCTCCAAGAAAAAGAGTCTTTGATTGGATATCCATGGATTCTACTCGTTCAAGGTTGACCAGACAATTTCGATGACATCTCGTCAAGGTTTCCCCATATTGTTTCTCAAGATTGCTTAAATTTTGAAACAGATCAAAGCTAGCGTTTTCTGTAACAATCTGTACAGTATGGGCTTTACTTGGATGCGTTTGGATATAGTAGATATCCTTTATGTTTAATTTGAAAATTTCTTTCTCTTTTTGGATGATAATGTAGTTCATGGATAAAACCTCCTAAAAAGAGGATAGCATAAATCTAGAAACTATTTTTCACCAAATCCTAAACGGTTCTCAAAAATTCCTAAAGTGTCGAAGTATCTAAAAAATAACTATGATAACCTTACAATTATTTTATCATAAAATCCTGCAATTACCATTCAGGAAATTTCAATGATAATTAAAGATTTGAAAGTAGAAAAAGAGTTAAAGGTGATAAGCTCTAATTATAAAAAGAAAATCACTTGAAACAACTTTAAAACCAGCAGAAAGGAGGAATTCTCATGACGGTTACAGACCCAATCAAAAGGGCTCAGACTTTGATTACTGACTTAAACAAAGCCTACCAAGTCTGCAGACAGGCAACAGCTGACGATGTCCGCTTTCAGGAGCAGCTGGACAATATCCTTGACTTTCTCTCTAAAACTGAGACAGTGGATAATCGATTCTTGATTGAGCTGGAAAAATTTTACCAGACTTCCAGTCTTCTCATGGGACTCAGCGCTCTCAATCCAGATACTCCTACTCGCGCCGCTTGGCGGGCCTATGACCGTTTCCACTTTGACCAAGTCAAAACCAAGCTAAGTCTCTACGGACCAACTATTATCTTGTAGAAAATAAAAGAAGCTGAGACAGAACTCAACTTCTTTTTTAGTGTCCTATAAGTAAGATTAATCCTGCATCTGACGTTTTACCTGATAAGGCAAATACAAGACTTGTAAAACCAGTCCAGCTCCAAGCAGGGCTAGAAGGGCTAGTTTTTCTTGGAAGGTAATCAAACCAACTATCAGTTGAACCATTAAAACAAAACCTGTCAATCCTCGGATAACTTCCTGTAGTCCCTTCTCTTTTTCACCCTTTTCTAGTGGGAAAAGCTGGGTCAAATACTGGTAGTCAAAAGCACGATAGAGAGCCAGCAACTGGAAGAGCATGAGGTAATTAAACAGGACAACCACTGCTGTCGCAATCCAAGATTGCTCAATAAAGATCTCAGCTAACAAGGATAGGAGTAAGAGTCGGAGACTGAGGGCAAAGAGGTCTCCATTTCGCAGATAAGAACGAAGATAGAGGTTTTGCCAGATTTTGCCAGGTACCTTCTGAACAGCATTTAAGATAAAGTCTAGATAAGCGCGACGCTTGACACTATTTGAAACGCCCTTGACCTGAGTAAAGAGAGCAAAGAAACGAAGCAAGACTTGCTTGCGCTTGCTTTCTTGGGCAATGACATAGTCCCAGTCCAGCCCAGTTTCAGTGAAAAATTTACTAGCTTTGTGGCGAAAGAGGAGGTATTTCCCAGTCCCCAATAAAATCACATAGACAAGAAAGACTGGCAAGCCATAGCCCATGGCTAAAAACAAGGGTGCAAACAAGAGTAAAAAGAGGGTTTGAACAATTGTCCAGAAAACCAATGAACGCACCGTCTGCCCTTTGAGGTACAACTTGACCTCCTCTTCACTGACTAAGAGAAAGAGCTTGTCAGGTACTTCCGTGTAAGTAGCGATTCCTCCCCAAGCCAAAAGTAAGGCAGATACAATCCCCAAAAACAAAAGAATAGGCCAATGATTTTCAGGAAAATTTTGCAAGAGTTGACTGTACTGGTAGGCTAGAAAACCGATGAGAACTAGCAGGAATAAGACAAAGTGGTCATTTAGAACATAACGCAGATAACCGACACACTCCTTACGAAAAGCCTGCTTTCTCCTTAAAAACAAGTCTTTCATAGGTC
>CAUSRF010000012.1:0-29966 GCA_963534275.1 uncultured Streptococcus sp.
TGATTGCCTATGCCAGCGTCAGCGAGTGGAACAAAGAAAACTTTGCAGGCTTGGATCTCAACGCCAAACCAAGTCTCGCTTTTGATACCATGGAATAAGGAGTCAGCTTAAGGCTGGCTTTTTTTCTCTCTTAGATGTCAGAATATTTTGACAAATTAGTGTAAATAATGATATAATACATAAAAATTAGGAGGTGGTCAGATGATTGAGAGAATGGAATTGGGAGAATTTTACAAGGAATTGCGCCTAGCGAGGAAACTTAAGCAGTCAGATGTATCTTGTAATGGACTGACAGCATCTCAGCTATCTAAGTTTGAACTAGGGCAGTCTATGCTGTCTGCGGATAAGTTGATCCTAGCTATCCAAGGGATAAATGTGACCTTCGATGAGTTTGGACATAAGCTTAATAATTATCAGGAATCCCCACATATGCGAATTGGTAGAAAGGTTGTGGATCGCTTTGCCCATCAAGATATAGCTGGCTTAGAGCAACTGTTGGAGGAAGTCGAGCAAGAACAGATGGCACAGACTTATCGTCGTTTGAACGCTATTGTGATTAAAGATGCCATCCATTCCTTAGATAAAAACTATCCGCTAGAAGAGGAGGATAGCGAGTTTTTGACTAGCTACCTCTATGCTATTGAGTCTTGGACCTGGTTTGAACTCTATATCTTTTGCAATACCATGCCCTTCTTGAGCAACCAAGATCTGATTTTTTTATCAACCTCTTTACTCGAAAAATCCAAGGAATTTAAAGAGTTAGTACACAATCGATTGTATATGAAACAAGGGCTGTTAAATATCATCTCAGAGCTCATGGAGCGCAAACTTTTTTCTTATATCCCAATCTTTGAAGCCGAGCTGGAGAGTATGCTCCGTCCATACGATGTTTTTGAGAAATTATTGTGGCAGTTTTTAAAGAAGATGAGCATTTTCCTTCAAACTAAGGGAAGCAATCAAAAAGAGATTGAACACTTTATCCAATCTCTGCAAGTATTAGAAAACCCACAATTAACAACCCTTTTTGAACTACGCTTACAGCAATACAAAGACCTTATCGATTAGTTAGAAATGGCAAAATAATAATAATCTCAGCAACGATTGTCAATAATGTTAAAATTTGTTTCTTCATATTTCTCCACTCCTCATTTAGTAGTAACTTTATTATACCAGGGAAGTAATCAAATTCACCAAAATCGCAAAAATGAAATTTCTATAAGAAAAAATGTCAAATATGCGATTTTCTAAAATGTGGTGGTTTCCGTGCTATACTATTCTTGTAAAGCACTTGAAGTAAATCCTAGGTCGCAGAAGTGGTTTACAAATAAAAAATAATTGAAGGAGTGTAAATGATGTTGAATTTACAATTTGCAGAAACAATGGAACTAACAGAAGTCGAGCTAGAGGCAGTTTACGGAGGAGATCTTGTGAATGTTGCGAACATCCCAGGTGGTGGAAATTGGGGAGGCTGGGGAGGTCTAGGTACACCTTGGTCAATCACTAATTTCTGGAAGAAATATTTTAACCATGATTCTTCCACTGTTAATCGTCGCCGTGATTGATATTCAAAGCCCTTGCCTTTTCTTGGGTAGGGGCTGTCTTTATTTCATAGTATAGGAGAAAATAGAATGAAAAAGATAATCTCACACTACTACCTTATTATAGCCATTCTACTTGTCATTGCTGACCAGTTCTTGATTCGTCTGCTCTTACACAGCGACCTTGCTGCTGGGCTATCTGACTTTTCCTATTATTTGTCAGATATGCTGTTGAATTTTCTTGTGGTTCTGCTTGCTCTTATTGTTATGGTTTGGTTAGGTAAATGGCAGAAAATCAACAGTAGAAAATTTAAAGGTTCTTATCTTTTTTATTCCTTTTTAGCTCTTCTTGCTTTTGTTATTTGGAATTTCGTAACATTTTTTATTTTCCCCCCTACCAAAAATGAAATTGCTTATCAACTGGATGTTCCTACTTTTACAGGAGCTACGGCATTTTTGATGTATTTTTTCTATCCTGTAATTGCAGGTCCCATTTTTGAAGAGATGATTTATCGTGGATTGGTGATGACTGCTCTGGAGAAAGGGAAAAAATGGGGACTGGATGTGCTCGGTTCGGCTGCTTTATTTGGGGTCTTGCATATTAGTAGCCATGGTTGGGTCTTGACAGACTTTTTCTCATATATGGGTGGTGGCCTCATACTTGCAGTCTTATTTAGAGTAACCAAGTCCATTTATTGGCCTATTGGACTGCATATAGTCTACAATGGCATTGGCCAGATTCTCCCTTTATTGTTTTAAAATTTTTCAATAATCCTAATTAGTAAAAGAGAACACTAGCTGTGACATAAAATTCCCGATTCAGTTCTAATGGAGTTCGTTTGGAGCGTTGGGAGTTTAGGATTTTATTGGTTTGTTCTTGAAATAATCCTAGGTCGCAGAAGTGGTTTACAAATAACATAATTGAAGGAGAGCAAATATGTTAAATTTACAATTTGCAGAAACAATGGAGTTAACAGAGGCAGAATTGCAAGCAGTTAGCGGAGGTTGGGGAGTTCAGGAATTTACCCAGGTTGGGGAAATCAAGGAATGAGTCCTAATCGTGGTGCTTTTGATTGGGCTGTAGATTTTGTAGATGGATTGTTTAACCGTCGTAGAAGATAAGGGTGTCAAGGGAAATAATAAGATGAAGAAAATGAAAGAAATGAAATTTCACCTAGCAACTGGACTGTTGATTGTGATTTATTACCTCATTTTTAATGTCATATTAGATTTAGATTTTACTGATGCCTTGTCTGAAGGTGGTTTTTATAGTTTACAGGTTCTGTTTGTACTAATGGTGGGAACTGTAGCTACAATTATTCTTGTCAAAAGTGAACATTGGAAAGAGTGTGGTCGTTTCCAGTTTCGTTGGTCTTATCTGGGTGTTTTCTTTCTTTTTTCTTGTTATTCGTGTGGGCAAATCTAGCAACCTATATCTTTCCTCGTACCCAGAATGGAAGTGTAGTAGTGGAAGTGGCCGCCAGCTTGACAGGAATTAGCTATTTTATCACGCGTATACTTTATACTAGCATTATCGCACCTGTAGCAGAAGAGGTCGTTTGTCGTGGTCTTTTGATGACAAGTTTATCTAAAGTGAAACGATATTATCTTGATGTTCTTGTTTCTGCTACTGTATTTGGCTCCATGCATGTCTTACAGTATGGTTGGATAATGACAGACTTTATAATCTACTTTGGAATGGGCTTGATATTTTCCATGATGTTTTGCTATACACGCTCTATTTATTGGACCATAGCGCTACATGCTTCATGGAATACCTTTTTAATCATCGTCAGTTTACTGGTGTTTGGGTATTAGGTTTGGCAGAAATTTTTACATCATCTAGATAAGGCTGGTTTCCCAGTCTTTTTCTTATTATGACGGATTGTTACTGACTCTTGATCAATTTAAAACAAAAGAAGCAATTTTAAAATCAATCACGGAATCCAACTCTATCAAAGTTTGTCAATCCTAGAGTTTTTTTGTATAGTAGATATATGAAAAATACCAAAATAATCAGTAGTCTGCTTGCTATTGGAGCTTTACTCATGCTTTTATCAGCTTGCCAGAATGTTAAACAGACACAACTGGTCTTGTTTGAAACACTTTCATTCAATATGTCCCTTAAATCCTTTGAAGAAGTGTTTGGAGAGGCTAGCGAAGTGGTGGAAGAAACAGAGATGGCCTATCGAGATACTTGGCGTGCTGAAGACCCTTATTTCTATAAAACGGGACGCCTTTTCTATGATTATGAAAATATTTCTTTGAATGGTTATACAGGTCGAGCAAGATTCACATTTTCAAAATCGCATCGCTTGGAAGAAGCGACAGTTCATATTCCTGTAGCTTCAAAAGGGGAGCAATATGTAGTGCTCAACAATCTATCCCAGACTATAAAAAAAGAAATTGAAGCTCTTCCAAATTTTCAATCTGTAACTACCGAGACGGTAGGACTATACGATGACGGCTATCGCTATAAAGTCAAGTTGAAAGGACAAAGGAGAGAATTCTGGATCGATGTTTATCCGACAGAAGATGAAGATGCTAAAGAAATTGAAGATAAAAAGTATACTATTCGGGTGGATCAGTTTAGGATGCATTAATAACACTCATGGGATTTCAGCATTTTTTACTAGCTACTAGTTTCAAACTCTAAACTTTTTTCTCTTCTTTGAATGTGTTATAATATTTCTTGCTATGGCTGTGACCTTGAACAGCCTCAAACGAAGAAAATAAGAGGAGAGAGATGAAAGAAAAAGGATTTTGGGAAGGTGTTCAGGCTGCCATGCCGACTGCCCTCGGCTATGTTAGTATCGGTCTGGCTTGTGGGATTATCGGTGCGCCCTATGTGACACCTGTTGAGATGGGCTTGATGAGCCTCTTTGTTTATGCTGGGAGCGCCCAGTTTGCCATGCTGGCACTGATTGCGGTTCAAGCGCCTGTGGTAGCTATTGCTATGACAGTCTTTTTGATCAACTTGCGACTCTTTTTGCTGAGCTTGCATGCGTCGACTTATTTCCGTCATACTAGTCTCTGGCAAAATATCGGCATGTCCAGTCTCCTTACAGATGAGACTTACGGGGTTTTGATGGGAGAATTAGCCCATACAGACAATGTCAATCCTATGTGGATGCATGGGAACAATCTCAATAGTTATGTAGCCTGGTTTATTGGGACAGTGGCGGGAACGGCTTTAGGTGGTCTTCTTCCAAATCCTGAGGTCTTTGGATTAGATTTTGCTCTCGTGGGGATGTTTATCGGGATTTTCACTTCGCAATTTCAAATTATGCAAAGACGGGTTCCTGTACGGAATCTGCTGCTGATCCTAGCAGTTGTTGCGGTGTCTTTCTTTTTGCTCTTGACAGTGGTATCTCAATCACTAGCTGTTTTGTTTGCGACCTTGCTAGGTTGTACTATGGGGGTGATCTTAGATGGTCAGTAAGTATCTTTTATTAGCAGTTATTTTCTCTGGCTTGGTGACTTGGATTCCCCGTATGATTCCTTTCATCTTGGTCAAGTACAAGGGGTTGCCAGCAATCGTCGAGCGTTTTTTGAAGTTTTTGCCTGTTTCTATTATCTTTGCCTTGATCCTTTCAAGCGTGGTGACAGGCAAGGTAGGGAGTCTTCCTCAGATCAAGTGGTTGGACTTCTTGGCAGTCTTTCCAACGGCTTGGGTAGCCTTTCGCTACCGCAATCTAGTGGGCACTGTTCTTTTTGGAGTGGTCTTGATTGCAGTCTTGCGTCTGGTCTTTTAGTCAGCCATAAAAAAAAACTATCACCGAGATAGATATCATATAATAGCGAAAAAAATTTTTTTCTGTTAAGATAGTAAAGTATTCTATTTTGGAGGAAATGACATGAAAAAAATCGTCAAATATTCATCTCTTGCTGCTCTGGGACTTGTTGCCGCAGGTGTACTAGCAGCTTGCTCAGGTGGAGATAAGAAAGATACTGCATCGAGTGAAGCAGCAGCACCTGGTAAGAAAGAAATTGTCGTAGCGACTAACGGATCACCAAAACCATTTATCTATGAAGAAAATGGTGAATTGACTGGTTACGAGATTGAAGTGGTTCGTGCCATCTTTAAAGACTCTGACAAGTATGAAGTCAAGTTTGAAAAGACAGAGTGGTCAGGTGTCTTTGCAGGACTTGACGCTGACCGCTACACTATGGCTGTCAACAATCTTAGTTATACTAAAGAACGTGCGGAGAAATACCTCTATGCAGCACCAATTGCCCAAAACCCTAATGTCCTTGTAGTGAGGAAAGATGACAACAGTATCAAGTCTCTTGATGATATCGGTGGAAAATCGACAGAGATTGTTCAAGCGACTACATCAGCCAAACAGTTGGAAGAATATAACAAACAACACGCAGATAACCCAACTATCCTTAACTACACCAAGGCAGATTTCCAACAAATCATGGTACGTTTGAGTGATGGTCAGTTTGACTATAAGATTTTTGATAAAATCGGTGTAGAGACAGTTATCAAGAACCAAGGTTTGGACAACTTGAAAGTCATCGAACTTCCAAGCGACCAACAACCTTATGTTTACCCACTTCTTGCCAAAGGTCAAGATGAGTTGAAATCATTTGTAGACAAACGTATCCAAGAACTCTACAAAGATGGAACTCTTGAAAAATTGTCTAAACAATTCTTTGGAGACACTTATCTCCCAGCAGAAGCTGATATTAAATAGTCGTATGAAATCATCCAGTCTGAGAAGGGCGGATGATTCTCAATTTTTAGGTATATAGTTTCAAACTATATGTCTGCCTATCTAATAACAATTTGCGAAATCAAATAAAGTATGAGATACTATTACGGTATTATTTTTAAAGGAGATAGAATCATGAAAATTAAAAAATGGCTCGGTGTAGCAGCTCTTGCTACAGTCGCAGGTTTGGCTCTTGCAGCTTGCGGAAATTCAGAAAAGAAAGCAGACAATGAAACAGTTGTCAAAATTGCAACAGTTAACCGTAGCGGTTCTGAAGAAGCGCGTTGGGATAAAATCCAAGAATTGGTTAAAAAAGATGGCATTAAATTGGAATTCACAGAGTTCACAGACTACTCACAGCCAAACAAGGCAACTGCTGATGGCGAAGTTGACTTGAACGCTTTCCAACACTATAACTTCTTGAACAACTGGAACAAAGAAAACGGGAAAGACCTTGTAGCGATTGCAGATACCTACATCTCACCAATCCGCCTTTACTCAGGTAAAAATGGGGAAGAAAACAAGTACACTAAAGTGGAAGAAATCCCAGATAACGGTGAAATCGCTGTACCAAACGATGCAACAAACGAAAGCCGTGCTCTTTACTTGCTTCAATCAGCTGGTTTGATCAAATTGGATGTTTCTGGAACTGCTCTTGCAACAGTTGCTAACATCACAGAAAATCCAAAGAACTTGAAAATCACTGAATTGGACGCTAGCCAAACAGCTCGTTCATTGTCATCAGTTGATGCAGCTGTTGTAAACAACACATTCGTTACAGAAGCAAAATTGGACTACAAGAAAGCACTCTTTAAAGAGCAAGCTGACGAAAACTCAAAACAATGGTACAACATCATCGTTGCGAAAAAAGATTGGGAATCATCACCTAAAGCTGATGCCATCAAGAAAATTATCGCAGCTTACCACACTGATGAAGTGAAAAAAGTTATCGAAGAAACATCAGACGGTTTGGACCAACCAGTTTGGTAATAAGACACAGGGAGGTGGGAGAGAGTTTCCACCTCTTGCTTTTGTCTAGATTGTTGGTTTTGAAGAAGATGATCTTGTAGTCCGTCCATAGACACAAGTCCTCAGTAGAAAGTGAGAGAAAAAATGTTTTTTCCTAGCGAACAAGAACAGATTGAAAAATTTGAAAAGGACCATGTTGCTCAACATTATTTTGAAGTCTTGCGCACCTTGATTTCTAAGAAATCAGTCTTTGCCCAGCAGGTTGGGCTCAAGGAAGTCGCAAACTATCTGGGTGAGATTTTCAAGCGTGTGGGAGCTGAAGTCGAGATTGATGAGAGCTACACGGCGCCTTTTGTCATGGCGCATTTCAAGAGTTCGCGTCCAGATGCTAAGACCTTGATTTTCTATAACCACTATGACACTGTGCCAGCGGACGGAGATCAGATTTGGACAGAGGATCCCTTTACACTTTCTGTGCGTAATGGATTTATGTATGGGCGTGGGGTTGACGACGACAAGGGACATATCACGGCTCGTTTGAGTGCTCTGAGAAAGTATATGCAGCACCACGACGACCTGCCAGTCAATATCAGCTTTATCATGGAAGGGGCAGAGGAGTCTGCTTCTATGGATTTAGATAAGTATTTAGAGAAACACGCAGACAAACTTCGTGGAGCAGATTTGCTAGTATGGGAGCAAGGAACTAAAAATGCCTTGGAGCAGTTAGAAATTTCTGGTGGAAACAAGGGAATCGTGACCTTTGATGCCAAGGTGAAAAGTGCGGATGTGGACATTCACTCGAGCTATGGTGGTGTCGTGGAATCAGCTCCATGGTATCTCCTCCAGGCCTTGAGTAGCTTGCGTACTGCAGATGGTCGTATCTTGGTAGAGGGCTTGTACGAGGATGTTCAAGAGCCGAATGAACGAGAACTAGCCTTGGTGGATACCTACGCCCAACGCAATCCAGAGGAAATCAGTCGCATTTATGGCTTGGAATTGCCTCTCTTACAAGAGGATCGTGCAGCCTTTCTAAAACGTTTCTTTTTCGAGCCAGCCCTTAATATCGAAGGGATTCAGTCAGGTTACCAAGGGCAAGGAGTGAAAACAATCTTGCCAGCAGAAGCCAGTGCCAAGCTAGAAGTTCGTTTGGTTCCTGGTCTAGAACCGCATGATGTTCTGGAAAAAATTCGGAAACAGCTAGACAAAAATGGCTTTGATAAGGTAGAATTATACTATACCTTGGGAGAGATGAGCTATCGAAGCGATATGAGTGCGTCAGCCATTCTCAATGTGATCGAGTTGGCCAAGAAATTCTATCCACAGGGGGTATCAGTCTTACCGACAACGGCGGGGACAGGACCTATGCATACGGTCTTTGATGCCCTAGAGGTACCCATGGTGGCCTTCGGTTTAGGAAATGCCAATAGCCGAGACCACGGTGGAGATGAAAATGTGCGAATCGCCGATTACTACACCCATATTGAATTAGTAGAGGAGCTGATTAGAAGCTATGAGTAGAGATATTATCAAGTTAGATCAGATCGATGTGACTTTTCACCAAAAGAAGAGAACCATCACAGCGGTCAAGGATGTGACCATTCATATCCAAGAAGGAGATATCTACGGAATCGTTGGATATTCTGGAGCAGGGAAATCAACCCTTGTTCGGGTGATTAACCTCCTGCAAAAACCATCTGCAGGCAAAATTACCATTGGCGACGATGTGATTTTTGATGGTAAGGTTACCTTGACGGCAGAGCAGTTGCGTCGTAAACGTCAAGATATCGGGATGATTTTCCAGCATTTCAATCTGATGAGTCAAAAAACAGCAGAGGAGAATGTGGCCTTTGCCCTCAAACACTCTGGACTCAGCAAGGAAGAAAAGAAAGCAAAAGTAGCTAAGTTGTTAGACTTGGTTGGACTTGCAGATCGTGCTGAAAACTACCCTTCTCAACTATCTGGAGGGCAAAAACAGCGTGTGGCTATTGCGCGTGCCTTGGCCAATGATCCAAAAATCTTGATTTCAGATGAGTCTACGTCTGCTCTTGACCCTAAGACAACCAAGCAAATTCTAGCCTTGTTGCAAGATTTGAACCAGAAATTAGGTTTGACTGTTGTCTTGATTACGCATGAAATGCAGATTGTCAAAGACATCGCCAATCGTGTGGCAGTTATGCAGGATGGCCGTTTGATTGAAGAAGGCAGTGTCCTTGAAATCTTCTCAGATCCTAAACAACCTTTGACTCAAGACTTCATCTCAACTGCCACAGGTATTGACGAAGCCATGGTTAAGATTGAGAAGCAAGAAATCGTAGAAAATTTATCTGAGAACAGTATCTTAGTGCAGCTCAAGTATGCAGGGGCTTCGACAGACGAGCCACTTTTGAATGAATTGTACAAGCATTACCAAGTAACGGCTAATATCCTCTATGGAAATATCGAAATCCTCGATGGTACTCCTGTTGGAGAATTGGTTGTTGTTTTGTCTGGTGAAAAAGCAGCGCTAGCAGGCGCCCAAGATGCCATCCGTCAAGCGGGTGTGCAGTTAAAAGTATTGAAGGGAGGACAGTAGAATGACAGAGTTTATTCAAACCTATCTACCAAATGTCTATAAGATGGGCTGGGCTGGTCAGGCAGGCTGGGGAACGGCTATCTACTTAACTCTTTATATGACAGTCCTTTCCTTCATCATCGGAGGGTTCTTGGGGCTAGTGGCAGGTCTTTTCCTCGTCTTGACAGCGCCAGGCGGTGTCTTGGAAAATAAGGTTATCTTTTGGATTTTAGACAAGATCACCTCTATTTTCCGTGCGGTTCCTTTCATCATCCTCTTGGCAATCATGTCGCCACTGTCTCACTTGATTGTGAAGACTAGTATTGGTCCAAATGCAGCCCTTGTCCCCCTTTCTTTTGCAGTCTTTGCCTTCTTTGCCCGTCAGGTGCAGGTTGTCTTGGCTGAGCTGGATGGCGGTGTCATTGAGGCTGCGCAGGCCAGTGGAGCGACATTCTGGGACATCGTGGGCGTTTACCTATCAGAAGGTCTTCCAGATTTGATTCGTGTGACGACTGTGACCTTAATTTCCCTTGTTGGGGAAACAGCTATGGCGGGAGCAGTTGGAGCTGGTGGTATCGGTAACGTAGCCATCGCCTATGGATTTAACCGCTACAATCACGATGTGACCATCTTGGCAACCATCATTATCATTTTGATTATCTTTACGATCCAGTTCTTGGGAGATTTCTTGACCAAGAAATTAAGTCATAAATAAAAAGAGCTGAGGGGCTCTTTTTTAGTGATTAGATTTTGTGTGTAAACTTTTTACTAATGGCTTGTCCAACCAAAGCCCCAATCAAGGCACCAAGGAGAATGCTTGCGACAAAGAGAAAAATTTTGTCTAATTCTGGAGCGACCATGATACGGTCAATGTATTCTTGGGATTTTCCACGAGAGAGGAGAGTTGCCGCGTAGGATTCTGGACTAATCCACATGAGGAGAATGGGACCACTTGTACTAAAAGCAAAGACGAGGAAGGAGAGGGTATTTTTGATTCGATCTTTGTAGTTGCCGAGACGAGCGATGGCATCTGCTGCAAGACCGCAAGTGATAGCTGGTAGAAAGGCACCAGCGCCGTGTTTACTAGCTAGGAAAAAGAGAGCCATAAAGAGTCCGAGAGTGGTAATGGCACCAAAACGAGGAACCTTTGCTAAAAGAAGCATGTAGACGCTCCCTCCAACAAGGGCAGAAAAGGCAGGTGCATAGAACATATTGCCCGTTGAATCGACCAGGTGTCCAAGTAATACTCCAATTCCTAGACAGAGGAAATAAAGGACGTCGGCTAAGAAGGTGGTTAAGATATTTTTCTTCATGAGAATCTCCTTATATAAAACTGTCAAAATCAATTGTATCATGCTTTTAGAGGATTGTAAATGGGTGCTCTATGTTTTTGAAAACGTTTGAAATATGATATAATGGTTACATAGTTGTTTTAAGGAGGATATTATGGGAAAGTTTCTAGAATTCGTCTTTAATCGTTTCTTTTTAGGAATGATTGCGACGGCTTTTTTCTGGTTATTCACACTAGCAGGAGGTGTAGTCTTTGGTTTGGCACCAGCTAGTGCAACTCTTATGAGTTTATATGCGGAGCACGGTTATACTTACCGAGCTTATAGTTTTAAAGAAGCTTGGGAATTGTATAAGAGTAACTTTGTCAAGAGCAATCTCGCTTTCTATAGTTTTGTACTTGTAGATCTAGTCTTAGTTTATGGTTTGTACCTTTTGGTTCAATTGCCCCATCAAACTATCTTCCATCTCTTGGCAACCTTTCTCAATATCCTTGTTGTTGCCTTTGTTTTTTTAGCTTATACCGTTTCATTGAAACTACAAGTTCACTATGAACTCTCTTATCGAAATACCGTAAAACTCGCTCTTATCGGAATTTTTATGAATTTGCCGGCAATTGGCAAGGTTTTATTTGGTACAGTTATGCTTGTAGGAATTGGTTACTATATGCCTGCCCTCCTCTTTTTCGTAGGAATTGGTGTGTGGCACTTCTTTATTAGTGATATGTTGGAACCCGTATATGAAAGCATCCATGAAAAATTGGCGACAAAATAAAATGAGGCCGTTCTGGCTCCACTCGCTCTTGCGCATCTATACCTTGGTGATGATTGCCATCATTGCAAGTTTTGCGGTCATGCTCTCCTATGCTGACTGGAGTTCCCGTGAAAAAGAAGCACAACGTGTAGCTCAACGTGTGACGACTCGGACAGTGAGTGAGATTGAATATTACCATAGAGAGTCGACTCAGCTTGCCCAGACTTTGGTTGAAAATCAGGCTCGGATTGAAGGGATTTATAAGTACTTTAGTCTCAGTACACCAGATTATTTTTATTGGCAATTAGAGCGCAAGGCTTCTCCCTATATCTCGGTATCCTTGTATGAAAACATTGACGATTTGTATGTAAGAAATGACTTTGTGACGGGTGTGGCAATTGTCCTTCAGGATTATAAAGAAGTCTTTGTTTCTACCAGAGGGAAACGAAGTGGAGAGAAAATTCCAGCAGAAAATTTCAAACCAGCTCCCAATAGTTTTGCCATTCCTGTATCCGATCCTATGTCTGACAAGGATTTAGGAGTCATCTATATCTCCCTTTCCCCAGACGTTCTCCATGATGCTATTGACAATACAAGGGGCCATATCCCGATGGCTGTAACAGTAACTTCGCCTTTTGATACGGAGATGTTTCAGATTGGGGAGACAGTATCTGCCGAGCGGGAGGACTGGCTTGTAGGAGTTACCTCCCATGACTATCAAGTTCGTGTAGCCGTTCCTAAGGATTTTGTTCTTAAGGGAACGTTGACCAGTTCGGCTTTCATTATTGGACTAAGTATTCTCTTTATCATCATTTTGTATATCACTCTGAGACAGACCTTTTCCAATTACCAAAAGCAGGTGGTGGATCTGGTCGAGTCTATTCAGGTTATTGCCCAAGGAGAAGAGGGACTTCGCATTGATACTTCTGAGAAAGACCAGGAATTACTCCTCATCTCAGAAACAACCAATGATATGTTGGACCGACTGGAAAAGAATATCCACGATATTTATCAGTTGGAACTGAGCCAAAAAGATGCCAATATGCGGGCCTTGCAAGCTCAGATCAACCCGCATTTTATGTATAATACATTGGAATTTCTCCGAATGTATGCGGTGATGGAAAGCCAAGATGAGCTAGCAGATATTATCTATGAATTTAGTAGTTTGTTACGCAACAATATCTCCGACGAGCGGGAAACAACGTTGAAGCAGGAGTTGGAATTTTGCCGAAAATATAGCTATCTCTGTATGGTTCGCTATCCAAGGTCTGTTGCTTATGGCTTTAAGATCGCGCCAGAATTAGAAAATATGAAGATTCCCAAGTTTACGCTCCAACCATTGGTAGAAAATTACTTTGCCCACGGTATTGACCACCGTCGGACAGATAATGTAATCAGTATCAAGGTTTTGAAGGGTGAAGGATTTGTTGAGATCCTGGTAGTCGATAATGGTCGTGGAATGCCTGCCGAAAAATTAGCTGCCTTGCAAGAAAAACTAACTCAGAGAAGTTTTGAGCACGAGGCAACCTATAGCGGAGAGCGACAATCAATTGGAATAATCAATGTACACGAACGCTTTGTCCTCTATTTTGGAGATCGCTACCAAATCAGTGTAGAGTCAGCTGAACAAGAAGGTGTTCGTTACCGCATTACTATTCAAAATGAATAGAAAGGAAGGGAAATGTATAAAGTTTTATTAGTAGACGATGAGTACATGGTGACAGAGGGGCTCAAGCGATTAATCCCCTTTGAAAAATGGGATATGCAAGTCGTCGCAACAGCTAATCACGCAGATGATGCATTGGACTACGTCAAGGAAAATCCAGTTGATGTGATCATTTCCGATGTCAACATGCCAGATAAGACAGGGCTTGAGATGATCAAGGAGATGAAGGAGACTCTCCCAGATGCCTATTATATCTTGCTGTCTGGCTATCAGGAGTTTGACTATGTCAAGAAAGCAATGAATCTAAGTGTTGTGGATTATCTGGTGAAGCCAGTGGATAAGGTGGAGTTGAGTCATTTATTAGAAAAAATTGCGAGCCAACTTCAGGAAAAGGTGGAACAAAGCCAGACTCTCAGCCAAGAATTGGATGAAGAAGGCTTTGTCAATTTCTTAGCAGGTAAAGACAACTGGTGGATAGGCCTTTCCAAGGAAAAACAAGGTTCTTTCACTATTCCTTACTATGTTTTAGGTCAAGACTGGCAGATTTTTATCTCTGATCAGCCACTAGATGGAATCGTAGTAACGTCTTTTGGAGCGCCCTACCAACAAGCCTTTGAAAAATGGAAAATCAACGCAGAAAAAGCCCTCTTTTACGGTTCTGTCAATCTAGAAAAATCCGAGAGTCTATTTGCTTATTACGAACCGATTTATCGGGTGATTATTCAAGGAAATATCAATCAAATCATAGAAGAATTGACCCTGCTGGAGAAGGTTGTCTTAGAGAATACACCGCGCGTTGCTATCACCAAACAGCTCTTCACTCAGTTTGTCATGGATGTATTCCACTTGTTTGAACACCTAAAAGCAGATGATATGACCGAGATTGTCAAAGCCATCCATGCCATTAACTCCTTTGAAGAATTGGTTGCCTACATCAAAGAGACCTTGATCAAGTTCTTTGGCCAGTACCGCATGAATGAAAATGTGGTGAGCGTTCTGGAGGTGATTGGGCGTGATTATCAGAAAGAGCTCTCGCTTAAGGATATTAGCAAGGATCTCTTTATTAACCCAGTCTACCTGGGTCAGCTGATTAAGAGGGAAACCAACTCGACTTTTGCGGAATTGCTCAATAAACAGCGGATTAAGGCAGCGCAGCAACTCTTACTTTCGACCAGTGATAGTATTGAAGATATTTGCTATGCAGTTGGCTATAGTAATGTTGGATATTTCTACAAGGTTTTCCGTAAATTGTGCGGAAAATCACCGAAAGCTTATCGGAAACAAGTTGAAACCAGCTTGTAAAAGTTGTATTCCTGTACAAAAAATGCTATAATGTTCAAAATATCTTATGGAGGAAAACATGAAAAAGAATCCTATTTATCTTTGGGTCTTGTTAGTCCTATCAGCCCTTATTTCATCTATGTCATTATTTGGAATCTTGAGTCCATTGCCGAGTAAAGATGCTCTTCGTGCTAGCCTGGCAAATAGCGGGACGCTCACTGCCCAGCAATTAGAAGACACAGTCAATTATACTTACCAAGTAACAGCGTCATCGCACTCTATTTTTAATACGTTGTTGATTGTCTTATCTGCAATTCTAGTTGTAGTAGCTTTTGTATTTCTCGTACGTAAAAATGTGCAATTCGCAAACTATGTTTATATTGGTTATGTTTTACTAGCCATTGTTGGTTTGGTTTATAGCTATATGAACGTTCAAGATGCAGTTCAATTGATCAAAGATACTACCTTCGGCTTAGGAATGGGAGCATTAGCACAAGGAACAAATATTTTGTTCATCATCATCAATGTCCTCTTTTTAGCCTTAGTCTTTTACAAGATGTGGCGTCAACAAAAAGATTTGGCTGAAGAAGCCGAAGCAGAGGAAGTTGCATAAGTATTGACAAAAGAGAACTATCAAGTTACAATCTTGGTAGTTCTTTTAATATTTTAAACATAAAAATCGAGGTCAACATGAAAAAAATATCTTTAGTTTATATCAGTTTGAGCGGGAATACAGAAAGTTTTGTAACCCGGCTTAAGGATTATCTCTTGTCCCAGTATGAGGGGATTGAGGTCCAAAAAATCCATATCAAGAACTTGGTCAAGGAAGGTCAAGAATTCTTTGAAATGGAGCATCCCTATGTCGCTTTCTTGCCAACCTATCTGGAAGGTGGGAATGGTGTCGATAACGGCGATGTTGAGATTTTAACGACTCCAGTGGGTGACTTTATCGCCTATGGAGACAATGCTAGTAAGTGTTTTGGGGTAGTGGGTTCTGGGAATCGCAATTTTAACAATCAATACTGCCTGACCGCCAAGCAGTATAGTCAGCGCTTTGGTTTCCCAGTTTTGGCTGACTTTGAAATGCGAGGAATGTTGGGAGATATTAAAAAGGTCGCAGCGATTATCGCGGACTTATATGAGTTGGGGACAGAAAAATAAAGCAGTACTGAAGGGCAGTTGAGATTTTCAACTGCTTTTTATGTATGCAAAAAGCACCCCATAAGGATGCCATTTTATAAACTATCCTGCTTTTCCGATGGCAAGTGCATAGATAAAGAAGATAGCAAAACCAAAGAGAAAAATCAATCCTGCAATAGCGAGGAGTTTTAGCCAGGAAGGAAGATTTTTATTTTCACGCGTCACCAATACATAGTTCAAAAGAGCGAAGAATGGTGTTGTCAGGAAAGATCCAATCATGGCAAAGCGGAGCATGATTGAAACTTGTCCAGCAAAGAACTTGATGATGACGATACCGATGATAGCTGTAATGGTCATCCAGATGTTCAAAGATTTACGATTATCCTCTTTTTGACTTAGCAAGAGTCGAAGAGATTCCTGATTAACACGAGAGTAGCCATCTATAACGGTGATGACTGTCCCAAAGATACAGAGGAAAGCGATGAAGGTAATCAAATATCGAGACCATTCGCCAAGGACAGAGGCGTACATGCCCACGAATTGAGAGATGTACTTGGCTGAAGCGGCTTCAACTGCTTGACCTGTAGGATACTGAATGAGTGCCCCGAGTGCCACGAAGAATACAGCTAGGATAGCAGTTCCAATGTAACCAACGTTAAAGTCGAAAAGAGCGTCCGCTGTATTAAAGTTGACGGTCTTTTTCTTTTCAGCAGACCAGAGTGAATTGATGGCTGAAATTTCAATAGGAGCAGGCATCCATCCTAGGAGGGAAACGATAAAAGGAAGTGCCGCCATTTGCCAAGGTGTCTTTTCGACAAAATCAGAGCTGTATTCTGGATGCTTAATTGCCGCAATGATAACTGCAAGAACAGTTGCAATGGTTAAAGCAGACATGATCCATTTTGCCATACCATCCAATAGTTTGTAACCCCCAAAGAGCAACATAGCCCAAATGACCGCAACAAGGATAAGAGACCATTGAGTGATGCTAAGACCAATCATTGGAAAAGCGCTAGCGATGATAGCTGAACAAAGGATGGCAACACCGGCAGTATTGACCAAGGCAGAAAAGACATTGAGAATAAAGAAAATCCAGAGATAGAGCTTGCCTTTTTCTGCATAGCCTTCAACCAAGGTCTTTCCAGTATCTGCTGTGTATTCAGCACCAAAACGGAAAAATGGGTATTTAAAAACATTGGCTAAGATGACCAAGAGAAGTAGAGACCATCCATAAGAACCGCCAGCTTGAGTGGAGGATACGATGTGAGAACCTCCGACTGCAGCGGAAGCCATTAGGATCCCGGGTCCCATTGCTTTCAGCTTGCTTGTCCAGGTAGACTGGTGTGATGAAGTAACTTGTGACATAAAAACCTCCCGTTTTTGAATTTTCAGAATAATCTGAATAGATAAGTTCTATTCTACAAGAAACTCAGGAAAAATGCAAGAAAATTTTGAAAAAATTTAGAAAATTTCAGAAAGAAGGCTTGATTATCAGTCCTGATAGCTCATTATAAGTTTCATGAAGAAGAGAAAAATCCGAGAAGAAGATTTCTCGGATTTTGATTATTTGAGTTGATCAGTGATTTCCTTGGAAAGTATGAGTCCCAAACGATAGCTCTTGTTGATGTAGGCGATGACATCATTGATATTCTCTGTTGTTTGGATTCTTTCGTGGATATCTGCTTTGAAAGTTTCGTCTTTCAAAAGCTGTTCCTGAAGGAGTTTCTGAAGCTTTTCTTTTTCGTATTTATTGATGAGAAAAAGAACGACAAGACTGATAAGAACTAAGATATAAGCGTACTGGCTCATAAAATCTCCCCTGATTTGATAAAAAATTGAAGGTATAAGAAAAGCGAAAGAAATTTTCGCTTTTCAACTAAGTCACTAGGTGAGCAGAACAGATATCCAATAGCTAAAAACAGACAATTTGGACCTTTAACTGAAAAGTCCGCCCAGTTGATATAAAGACTAGTAAAGCGCCAAGCCAAAGTCCATATAGGATTTGGCGTTAGTTACCTAGATTGCTTTGCAATCAAGTAATTGAAGTATTACGACATGAGCCAAACCAAATCGATATTATTTGGTTTGGTGAATTAGTGAAGCGTTTAGGCAATTCGCCATATAGCGATTGCCGTCAAGAGACTAGGAACTTTAGTTCCAGTCTCTTGTAACGATTTACATCTTCTCTGGCGCTTCTACTCCAAGCAAGCGAAGGGCCTCTTTGAGAACGACTGCGGTTGCGTAGCTGAGGGCTAGACGGCTGTCGCGCTCTGGACTTTCATCTAGAATACGAGTGTGGGCATAGTATTTATTGAAAGCTTGAGCTAGGCTGATTGCGTACTTGGCAATGAGCGATGGGTCATAGTTGTCAGAAGCACGTTTGATGACACGGGCAAAGTCTTGGAGAAGTTTGATGATTTCCCAGCTTTCGGCAACATTTAGACTGTAACTTGCTTGAGCATTTGGTTGGAAATCGGCTTTTCTAAGTAGAGACTGAATACGAGCGTAAGCGTATTGGATGTATGGACCAGTCTCACCTTCAAAGGAAATCATTGCTTCCAAATCAAAGTCATAACCATTTCGACGGTCAGTCTTCAGATCGTAGAATTTGACAGCTCCAACTCCAACAGCTTGGGCGATTTGATCCTTGTTTTCAAGGTCAGGATTTTTCGCTTCGATTTGAGCTTTAGCACGAGTGATGGCTTCTTGGAGAGTTGGCTCGAGCAGGATGATGTTTCCTTTACGAGTAGAGAGTTTTTGGCGATTCTTGGTTACAAGACCAAAGTCAACGTGAACCATATCGTCACTCCAAGCAAACCCCATTTTCTTCAAGACAGCTTTCAACTGTTTAAAGTGGTTAGATTGTTCTTGGCCGACAGCATAGACATTTTTAACAAAGTTGTAAGTACGAGCACGGTAGATGGCTGTTGCGATATCACGAGTGATGTAGAGAGTAGCGCCATCTGATTTTTTAATCATAGCAGGTGGCAAATCAAAATCATCCAAGTTGACAATGCAAGCCCCTTGAGACTCTTCTAGCAAGCCTTTTTCTTCCAAGATTTGTACGACTTCATCCATCTTGTCATTATAGAAGGCTTCACCGTTCAAGCTATCAAATTCAACACCGAGTAGTTTGTAGATGCGGTTGAATTCGACCAAACTTTCATCACGGAACCATTGCCAAAGTTGAGTTGCTTCGGGATCACCATCTTCTAGTTTTTTGAACCAGAGACGACCTTCATCATCGAGAGCCTTGTCTGTTTCGATTTCGGCATTGATGCGAACGTAAAGTTTCAACAATTCATCGATTGGGTTGGCTTCGATGGCTTCTTTAGAGCCCCACTTTTTATAAGCAACCATGAGAAGACCAAACTGTTTACCCCAGTCTCCAAGGTGATTGATTTTAATAGTGTTGTAGCCCATTTTCTTAAAGATATTAGAAAGAGCATCTCCGATAACTGTTGAACGCAAGTGGCCGACTGAGAAGGGTTTTGCGATATTGGGACTAGAAAGGTCAATCGTAATATTTTGTTCTTGGCCTTCTGTTTGTTGGGCGTAGTCAGCACCTTTTTCGATGACTTCTTTGATAACTGCACCAGAAATAGCAGATTTATCAAGGAAAAAGTTTACGTAAGGACCCGTTGCCACCACTTTTTCAAAGGCTTGGCTGTTGATCTTTGCAGCAATATCGGCAGCAATCATTTGCGGTGCCTTGCGTTCGACCTTTGCTAGCGAGAAAGCAGGGAAAGCGATGTCCCCCATTTCAGAGTTTTTAGGTGTTTCCAGTAAATTTAAAATAGCCTCTTGATTCAGGCTATCAATGACGCTAGCCAATTCACTAGCAATCAGTTCTTTTGTATTCATAAGTAGGCTCCTTTTGGGCTTTTCTTCTATTTTATCATAATTTTAGATAAAGAAGAAAATTTTTTTGAATTATTCAGTTTTTTTGGTATAATTATATCTAAAAACAACTCTAAAATCAGTTATAAATATTCATGTAAGAGGTTAAAATGAGAAAAAAAGAACGGCATCAGTTGATTAAAAAGATGATTGCAGAGGAAAAACTAGGAACCCAGAAGGAAATTCAAGATCGTTTGGAACTTTGTAATGTTTTTGTGACACAGACGACCTTGTCTCGCGACCTGCGTGAAATTGGCTTGACCAAGGTCAAGAAAAATGACAAGGTTTTCTATGTTTTAGCTAATGAGACAGACAAGATTGATTTGGTAGAGTTTTTGTCTCATCATCTAGAGGGAGTTGCGAGAGCAGAGTTTACTTTGGTATTGCACACCAAGCTTGGAGAAGCAGCGGTTCTAGCAAATATTGTTGATGAAAATAAGGATGAGACGATTTTAGGGACGGTTGCTGGTGCCAATACCTTACTGGTTATTTGTCGAGACCAGTATGTTGCCAAGGTCATGGAAGAGCGTTTGCTGGATTTGATGAGGGATAGATAGGGTTTTGGGACTTGTTCCCAAGCCTTATTTTTGACAAGGAGAGAGCCAATATGACGACAGAAAAACTATCACCTGGTATGCAGCAGTATGTGGATATTAAAAAGCAATATCCAGATGCTTTTTTGCTCTTTCGGATGGGTGATTTTTATGAGTTGTTTTATGAAGATGCGGTCAATGCAGCACAGATTTTAGAGATTTCACTGACCAGTCGTAATAAAAATGCAGAAAATCCGATACCCATGGCAGGAGTCCCCTATCATTCTGCCCAGCAGTATATTGATGTTTTGATTGAGCAGGGCTATAAGGTGGCTATTGCCGAGCAGATGGAAGATCCTAAGCAGGCGGTTGGGGTTGTCAAGCGAGAGGTGGTTCAGGTTATTACACCTGGGACAGTGGTCGATAGCAGTAAGCCAGACAGCCAAAACAACTTCTTGGTCGCCTTAGATCGTGATGGTAATCAGTTTGGGCTGGCTTACATGGATCTGGTGACAGGTGATTTTTATGTAACGGGACTATTGGACTTTACCCTTGTTTGTGGGGAAATCCGTAATCTCAAGGCTCGAGAAGTCGTGCTGGGTTATGACTTGTCTGAGGAGGAAGAACAAATTCTCAGTCGTCAGATGAATCTGGTACTTTCCTACGAGAAAGAAGGCTTTGAGGACATCCATTTATTGGATTCACGTTTAGCAGCTGTGGAGCAAGCGGCAGCTAGTAAGTTGCTCCAGTATGTTCACCGTACCCAGATGCGGGAATTGAACCATCTTAAACCGGTAATCCGTTATGAAATCAAAGATTTCTTGCAGATGGATTATGCGACCAAGGCCAGTCTAGATTTGATTGAGAATGCCCGTTCAGGTAAGAAGCAGGGGAGTCTTTTCTGGCTTTTGGATGAAACCAAAACAGCTATGGGAATGCGGCTCTTGCGTTCTTGGATCCACCGTCCTTTGATTGATAAGAAACGAATCATCCAACGTCAAGAGGTGGTGCAGGTCTTTCTTGACCACTTCTTTGAGCGCAGTGATTTAACAGACAGTCTTAAGGGAGTTTATGATATCGAACGCTTGGCTAGTCGGGTTTCGTTTGGCAAGACCAATCCCAAGGATCTCTTACAATTGGCAACCACCTTATCTAGTGTGCCACGGATTCGTGCGATTTTAGAGGGAATGGAGCAGCCTGCTCTGGCCTATCTCATCGAACAGTTGGATGCCATTCCAGAGTTAGAGAGCTTGATTAGCGCAGCGATTGCTCCTGAGGCCCCTCACGTGATTACAGAAGGTAGCATTATTCGGACGGGATTTGATGAGACTTTGGATAAATACCGCCGAGTACTCAGAGAAGGGACTAGCTGGATTGCTGAGATTGAGGCTAAAGAGAGGGAAAACTCAGGCATCAGCACGCTCAAGATTGACTACAATAAAAAAGATGGCTACTATTTCCATGTGACCAATTCGCAACTGGGGAATGTGCCAGCCCACTTTTTCCGCAAGGCGACGCTGAAAAACTCGGAACGCTTTGGGACTGAGGAATTAGCCCGTATCGAGGGAGATATGTTGGAGGCGCGTGAGAAGTCAGCCAACCTAGAGTACGAAATCTTTATGCGTATCCGTGAGGAAGTCGGCAAGTACATCCAGCGTTTGCAGGCTTTGGCTCAAGGAATTGCGACAATTGATGTCCTGCAAAGTTTAGCAGTTGTGGCTGAAACCCAGCATTTGATTCGACCTGAGTTTGGAGAGGATTCACAAATCGATATTCAGAAAGGTCGTCATGCTGTCGTCGAAAAGGTCATGGGAGCGCAGACTTACATTCCGAACAGTATCCAGATGTCAGAAGATACCAGCATTCAGCTGATTACAGGGCCAAACATGAGTGGGAAGTCTACCTACATGCGTCAGCTAGCCATGACGGCGGTTATGGCCCAGATGGGTTCTTATGTTCCTGCTGAGAGCGCCCATTTGCCGATTTTCGATGCCATCTTTACCCGTATCGGAGCGGCAGATGACTTGGTTTCAGGTCAATCAACCTTTATGGTAGAGATGATGGAGGCCAATAATGCCATTTCGCATGCGACCAAGAACTCTCTCATTCTCTTTGATGAATTGGGACGGGGAACTGCGACTTATGACGGGATGGCTCTGGCCCAGTCCATCATCGAATACATCCATGAGCATATCGGAGCCAAGACCCTCTTTGCCACCCACTACCATGAGTTGACCAGTCTGGAGTCCAGTTTGGAACACTTGGTCAATGTCCACGTGGCAACCTTGGAGCAGGATGGGCAGGTCACCTTCCTTCACAAGATTGAACCAGGCCCTGCTGACAAATCCTACGGTATCCATGTTGCTAAGATTGCTGGCTTACCAGCCGAACTTTTAGCAAGAGCGGATAAGATTTTAACGCAACTGGAGAGTCAGGGACAAGAAAGCCCAGCTCCAATAAGACAAACAAGCGCCGTCACGGAACAGATTTCACTCTTTGATACGCCTGAAGAACATCCTATCCTAGCAGAATTAGCTCAGCTGGATGTGTACAATATGACACCTATGCAGGCTATGAATGTCTTGGTCGCGTTCAAACAGAAATTATAAATCGTTCCAAAACAGATTTGTTTCTCAAAAGTTGAGCTTATGTGTTTGTAAAGGATTTAGTCTTGAAATTGGCAGGACTAAGTCTTTTTTCTCCTTTTCACGTCTTTTAGGAAAAACTTCATGAGTCTATATGACAGAAGAGTTCAGTAGAGGGTGAAAAAAAGCCCCCAAACTTAGATTTTTCCAAGTTTTGGGAGCGAATATTGGGTGTTTCCTTGTTTATGATAACTTGATCATTGTCTTATTTTTCCTCAGCTAACTCTTTTCCGAGTTGGATGAGGTAGTCTTTCAAATCATCTTTGACTTGAGGGTGCTTGAGGGCGTAGTCAATGGACGTTTTCATAAAGCCAAACTTATCTCCGACATCATAGCGAGCTCCCTTGAACTCACGAGCAAAAACACGTTGTGTTTTATTGAGGGTGTCGATCGCATCTGTCAGCTGTATTTCATTTCCAGCACCTGGAGTCTGGTTTTCGAGGATTTGAAAAATTTCAGGTGTGAGGAGGTAACGTCCGATGATAGCAAGGTCGCTAGGGGCCTCCTCTGGCGCAGGTTTTTCAACGAAGGTTTCAACACTGTAAAGTCCATCTTTTCCTTCGCCTTGCGGAGCAATCACCCCATAGGCAGAGACTTCGTCGTGAGGGACAGGCATGACAGCGATAGTGGACGCGTGGGTATGCTCGTAGTCATCCATGAGTTGTTTGGTAAGTGGAACAGCCTTGTCGTTAGTGATATCCATCAAGTCATCACCAAGCATAACGACAAAAGGTTCGTTTCCGACGAAAGCCTTGGCTTGCAAAACAGCATCTCCGAGGCCGCGCGGATGAGTTTGGCGGATGAAATGCAGACGCATGCCAGTTGTCTCATCAACTAGTTTCAAAAGATCTGTTTTCCCTTTTTCTTTGAGGTTGTATTCCAATTCGAAGTTTGAGTCGAAGTGGTCCTCGATGGAACGTTTCGACTTACCAGTAACAACCAAGATATCTTCAATTCCAGACTTGAGGGCTTCTTCAACGATAAATTGGATAGTAGGTTTGTCTACGATTGGCAACATTTCCTTGGCCAAGGCTTTAGTTGCAGGGAGGAAACGAGTTCCCAATCCAGCGGCAGGGATGACTGCTTTTCTGACTTTTTGTTTCATAATGTTCCTTTCTATAAGGGTCTAAGACCATTCGTTTTCTGCTTTAAATTCATTGTTCATGATGTCATTGATTGCTTCTTTGATATTGACACCTTCATAGATAACTCGGTAGATGGCTTGTGTGATTGGCATGTAGACACCTAATT
The DNA here is from genome assembly GCA_963534275.1 of uncultured Streptococcus sp. Classification (GTDB taxonomy): domain Bacteria; phylum Bacillota; class Bacilli; order Lactobacillales; family Streptococcaceae; genus Streptococcus. The sequence goes on from CAUSRF010000012.1 coordinate 24,236, forward strand.
CCTGAGCCAGTTCGTAAGCTGCTCGAGTTGTTGAAATTCCTTCAATGACCATGCCCATGTTGGATTCGATGTCTGCTAGGGATTCTCCACGACCGAGAGCGTCACCCGCTCTCCAGTTACGAGAGTGGACAGATGTCCCCGTTACGATCAAATCACCGACTCCAGAAAGACCGCTATAAGTCAGAGGATTAGCTCCAAGAGCGACCCCTAGGCGGGTGATTTCTGCCAAGCCACGAGTGATGATGGCCGCTTTGGCATTGTCGCCAAAGCCTAGGCCATGTAATGCACCTGCACCAACTGCGATGATGTTTTTAAGAGCACCAGCGGTTTCAACCCCGATAACATCCGTATTGGTATAGAGGCGGAAGTAGTGATTGCTAAAGAGATTTTGGACATACTGGGCAGTTTTAAGATCTTTAGATGCTGCAGTAATCAAGGTGATATCGCGTACAATGGTTTCCTCAGCGTGGCTAGGTCCTGAAACAACAACGACTTCACTACGGAGGTCAGCTGGAATTTCTTCTTCAAGAATGGTTGAGAGGCGTTTGTGACTATCTGGTTCCAAGCCTTTGGAGGCATGCATGATGACAACCTTGTGATCAAGCACCTTTGCTACTTGTTGGGCAACCAGTCTCGTTACTTTTGTTGGGACCACAAATAAAACAGCATCCACATCCTTTAGTGTTTCTTCCAAGTCATGATAGGCTTTGATCTTTTCATCGAGTAGGATATCTTTGAAGTAGCGTTTGTTTGTATGTTGGCTATTGATTTCATCGATTTGGTCAGGAATATTTCCCCAAATCCGAACCTCGTGTCCATTGTCGTTTAGGACCTGCGAAAGGGCAGTTCCCCAAGAGCCAGGACCCAAGACAGCTATGGTTTGTTTCTTCATTTTTTCCTCCTTGTAAGAGTTCTTCCTTTCATTTTACCATAAAAAGCCTTTTCATGCATCACCTGTGGATGAAAGCGTACTAATTTATAATAAGGAGACTTTTTTGACAAGATTCCTCTTTTTTGCTAGAATAACATCAATATGAACGAATGAGAAGGAGTTGACGCAGGATGTCGCTCCCTTTATCTATTTTATTAGGAGGAATTATGCTCATTAAAAAAATAAAAACCTATAAATGGCAGGCCTTGGCATCTCTGGTGATGACAGGCTTGATGGTCGCAAGCTCGCTCTTGCAACCGCGCTATTTGCAAGAGGTGTTAGAGGCTTTGTTGGCTGGACAAAATGAGGCCATCTATAGTATTGGTGCTTGGTTGATAGGAGTAGCCCTAGTCGGTTTGGTTGCAGGTGGGGTCAATGTGACGCTTGCAGCCTATATTGCTCAAGGAGTGTCTTCGGACCTTCGGGAAGACGCTTTTCGCAAGATTCAGACTTTTTCTTATGCCAATATCGAGCAGTTTAATGCGGGTAATCTTGTCGTCCGTATGACCAATGATATCAACCAAATTCAGAACGTGGTGATGATGGCTTTTCAAATCCTCTTCCGTCTCCCTCTTCTCTTTATCGGTTCTTTTATCTTGGCGGTTCACACTCTTCCATCACTTTGGTGGGTGATTGTCCTTATGGTGCTCCTAATCTTTGCACTAACTGCTATTATGATGGGGATGATGGGACCACGATTTGCCAAGTTTCAAACCCTTCTTGAACGGATCAATGCTATTGCAAAAGAAAATCTACGTGGTGTGCGTGTAGTCAAATCCTTTGTGCAGGAAAAAGCACAGTTTACCAAATTTACCGAGGTTTCTGATGAACTTCTCGGCCAAAATCTTTATATCGGTTATGCCTTCTCAGTTATAGAACCCGTTATGATGCTAGTGGGTTATGGCGCGGTCTTTCTCTCTATCTGGTTGGTAGCTGGAATGGCTCAGTCAGATCCATCTGTAGTGGGTTCGATTGCTTCCTTTATCAATTATCTCAGCCAGATTATCTTTACTATCATCATGGTTGGTTTTTTTGGAAATTCTGTCAGCCGTGCCATGATTTCCTTACGCCGTATTCGTGAGATTTTAGATACCGAGCCAGCGATGACCTTTAAAAATCTCCCAGATGAAGAGTTAGAAGGAAGTCTCTCTTTTGAAAATGTGACCTTTACCTATCCCAATGATGATGAGCCTATGCTGAAAAATGTAACCTTTGATATTGCACCTGGTCAGATGGTCGGTGTGGTTGGAGCGACTGGGGCAGGTAAGTCCACTCTTGCTCAGTTAATTCCACGACTTTTTGACCCACAGGAGGGTTCTATCAAGATTGGTGGCAAGGACATTCGAGACGTCAGCGAGGGAACCTTGCGTAAAACAGTCTCCATTGTCTTGCAACGGGCTATTCTCTTTAGTGGGACCATTGCAGATAATCTCCGTCAAGGAAAAAGTAATGCCAGCGTGTCAGAACTGGAACGTGCAGCACAAATCGCTCAAGCCAGCGAATTTATCGGACGCATGGAAAACAAATTTGAGAGTCAGGTCGAAGAACGTGGCACCAACTTTTCTGGTGGACAAAAGCAACGGATGTCCATTGCCCGTGGGATTGTCAGCAATCCCCGTATCCTGATCTTTGACGATTCGACTTCGGCCTTGGATGCTAAGTCAGAAAGACTCGTACAGGAAGCTTTGAACAATGATCTGAAAGGGACAACAACCATTATCATCGCTCAAAAGATCAGTTCAGTCGTCCATGCAGACAAGATTTTGGTCTTGGACCAAGGGCGATTGATTGGAGAAGGACGGCATGCAGACTTGGTAGCTAACAATGCCGTTTACCGTGAAATCTACGAAACACAAAAGGGAAAGGAGGAATAAAATGAAAACCGTTCGATTTTTCTGGAATTATTTTAAAGTTTACAAGTTCTCCTTTGTCATTGTGATTCTGATGGTTGCGGTGGCGACAATAGCTCAAGCCCTTTTTCCTGTTTTTTCAGGCCAAGCAGTCACGGAGCTTGCTAACCTAGTTCTAGCTTATCAAAATGGGACTTCAGAACAAGCCTGGCAAAGTTTGTCAGCTCTGATGCTGAATCTAGCTCTGGTTGTCCTTGCCTTAGTAGTGTCTAGCTTGATTTACATGACCTTGATGACCCGTGTGATTGCCGAGTCAACAAATGAGATGCGTAAGGGCCTTTTTGGTAAACTTTCCCGTTTGACGGTTTCTTTCTTTGACCGCCATCAGGATGGGGATATTCTCTCTCGCTTCACTAGTGACTTGGATAACATCCTTCAAGCCTTCAATGAAAGTTTAGTTCAGGTTATGAGCAATATTGCCCTTTACATCGGTTTGATTTTTGTCATGTTTTCAAAAAATGTGACGCTAGCCCTGATAACAGTAGCCAGCACCCCAGTGGCCTTTCTCATGCTGGTCTTCATCGTGAAAATGGCCCGCAAGTACACCAATCTCCAGCAAAAAGAAGTTGGGAAACTCAATGCCTACATGGACGAAAGTATTTCAGGGCAGAAAGCTGTTATCGTACAAGGAATTCAGGATGACATCGTAGCAGGCTTTGTGGAGCAAAATGAGCGCGTGCGCAAGGCAACCTTTAAAGGGAGAATGTTCTCAGGTATCCTCTTTCCAGTTATGAATGGGATGAGCTTGGTCAATACGGCCATCGTCATTTTTGCAGGTTCGGCTGTCTTGCTGAATGATCCAAGTATCGAAACAACGACAGCTCTAGGCTTGATCGTCATGTTTACCCAATTTTCTCAGCAGTACTACCAGCCGATTATCCAAGTGGCTGCTAGCTGGGGGAGTCTTCAGTTGGCCTTTACTGGGGCAGATCGTATCCAGGAAATGTTTGATGCAGAAGAAGAGATTCGCCCGCAAAATGCACCTGCCTTTACGGAATTGCGAGAAGGTGTTGAGATCAGTCATATTGATTTTTCCTATGTGCCTGACAAGCCGATTTTGAAAGATGTTAGCATTTCAGCTCCTAAGGGGCAGATGATAGCAGTTGTCGGTCCGACTGGTTCGGGGAAAACAACCATCATGAACCTCATCAATCGTTTCTACGATGTGGATGCAGGTAGCATTTCCTTTGATGGCAAAGACATACGTGACTACGACTTGGACAGTTTGCGGAGCAAGGTTGGTATTGTCTTGCAGGATTCGGTCTTGTTTAGTGGAACGATTCGGGATAATATCCGCTTCGGTGTGCCAGATGCGAGTCAGGAAATGGTTGAAGCAGCTGCAAAGGCAACTCATATTCATGACTATATCGAAAGCTTGCCTGACAAGTATGATACCCTTATTGATGATGAGCAAAATATCTTCTCGACTGGTCAGAAACAATTGATTTCCATCGCGCGAACTCTGATGACTGATCCTCAAGTCTTAATCTTAGATGAAGCGACTTCCAATGTCGATACTGTAACAGAAAGCAAGATTCAACATGCCATGGAGGCGATTGTAGCAGGACGAACTAGTTTTGTCATTGCCCATCGTTTGAAGACCATCCTCAATGCTGATCAGATTATTGTCCTCAAAGATGGAGAGGTCATTGAACGCGGGAATCATCACGAACTACTCAAGCTCGGTGGTTTCTACTCAGAACTCTATCACAATCAATTTGTTTTTGAATAAGAAAGAAGTTGTCCTCATTGGGCAACTTTTTCTTGTCCATAAAAAATACTTATCACGGTCTTTTAAAAAACATATTAGACAGCAGAGAACTTGAATGATAAGATAGGACTATCGTTAGAAAATCGAAAGGAGACACATCATGGCTAGAACGGTTGTAGGAGTTGCTGCAAATCTATGTCCTGTAGATGCAGAAGGGAAAAACATTCATTCATCTGTATCCTGTAAATTTGCAGAGAGCATTCGTCAAGTCGGAGGTCTTCCTTTAGTGATTCCTGTAGGGGATGAGTCCATTGTTCGCGATTATGTGGAAATGATTGACAAACTCATCTTGACAGGTGGGCAAAATGTCCACCCTCAGTTTTATGGGGAGAAAAAAACTATCGAGAGCGATGATTACAACCTTGATCGTGATGAATTTGAATTGGCACTCTTGAGAGAAGCACTCCACCAGAATAAGCCCATTTTAGCAATCTGCCGTGGTGTCCAGCTTGTCAATGTTGCTTTTGGCGGCACTCTCCACCAAGAAATTGAAGGTCACTGGCAAGGCTTGCCTTTTGGAACTTCTCATTCTATTGAGACAGTGGAAGGAAGCGTGGTGGCTAAGTTGTTTGGCAAAGAAAGTCAGGTCAACTCAGTCCATCGTCAAAGTATCAAAGACCTAGCACCTAATTTCCGTGTGACAGCTATTGATCCAAGAGACCAGACCATCGAAGCGATTGAGTCTATCGACGAGCATCGTATCATTGGTTTGCAGTGGCATCCAGAGTTCCTGGTCAATGAAGAAGATGGCAATTTAGAACTCTTTGAGTATTTATTAAATGAATTGTAACGGTTAGAATATCTAGCCGTTTTTATTCGTCCTTTCAGATTTTTTATATTTTAGCATTTTTACGCAAACGTTTGAATTGTGATAAAAATTGGGCAAATTCAATAAAAAAACTTGAAAAAATCGAAGGTAAGCGTTATGATAGAAAAGAAGAAATATTGGAGGAATATCATGTCACATATTAAATTTGATTATTCAAAAGTTTTAGATAAATTTGTAGCTCCACATGAAGTGGAATACATGCAAGCACAAGTAACAGCTGCAGACGAATTGATTCGTAAAGGAACTGGTGCTGGTAGCGACTTTTTGGGTTGGTTGGACCTTCCTGAAAA
>CAUSRF010000013.1:0-27738 GCA_963534275.1 uncultured Streptococcus sp.
TCTAAGTGTCTAGAGTTTTGGGAAAGTGAAAAATTAAATATCATATAACCTGAGAGAGCGAGAAAATCGCTCTCTTTTTTCGTTGCAAAAATTAAAGAAAGGAGAAAAAATGTCAGATAATATTGAAATTGTTATGGATATTGATTCGTTAGAAATTTTCGATGTAATAGATCTTGATAAGAATGAAAATATGGTTGATTGTATCCCTGAAGGAAATTCTGATGAAAAAGTATCTGTATACGATGATCTCAATAGAGTTTGGCTTGGGGACGGCTATTACTATAGACCTTCTAGTCTTCTCTGGAGAGTTATGAAAGATGATGTTATTCATGAATTATGTCCTAGAATTGAGCTTGGCACTTATCCTTACTCCAGAAGAGCTAGAGATGGAACTTGGGGACAAACTAGCCAATTGACTCAGGATGAAGCCTTGTGGTTGACTCTGGAGTTTAATCCAGAATTGATGGGGTATATTTAGGGAAATAAATTATATACCTTGATTCTATAATTTATTTGATTGTCCCTTTAAAACAGATTTTCTCATTATCCATTATGATATAGCTGTGAATTAACACTAGTTTGTGACAAGAAAGGATTACCTATGAAACAACACCAAACAAAGGTCTCAAGGTTGACTAGAGACGTAATGATTTTAGATTTGATGAATACAATGGGATGGACTAAAAGCCGTGCTATTGCAGCTATTGAAGAGTTAGAACAAACTCATCTTGTCTATTTTCCTGAAGCTGGTGGCTTGAGATTACAAGTTGTAGGAGGCTACTAATGGCAGATATCACGATTGATCAACTAGCCACTCTAACTTTTTATCAAATTCCAGAAATCTTTTTCACCCGTATTCAACACAATGAGAACGGTTATGTTAAATTGACTAGTTCTTACACGGGTCTTTCATCTGATGCTAAGTTAGCTTATGGCGCTCTTTATAATCGCTGTAAATTAAGTATCAGTTCATTCCAGAAGGGAAATAGAGATTACGTTGATGAAAATGGAGCGGTCTTTCTAATTTTTACAGTTTCTGACCTGATGCTGCTATTGGATAAGGGAAAGATGAAGGTTACTAAGATCAAGAAAGAACTACAAGAACATGGTCTCTTACGAGAAGTTAGGCAGGGACTCAATAAGCCGAATAGACTTTATCTTCAGCTAGTCGATGCTAATTTAGAAATAGTGGAGCACTATTCAGCTGATGGTGAGTTACTGAAGAGGGTTAATGCCTTTGGTAAAGTTCTATATGAAAAAGTACCCCAAAGCATTGGTAATAGCGAAAGTATCAAAAACGGACGTCCGCAAAATGGACTTCAAAACGTCCACGAACCGGACGGAATAAATACAGAGAAGAGTAAGATTGATACTCTTTACGATACTAATCGATACGAGGGCGAGTCATCTTTATCTGATTTATCAATCTCTGAAGCATTTAAAATGGGAAAACATGGTTTTCTTTCTCCTCAACTAGTTCAGAAACTCAGTATGTTTGGAAAAGATGCAAAAATTCTTGAAAATAAAATCTATCAAGCAAAGCGCCAAGTTGAGAAGAATTACAACAACCTCTTAGCTGATCAGGAAATTTATGGAGAGGTTTGGCTGCAAGATCTTGAGCGTGAGCTTGATAAATTGATTTTTAAAATTAAAACCGGAGAGGCTGAAGGAAAACCAATCCAGAATGTTCCAGCCTACTTCTACAAAATGATGATTCGCTTCTGGAAAATGGCTCTACTTATCGAAAAAGAACAGGGCTTTATGGAGGTATCAGGACAAAGTGAGTATGCTAGAAAATTCCCTGATGAGTGTCCAAGTCTGGTTGCACGATATTATCCAGATAAACTATCGGAGACGAAACTCAATAGCTATTTATCAGAATTGTCTAAGAGAGTTGAAACATGTTAAAAGATGAATTTAGACCAATTGATGGTAAAGTGCTAACGATAGGTCGCAGCCAAAAGGAGAAAATCTACACGAATCCCAAAGCTGTTTTTGATTTACCGAAAAAAGAAAGAGCTGAGAAACTTAGCCAAATTTTCTTATCATGGCAACAGAAAGAGGATTGATTTTATGGGATTGTTTAATCATCAAGAGAGAATTAACGGAGTGCAAGCTATGAAAGCTACACCTCCCCAACCAGTTCAAGAGATTGAAATGATTGTAGAGTATTTTGATAAAACGGTAGAAAGCATTTCCATCACTTTCAACTTAGAGGAACTAGAAAAATTGGTATCAAGCTCATTTGGAACAGGAGCGAGCATGAATTTTACATCCGCGACTCCGCCGTTTTCTATCAATCCTCGATGGGTGAAGAAGATAACTTATCGGACAAAATAAGGAACGATATCAGGAGGATAGTAATGTTTAAACTAGTTACAATGGCTTTATTATTGATCTTAGCTTATGGAATAGGGCTTGTCATGCTGGAGCTGAAGAATGCTCCTCTGATGGATGATGAAATACCATCAAGTCCAAATAATGAAGGAGACAAGTAGATGTGAGGAAACAAACACAAAATCGTATCAGAGAATTACGAAAAAAAGCCAGGTTGTCACAACAAGCCTTGGCTGATCAGATAGGGGTGTTTCGCAACACTATCTCGAACTGGGAGACAGGATATAGTCAGATAAGTCTGGAAAATGCCAAAAATGTAGCAGAATATTTCGGGGTAACCATTGACTACCTACTAGGATCAGAATCGGACAAAACTTAGTCCAGTTAGATCTATACTGACCGAGAAGTCACTAAACTATTAGAACATTGAAAACTAAATACAAGGCTTGCCCTGATACAGCGTGGCTATGGATAAAAAAGAAACGGGGGCGAGCAGCAAACTAGAAAATGATATCTAGTCCAGCCACTGAACGAAAAAGCATGATAAAGATCATAAGCTGAAGGAGTAAGGGTTCCTAGGCTATAAACCCAGCGCATGAAATACCGATGTAAAAATACGTTTTTACACAGCACGGCGTTATTTCGCCTTTCAACTTCAAGGAGAAATCTATGATAGATGAAACAACGGTCCGCTTAAGGGACTTAAAAAACTTAGGAAAACAAGGAGGTGCGACAGCTCGTTTAGAGGACGGAACAGACCTTATCCTGAAGCCAGACTATGCAGTCAAACAGGCTAGAGGATACGTAGACGGTGTTCTAAAGGATGTTGAATTTCATTTGCCTTATAAAAAGGTTTATGATCAAATTCGCACTATCAAAAAAGGAAACCACTTAGTGGCTAGGAAAGTCAGAAGTCCATCGGGAGTGGAACTTCGTTTGACAGGAAAAGGCTACCAGCCTAAGAATACTAAAAATTAGAAAGGGAAACAAAAATGAACAAAAACCAAGTATTAGCTATACTAGTACTTTCACAAGCTGGCTTTGTATCGGCAGACGAGCATGCCCCGATTGATTCTTCGGCACCAACAACACAAATCGCTTCTCCAACTAAGCCAACTACAACACAGACTGAATCATCTGTAGATCAAGCGACGGCTCCTTCAGTTACTCCAGTTGATCCAACAGCTCCCTCAGACAAGGATAACGCAGGAAGCCTTGACGGAGTGCCAGCTGATAAACCAGCGCCTTCAGATAAGGCGCAAGACAAGGGTAATGCAGGTAGTCTCGATGGTGTTCCAACACCATCAGATAAACCACAAGACAAAGACAACGCAGGAAGTCTTGACGGAGTGCCAGCTGATAAACCAGCGCCTTCAGATAAGGCGCAAGATAAGGATAACGCAGGTAGCCTAGATGGTATTCCAGATGAACAACCAAAAACTACTGTTCAAGCGAACCAGCAAGGGAAATCTCAAATTGGAACAACATCTACATCAACTGGACAGGTTGTCCATGATGTAACCAAAGAACCCGTTGAAACGAATACAGGAGCTTCAATTATTAGCACCAAAGGCGGAAGCCTAGTCCTTTCAGATGGTTCTGTAGTTGCTCCTGAAGCACTTGGAGCTGTTACAAATGAAGACAAGACCATCAGTGTTTCAACTGCAGATGGTAAAATGGTAACTTTGCCAAACACAGGAACAGAAAAAAGTTTCCTAGCTGCAATCGGCTGCTTATTGCTTACAGCAGTAAGTTATTTCTACAAAAAACAATTATTTTAATTACAGGAGAAAAGAAAAAATGTTTAAAACACAAGAAACAAAAGTATTTGGATCAATTCGCAAGGTGAAGCGCTACGGTGCTTGTGGAGTAATTTTGGGTATGGCTGCTCTTGCTGTGGCTTTTTCATCAGGTAGTGCATCTGCTGATGAAGTGAAACCATCATCACCTACAACTACACAAGTTGCAAAATCAGCTACTGAAGTTGTAAAACAAGAAACTCAAAAACTAGAAACTAAAGCAGAAGAAACAGTAAAACCTGTTGAATCTCCTGACCTTGATTCTGCCGTGAAAAAGGCGCAAAAAGTTGGTATTAAAACGACTGAAACTGAGAAAGTAGGTTACGATACAGAAGCAGAAGCTAAGGCAGACGAAAAAGCGCAAGTTGCTGAAATTGACAAGAAGATTGCTGAAAAAGAGCAAAATGTCACGGAAATCAAAGAAGCACAAGATAAAAACAGTGGAATTACAGCTGAAAATAAATCTGCTATGGGAAAAGCTGGTTTGAAACATACTGGTAACTATGCGCAGGATAAGAAGACTGTTGATGGCTATAACGCAGGTGTCAAAAAAGAAAACGAACTGAGCGAAGCTAAGTTTAAGAAAGATAAATTGACAGCTGAAGCAATTAAGGCTAAAAATAAAGCCATCATGGAAGCTAAAGGATTGACGTTTACAGGCAATTTTGCCCAGGACAAGAAAGCCGTTGAAGAATGGAATAAAGCCAATGCAGGTAAAGTCATTTCAACTATTCAAACTGGTTTGACTGCAACGTCAAGCACAACATTTGAAGCTATCTCAGGTGCTTCTAAAGCTGTTGCTCCTGACTATACAGCAAACGTTATTCAAGGGTATGCACGGAATACTAATCTAGATGCTAACTTTAATAACGTGTTCCTTCTTGATGACAAGAGTGGAACAGCTAAAATCAAGGTGAAAAATACCTCTCACGGAGACGTTACCTTAACATTCAGCGGTATCACTCCATCGGCAGAGTCAGGCTTCATTCGTTCTTACGTTGCCTTGTGGGCTGCAGAAGATGGAGGAATTGGATACGGAGTATTCATTTCTGCTGGAGCTGGTGTAGCTAACGGCGGAGGTGGTGTCGACGGTCAAGGTGGCGGTGGCGCTTCTGGAGCTTACCGTGGTGATCGTCAAGGTTGGGTGAAAATGGTGACTGTCGGAGTGGAAACAGATGCTAGCGATGTAAGCGAAGTGACTATCAATGACGTAGATTCCAACCAAGTTATTGATGTTTCTAAATTGGATGGAGCGAAAATCACTACTGGTGCAAATATCACTCAAAGCGGTAATACGTTTACTGCTAACGACTCAGCACAATCTCAAAGTACATCAGGTGTACTGGATTCAAATGGTATCGGTTGGAGCTTTGAAAAAGGTCAAAAGATCAACTTTACCTTTATTCACTCAAACACTTCTGATACTTCATATTCAATCGTAGGTGGTGTATTTGGACGTGCTTCTCAAAAAGAAGTAAAAGAAAAGCCAATTTCTATTCAAGAATATACTGAGCCCAAATATACTCCTAAACCTTATGTAACAATCAAGCCTTATGTTCCTGTTCCTGAAGAAAAACAGTTGGAAGTTGAATATCATAAGGCTTACGTTAAGGAAAAACCTGTAACTCCAGAAACTCCTAAAACACCAGAGCCTAAAGAACCAGGCAAGCCACAACCGCAACCATCTCTTCCAAACACTGGTGAAGCAGCCAGCATGCTTCCAACTTGGGGAATGATTTTGGGATTGTTGAGTCTTGCAGGAGCAGGGCTTCGTAAACATAAAAAATAGAACATCTAGAAATTCCCCCTCGTCTATGGTATAATGAAGCCATAAAAAAGAGGGGGAAGAGAGATGAGAAAGGACACGAAAATGGATGCACATGTGACTAGAAGTGGATATAGATACTATACCCCGACTAAAACAAAATCAGAAGTCACCAAACCTGAAGAGAAGAAGTGGAAAAAAGGTCTACGTTGGCTAGGAAAACTCCTCTTGTCAGGAATAAAGAACCTACCGAGTTTGATTGCGAGAGCTGCCGTTTTGATGGTTGCGACTCCACTCATGTTTCTCCTCTTTATCTTTAATCTGATTAAGAGCTTGATTGCGACAGCAATTGGATGGTTTGTGTTTAAGACTGTATCTTTCTTCGCTATAGGTTTTGGATTACAGGGATATGTTTTCCTAACTAGGCAGAATATTCCTGCTCCAGAATGGTTTAATAACCTGATGACAGATTTTGTTTTCCCTCACGGGGTTCCAATCTATTACTGGTGGGAAACGACCATTATCGTTGTCTTGGCTGTGATTACAGCCCTCTCTCTAACCTTTCGTCCAGAGGATGAAAAATAGTATTAAATAAACAAAGTAGGTACTAGGAATCTTTCCTAGTACCTTTTTTATAAAAAGAAAGTGAGAAAAAGAATGGATGCAGTTGTAGATTTTATTAACAAAATTGGAAATATCGGTGGGATTATTGGTATTGGTTGGGCTGCTTGGGGAGCCTGGGACTTAGCTGTCGGAATCAAACGTGAATTGGATGACAAGAAGGATAAAGGAATACAAAGTTTGATTCTAGGAGCTCTTCTTGGGGCAGTTCTAAAAGCTCTTTTTACAGCTTTGGCAACAGGTCTTCAATCCCTTGGTTAGTATGAGGAGGAAGAAAAAGGAGGTGGTTTTATGAACCAATCCACACTTGATCAACTAACCATGAGTCTGAAAGACTATAATGAGACAGCTTATCAGCTGATGGAAACTGTTTCGGGTTCGATGGAGAAGGTAGCAATTTTGCTTCTTCTCCTTTTTATGGGGATCAACCTCATGAACTGGCACCAGCATCTTAAAAGCAATGGTGGGGAGTTGTCTTTTCAGCTTTGGATTGAAGAAATCCTCAAGTATGCTATTGCACTCTTTTTTATCCTCTATGTGGATGCAATTTTTGATACCTTAACTTGGTTGTTTAATGTCATTATCAAATCTATCGCTAGTTTGGGAATTAAAGAGATAAAAAATGATGCTGAGTTCAGTTGGACAAATTTGAACTGGATGGCTAAGTCAATGCTACAGTTTATTTATAATGTTGTCGATTTCGTTGGTCAGATCTCGACTAAGTTGTTGATTTTGTTACGCTCATTTACGCTTTACACGTATAAGGGAATCGCTAAAATTATTGTCGCTTGTTACATGGTGGATAGCTTACGCCCGATCTGCCTCGGTTTCTTTAAGCTCTATATTGCTGCTGTCCTTCAGGGATTGATTTTAGTGGTTATTATCATGCTTTATCCAGCCATTGTAACTAACGACCTGTTGACGGTTGATAAGACTGGAGCTTGGACAACTGCCTTAGTTGCGATAGCTAAAGGAATTATTTACATTATCGTGCTCTTTGGCAGCCAACGCATGGCTAAGAATATCATGCAGGTGAACTAGGAAGGAATTATTTTTATGATTAGAAAAAATAAATCTCTCGCTTTAAAGCAGAAACGTACATCTAAGCATTCAAGAGGAAACAAAGAGTATTTGTTGTTGGAAACCAGAAAATATGATACAAAAACAGATAGTCTATTTGATACAAATAAAAAGTATAGAATATTTTCTATTTTAGGGGGAATCAGTTATTCTGTTTTATCAGTTTTAGTACCTATAAATCTTTTTTTAGCTTTTGTTGCATCTGTAACCACAAAAATATTTAATTCACACTTTTCTCAAATATTAGGAGTAGGAAACGCTTCCTTTATGTCAGTGTTTAAAATCCTGTACCTCAACAATGTAGAGTTTATGAGGATGGTTTTTGTAGTTATGGCTTTAGCGTTGACTGTAGTTTTCTTTTCTAGTTATAGCATGAGAAAGATAGAAAAAATGGCACAATAGTTAGAAGAGGTGAATTAGGATATGGTATAATGAAGAGAGAATGCTGAAGGAGGGATGGTATGGCTGTTTCAAAGTTTTATGCAGTATGGCGGAAAGAATCCGGAGAAGAAGAGACTGTGAATGCTTTTCAAGCACTCGCTCTAAAGGGGCGAGCACAAATTGTTACGACACCAAAAGAACAGGCGACTCTTTTTGATTTGGAAACGGGTCTCAAGGTTAATCCAAGAAGTAGCCAGAAAAAAGATGGTCGCTATGTAGGTCAACCATACTTTAGTTACTATCCAGGTGAAGAGAGCCCGTTAAAGGGGTTAGAAAGTAGCTTTGAGTATTCCTCTGAGCTGAATGCTTTTATCGAGGCTTTCAAGACTATTGAGAAATTTCAGATTGAATATGACAATCATACGGCTTATATTTTTCCTAAAGCTATTTCTCCGATGCAACGGATTGTATTTGAAGATGAAGACTTTGTTATTCTAAAGCTCTTGATTGATATCGATGAGACCTATCCTTATTCTGAATACTACCGTTTAAATGGTCAACTGGGTATTGAATTTTATAAAACGAGTAGACCAGAACCTGTTAAACGGATAAAATTAGCTAAAGAAGGCATTCCCTTGTTTGAAGCCAAGGCTCATTTCCCTAAGTCTACTAAGATTTATGTACCTGAAGAATTTACTTCACCAGAACAGGTTAAAAGTGTTGCTGATAGAGTGAGGAAAGTTTATCAGGAAACAAACTATAAACTGTATGGGAATTTTGATAAATACCACATAGAAGCATTTGTCTTTTTAGATGACAATGAAAGGAAGTACCACACATTGAAAACGTATGAAGAACAGTGCCAAGAACTTGAGGCAGAGATTAAGCAGTTGGAAGCTTGCTTCAGTCAAAAAGACGCTAGGGTTAATCAACTGCGAGAAGAAATCAAGCAAGCAGAAATCCGCTTACGCTACTACTGCGAAAAGGAAGAATATTACAAGAAGCTGGAAAAGGATAATGAACTCCTGAAGCAAGAAAAGGCACAGCTCCGAACAGAACGTCAACAGCTAACAGAACAGTCGCGACATTTACGTGAAGAAAGAGATGCGGCTCAAGAAGAGACTAAATCATTAAAGAATCGAACGTGGTGGCAACGTTTGTTTAACAGATACTAATTCAGGCAGTTCTACAATGAACTGTTTTTTTGATGGAAAGGATAAACAAATGAATTTAGAACAATTGAAAAAACGAAGAGATGAACTCATTCAAGATAATGAGTGGATGGACGGACTTATCAAGGAGAAAGAAGAGGAGTTGTGGGAGATGAAAGTCAGAACAATTGCAGCTTCTGAGCTAGCGAGATCGGCATTGGAATCTGCTTTACGCTCTGCAGGAATTGTAGATACCTTTTACGGCCCAGATAATGGAAAGAAAGGAACAGAATGACACGTTTAGGCAGTGAATTTTTAAAGGCTTTAGATAGCTACGAAAGGCCAGTTTTAGGGTATATGACACTGAGACAGTTAGTGCTACTATTTGGTATAGCTCTGACGGTGGTTGTCACTACAATCCTTTACTGGCTGAAGGCACCTGATATAATCCTTTATGGCGTTGATATTTTATTATTAGCGCCTTTTGTTATTTTCGGGTGTTATATTGATGAAAAAATTAAAGATGAGGTCCGTTTCCTTTTGACTAAGCAGGAACGCTCTTATCAGACAGATTATGACAGAAAGGAATATACAAGAAATGAATTTATTCGGCCGAAAGAAAACCCTGAAACTCTCTAAGGAAGAACGGGAACGGGCCAAACGTCTAAGACGTACCATGACGGCATCTACACAGAATAGTCTTAATTATCAATGGTTGATGCCTGATGGGCTCATGAAAATTACAAATGATCAATTTTCAAAGACCTATCGCCTAGGTGATACAAGCTATATTACTGCAACAGATGATGAGCAAATTGATATCATTGAAACAAACGCTGATATTTTTAATTCGCTGGATATTGACAATGATATGCAGCTATTGATCCTGAATCGTCGAGTAGAAAGCAATAGCTTATCTTCTATCCGCTATGATTTGGTTGGAGATGGATATGACGATTATCGTAAAGAATACAATGCGATGATCAATGACCGTTTCTCTCAGGAACAAAACACCTTCAAGGTAGAAAAATATCTGACGATTACAACCCAAACAGACCAGGATCATCAAGCTAGAAGAATCCTCGATGATACAGCCAGTGTGATTGAAAGTCAATACAGTGGCTTAGGAATCTCTTTTAAGGAGTTAGAGGGATTAGATCGTCTTCTTATCTTCCGAAAGCTCTTGAGACGAGAAGGTTTTATTGATTTTAACTATGAAGACATCGCTATTTCTGGATTATCCACCAGGGACTTTGTAGCTCCAAACTATCTGAAGTTTGAAAAAGATCATATGAAAATTGATGATTGTTTCGCAAGGGTGATGTATGTTAGACAATATCCTACCTTCTTGAATGACAAACTGATTAAGAATATCCTGGATACAGGAATTGAACTGGCTATCAGCCTGCATGCGAAGCCCTATGATACTGCAGATGCCTTGAAGAAAATCAAGACAGTTAAGTCAAGTGTACGCAGGGAAATGATCAAAAGTCAGAAGGCTGCAGCAAAAGAAGGTTATGGAAGTGACCTGGCCGTTGGTGGGAAAGCTGTGGAGACATCTCGTGAAACAGAGAAATGGACTGAAGAACTCCAGGACAATGACCAAAAAATGTTTTCAGGTGTGATGACGATTTTCTTCATGGCTGACAGTCTGGAAGAATTGAATATCTACACTGAGCAGGTTCAACGATCTGTCCGTAAGAACACAGTAGACCTGGATAAGTGTTACTTGTACCAGGAAGAATCCTTGAATACGATTCTACCGATTGGAATTCCATTTATCAACGTAAAACGCCGTTTTATGAGAGATATGACTACCAGTAACTTGGCCACACAAGTCCCATTTACAAACGTAGATCTTCGATCTAGCAGTTCACGTGCAATTTATTATGGCCAGAATCAGCTATCTAAGAACGCTATCACAGTTGACCGTAAGAAAGACTTGAATACAGGTTCAGGTTGTATCTTTGGGATTTCAGGATCAGGAAAGTCATTTCTTGCCAAAGGAGGAGAGATTATTCCTACCAAACTACGTTACCCTGAAGATAATATCATTATCGTCGATCCTGATGATGAATACAGTGATATTGGCCGAGAATTAGGTGCTGAAATCATCACAATCGCTCCTGGGTCACAACATCACTTCAACTTATTGGATCTACCTGATAAGGATAAACTGCAGGCAGAAGATAGTGATCCGATTGGCCAAAAATCAAACCTCTTATCAACCCTGTTTGAGAATATATTCTCTGAAGTATCAGACGATGAATTTGCGATGATTGACCGTGTAACGAGACAGACCTATGAGGAATTTGAAAAACCAACATTTAAGGATTGGCAAGCAGTTTTAGAACGTCAACCTGAAGATGTGGCCAAGGAGTTGGCGCTGAAAGCAGAACCTTATACTGTTGGATCAAATGATATCTTTGCACACCCTACAAACGTCAATATGAATAGTCGCTTTATTATCTTCAATCTCAAGCAGTTGAGTGGTAAATTGAAGCCATTTGCCCTCCTGGTGATTCAGGACTTTATCTGGAACCAGGTGGTCAATAACCAAGGTAAAACCATTACATGGTTGTACTTTGATGAGTTGCAGCTCTACTTCAAGAATAAACTCCAGGCAACCTTCTTTACAGAACTATACTCACGTATTCGGAAGTATGGGGCCATTCCAACAGGGATTACACAGAATCCAGAGACTGTTTTATCTACAGAAGAAGGTAGAAAGCTAGTCGCAAACTGTGAGTTTCTAGCCCTCCTGAAGTTGAAGCGGACAGACCTAGAAGCCCTGGAGCAGGTTATTCCTCTTACGCCTTCACTGGAGCGATTTGTCTTGCGGCCAAAAGCGAAAGGTACTGGTTTGATCGTGGCTGGGGATACGATTGTCCCATTTGAAAATCCTATCCCTAAAGATACCAAACTGTATCAATTGGTTGCGACAGATGGTTAAAAAAATAGAAAGAGAGGTAATTTCTTTTGTCTAAAAGTAATCGCAAACAATTAAAACAGGAACGCAAGCGAAGAATAAAAGAAGGAATAGCCCTCAATGCAGAAAAAAATCCTAAAGAAGCACGTTTAGACTCAAAAGTTGCATTTAAAGAAGCTAAGAAGAATTATCGTTTAGCAAACAAAGATTATAAACTACACAAAGGACCTCAAGCAACAGCGAGAGGTCTTTTCTTTAAGCAACAGCTTGATCGAGCAAAGTTGGAAAAACAAATTGCAACAGCGATTTATAAGCGAGCTAAAAAGGCTGATGACAGTTATATCCCTAACCGCCTAAAGAAACGTGGAAAACAAAGTGCTCGAATGAAAGCGAGACACGACGTTGAGAGGACAGTCAGAGATAATGAGATTCTTGGAGACTGGGTTCAGACGAGGCAAAACATTCGTCAATTTAAGTACCAGGTAAACGCCTCTAAAAGAGCGTTAAATGCTGTAGGAAAATTATCCAAGTATTCAATCAATCACAGCTATGGACAGCTCAATAGAAGCTATAATTTCATCAGAGGGCGAGGGTATACTCGAACACCTAGAGAGTTCTCCTGGGAAGGAAAACTGAGTAAAAAAATGAAACAGGCTAGAAAGCGACTTGCACGTTCAAGGTTTGGGAAGGTATCAAAGCGTACAGGGAAGGTTTTGAAGGTTGCGACAAAGCCCCTGCGTTCCATCTTATCCAATCCTTTAGCTGTCAAGTCCTATTTCTTAATGTTCCTCATCTTTGCTGTTTTAGGGATATTTATGGCCATATTTGGAGGCGGTGGTCCTGTCCAACAAAATGAATTTGACCTGAATAAGTCCTGGCTTCAGATCAGTAAACGAGATCGAGAGAAGTCAAATGATAAGGTAGACTATTGGACAAACATCGATGATATGATCTTTTTCATGAACTTTCGCTACGGCAGTGAGTGGAAACCAGAAAGTAACTGGAACGAGGGAACTGGTGGAGAATGGGCTGGGACATTAGGTTTCAATCACTATTCGGATGCCTTGAATGACCTTTGGAATCATTTGAATGATGATCCTCATAATTTGAAAAAGATGGCTGATTTATATGGCTCCTCGTCAGACCTCAAGTGGGCTAAGTTGAGTGATAGCGAGTTAGAAGAGTATAAAGAGCTAGAGGAGTTGACTAAAGAAGTTGGTCGATACCCCTCTTATCAAGAACTAGCTAACCCCTTTTACCAGGAGGACGACCCTTCTTATCAAGCTCCTCTAGTTATCCTGAAGCGGTTTGGCTATACCTCTAAGAGTGAAATCTATGAGAAAACACAACTAAAAGCTTCAACAGGGCAAGCTATAAGGGCACCTCTTGAGGGTAAAGTCAGTGTGACAGATGATACGACTGTATCCATCAAAACAGATAAAGCCATCTTTACTTATGAAGAGGTAGGAAATATCCGTGTCTCTGACGGTGATCAGGTCAAGGCTGGAGACGAGGTTGGGAAGGTAACGTCAAATGGTTACCAGGTCATTCAGTATCAAAAATTGGAGGAAAAAGAGACAAAGGATAAGAAAGAAAAGTGGACATCAGTCAATCCAGGCTTTTACTTTCAATCTGTCATCTACAATCAGACAACCTCAGTCATTACCACACTTGACGGTGATTTGGGGCAAAAATCACGAGCGATAAAAGACTACTTGAAGCAAAAGGTACCAGGGCTGACAGATAATGGTTTGGCAGCCATGCTTGGAAACTTTGCAACAGAAAGTAATATCAATCCTAAACGTGCTGAAGGAGACTATCTTAGCCCACCAGTAGGGGCTGATTCTTCTTCCTGGGATGATGAGTCCTGGTTATCTATAGGGGGACCTGCTATCTATGATGGTGGGTATCCAAATATTCTTCATCGAGGTTTAGGATTAGGTCAGTGGACAGATACAGCAGATGGTTCTACTAGGCATACTCTCTTATTGAATTACGCTAAAAGCAAGGATAAAAAGTGGTACGATTTAGAACTGCAGTTAGATTTTATGTTGGAGGGGGATACTCCTTACTATATCACTGAATTGACATCGATTCTAACTAGCACAGAAGACGTGGAGACACTTACAGAGCGGTTCCTGGTTAACTGGGAAGGGAACTCTGGAGACAAGGTCCTAGAGCGCCAAAATAACGCTAAGCAGATCCACGCTTTTCTTACTCAACAAGTTCGAGGAGGTGGAGCGTTAGCGTCTTCCTGGAATTTCCCTGAAGAGTATCAGTCAAAAGTGGAACACCCTCCAACACAGGCTTCTATGACTACACAACAAGGAAGCGGTTATGAAGTGGGACAATGTACTTGGTATGCCTATAATCGTTTAGTTGAACTAGGAACGATTACAGACTTATCAGGAGCTTATGGTTACCTTGGTAATGGTCAGGATTGGGTGGCAAGCCTAGTCGCAAAAGGATGGCGGTATAGTACAACTCCAACAAAAGGAGCTGTTGTATCAGTAGTAGGTGGATTTGGTGGGACACCAGATGTATACGGCCATGTTGCGATTGTGGAAGCTGTGAATCCAGACGGTTCATTCCTCGTTTCAGAATGTAATATCCAAGGAGTACAGGATAAGGTACATTTTTCTGTCCTATATCCAGCTTACTACTATACATTTGCGACACCGAATTAAAAAAGAAAGAAGGTAAATCATGAAAATGATAGATATGGAGAAATTGAAACTCCTTAAAATAGGAGGAATCATTATAGGAGTTGTGCTAGTTCTAGGATTCGTATTCTGGATTGGTGCAGCAACCTCATCACAAAAGAAAGCTAAACAGGAAGCTGAAACTACGCAACAAGAAACCAAAGCAGAGGGAAGCGAACTAACGCAAGAATATGTAAAGGAATTTTTGACGGCTTACTTCAATAAGCAGGATCTGGGAGAAAATAGAAATCGCTATTTGCCCTATATGACAGAAGCTGCTTACAATCAGGAAGTGAACTCTGAAGAAGAACCAACGGTACAAACCTATAAGGGCTATGTAGTGGATACACAGATGAAGTCTTCTACCATCTACATCGATCAAGAAAACCATGTTGCCCTAGCTCAAGTGAGATACACTCAGACACAGTTACAGAAGAAGTATGATTATACTAACGCCCAAACAAACGTAGGATCTTCAAGAACCATACGGATTCGCTTCAGCAAGCAAGATGGGAAATGCCTGGTAAATCATATTGACCCTATTTTGATTGTGGACAGCTTGAACGCCAGCGAAAAGGCGAGTATTCCATCGTTAAACAAACCAATCACTAACCAAACACAAAGTACAGAAGGGAAAAAGGAACAATGACAAAATTAGAAACTTTGGAAAAACAAAAACAGAAAGCGGAAGACCGCTTAGCTGACTATATGACCAAGGCCAAGAAGGAAGAAGAGAAACTGCAGCAGCTAGAAACTCAAATCATTCTGGCCAAACATGAGGAACGGTCAAACTACTTGGCCAAACATAATTTAACCTGGGCTGATATTGAAACAGCTCTTGCTGAAGGAAAATTGAAAGGAGCTGAAAAACATGTACCGTTTAACCAATCTGACACAAAACAAGACCACAACGTATAAGAATCGAGACCTTGTGTATCAAGCGCTGGAGCGAGAAAATGCCAAGGTTAAGCATGAGGAGGCAGAGGCCGTTTTATTGGTAGAGGAACTAGATAAAAAGAATGTAGTGATCTACCAAGAAGATATCTATTTGCCGTTTGAGGGAATCGCAGACAGCCTCTTCCTGAAGCCTGGTACGTTGAATAACCAGGAGGCTGCAGCAAAAGAAGTAAAACCCTCTTTCTTTAAGCGCCAGACGAAAACAAAAGATCTAGAGAAGGCTCCTGAAGAGAAAACTGAAGCCTCTTCCTTGAAACATGAAACTCCCAAACCTCGACCCTCTTCTAAACGCTCTTTTTGGGTGTATTTAGGAAGAGTTTTGGTGTTATTGAGTCTAGTAGGAAGTCTGACACTTGCTGGCTTATCCTTTACGCTAGTTTACCATCAAGAAAAGCAACTCTCGGCCGTATCCAAGGATCTTTCAAATCTAAAAACCATTCAGTCAAAAACAGGGGAACTAGATGCCTTTTCACGTTACTTTTTACCAGTCCTTTACTCTGATAAAGGGAAAATGGCTGATTTCGTAGCTCCTCAATTAACGATAGATAGACAAGCAGGTCAACTGCAGTCTGTGATTTTGGAATCTAGCTTGATTGTTGATGAAGCAACTTATCAGCTAACCTATGTAGTAGCCGTGAAAGACGGTGAGAACAGAAGTCAGAAACGCTTGGTAGTTACTGTAAAGGAAGAACCTTCAGCACCTTACGGATTCCAGGTTATTGCTAAGCCAGAACTATCCAATTACCCAAAATAAAGGAGGTCTTACATGGATCAAGAAAAAGTCAGTCATTCTCTGGCTTTGAAAGGAAAAGTTACCCTGGAGATGACGATACAAGCTCTGTATGCCCTCGCAAAAGCCCATTATGAAAAGAAACAACATAAGGCAGCGAATCGAACCTTTGAAGGGGAGACACGTTTTAATGATTTTATGGCCACCAAATCAAAAAAAGATGTCGAGAAATTGTTAAATAGTGAAGTCCACTTGGCCAAGTTGAAGCATTACCTGGAGGAGTATAAGATAGGTTTTACTTATCATCAAAAAGATGGTGCAACTTATCTCTTCTTTGAAACAAAAAATCGCATCTTGGTAGAAAAGGCTCTCAAAGAGATGTTGGCAGATATCACGAAAAGCCCAGAAAAATTGGAAGAGTTTGCGAAAAAAGTGCTGAAGAAACCACATGAAATGACTCCTGAAGACAAAATAGCCTACTACAAGAGTCATACGGTGTATAAGGGAACCATCCCTGTAGTGACGAAGGATATTGGGAAGGAGAAAGCACGATGATTAGGAAGCCCATATGGCCCTACCTGGTGGCGGGGCTATTTTCATTTGTTATTTTCCAGTCCTTTTACCATTACTACCAACTTTCGACTGCAGCAGTACCTTTCATGGGAATGTTGCGGCTTCGTTGGTTGCTAGAACACTGGGAACGCTTCTCTTTTGGTGTTTTCTTTGATTCAGGAGCCTTGTATGCAGGGTTAATCGGATTCGGCCTCCCAATGCTTGTCTATGCTTCTATGGATAAGAATTTATATCGCCAGGGAGAAGAACAAGGTAGTGCTCGTTTTGCGACTTTGAAGGAAATGAGACGATTTGAAGACGTTGATTTTGAGAAGAATATGATTTTTTCAAAACAGGTCAAAATGGGCCTATTTAACTTTCGCTTAGCTTACAATGTTCAGCTCAATAAAAATGTGATTGTCATTGGTCTTCCTGGAGATGGTAAAACCTTTACTTTTGTATTGCCAAACTTAATGCAGATGAACTCAAACTTTGTTGTGACAGATCCTAAAGGAAATCTGGTACACGAAGTTGGGAAGATGCTTGAGAAAGCTGGCTATGCTGTTAAAATCTTTGATTTGATTCGGCTCAAGAATTCAGATCGGTTTAATCCTTTTCATTACATGAAGTCTGAGCTAGATATTGATCGTATCTCTGAAGCAATTACTGAGGGAACGAAGAATAGCGAGCATACTGGAGAAGACTTCTGGGTTAAAGCAG
The DNA here is from genome assembly GCA_963534275.1 of uncultured Streptococcus sp. Taxonomy (GTDB): domain Bacteria; phylum Bacillota; class Bacilli; order Lactobacillales; family Streptococcaceae; genus Streptococcus. The sequence goes on from CAUSRF010000013.1 coordinate 17,725, forward strand.
AGTTGATGCTTCAACGGGCATTGATTGGTTATCTCTATTTTGACTCTAAGGATCCTGAAACTGGAGTCCAGTTATACATGCCAAACTTGGGTCACGTTGCGGATCTATTAAGAAATATGTATCGAGAGGATCCAGATGTACCAAGTCCTGTCGAGCAGATGTTTGAAGAACTGAACGAACATCAACCTAACAACTATGCTTATAAACAGTGGAAATTATTCCAAAACTTCAGAGGCGAGACAAGAAACAGTGTGGTAGCGATTTTGTCTTCTCGCTATTCTATCTTCGACCACGAAGATGTCCGAAACTTGATTAGTGAGGATACCATGGAAATGGATACCTGGAATACGAAAAAGACAGCCGTTTTTATTGCTATTCCTGAAACCAATAACGCCTTTAATTTTCTTTCCTCAATCTTGTTTGCGATTGGATTTGAGGTTCTCACACATAAGGCTGATGATATCTTGCAAGGTAAAGTACCTGGCTACAGTAGAAAAAATCTTCGCCACATTCAGTTTATCTTCGACGAGTTTGCGCAAATTGGCCGTATTCCAAACTTCGCCCAGGTTCTCTCTTCGATTCGTAGTCGTGAGATGTCTATTAAGATTATCATTCAAGCTGTCAATCAGCTAGAATCACTATATAAAAGCGATTGGAAGACCATCTTTAATAACTGTGCTACTCACCTATTTTTAGGAACCAATGACAAGGATACAATGGAATACTATTCTACAAGGTCAGGTAAGCAGACGATACGCACTCGATCCACTTCAAAATCGCATAGTTATCGGAACGGATCCTCAAGTGAAAATAAACAAATTCAAGGCCGTCCCCTTCTAACTCCAGATGAAGTCGCAAGAATTGGGGTAGAAGAAGGATTGGTTTTTATTTCTAAACAAAATGTCTTCAGAGATAAAAAAGCAAGTGTCTATGATCATCCTAGAAAAGATGAGATTGCAAGTTCTCCTGAAGACAAAGAAAACTGGTACGAATATACTCGAAAAGGAACAGACATCGATGGCTTGCTTTTATATGCCAACGATTTGACTCCGCAGCTAAAAGAGTTATTCGTGGCCTAACATACAGAAAGGATAGAAGGATGGAAACACCTAAAACACAATTAGGATACCTGGAGAGTATCTCGCAGGTTCTAGCATTAAAGCTAGAAAATTTAGCCACAGAACGTTATGCTATTTGGCAGCTACTTAAACAGGCAGATGAGGAGACTTTTTATCAATTAGCTCCTCATCTTTTTGTGACAACGAATCAGGAAGATCCATTAGTTGTTAGTGAACTAGATGCAACTCCTGAAGGATATCTTTTATTTAAGGAACTAGTTGAGGAGGAAACAGTATGCCCTTAACAAAAGCACAGGCAAAATCGCTGGATATTTTAGAAGTAGCTCGTAGTCTCGGAATGGAAATGAAGAGAAAGTCACACCGAGAGTATTATTGGGCTGAACATGACTCATTTAAGATCGATACGGTCAAGAATACCTGGCATTGGTATTCTCAAAACCTCTTTGGTGATACCATCAATCTCGTGCAACAAATGCAAAATGTCAGCTATAAAGATGCTATGGTATTCTTGGAGACAGGATCCTTTCCTGAAGCAAAATCAGTAGAGGAGGAACGTAAACCTTTCAACTATACACTAGCTCCTTACGAACAACCATTTGTGGAGGCGAGGTCCTATCTCAAGGAGATTAGAGGTCTCTCTGATGATACAATCGACTTCTTTCTGGAGAAGGGGACACTGGCCCAAGCTAAACGTAAGGACAAAGATGGTGTTATAGAAGACGTATTGGTTTTTAAATACTTGGACAGAAATCAGCAACTGGTGGGTGCGAGCCTCCAGGGACTTGTTCCTGATCAGGAACGTCATCCTGGCAAGGGATACTTGAAACAAATCATGTATCAATCAGAATCTATCAGTGGTTTAAACGTTTCTATAGGGTCTCCTAAGCGTTTAATTGTGGCAGAGGCACCAATTGACTTAATGAGCTATTATGAGCTTCATAAGGGCGAATTAAACGATGTTCGACTGATTGCGATGGAAGGATTAAAAGAGGGAGTTTTGTCTCACTATGTTCTTGAAATGTTACAGGAGCGAGGGGATATTCCTATGGATGAAAGGGATTATACCAAGTCTAGTGAGCTAACACGTACCTCTAAATTTTTATCTGTTGCAGCAGAAACCTCCACACTTTTCCAAGATCACAAATATGATGATCTCATCACGCTGGCGGTCGATCATGATAAAGCAGGTACAGACTTTATTACTAAATTACAGGAGAAAAATATTCCAGTTATCGATGCAAGGCCACCAAAACGTGAAGGCCAGGAGAAGACAGACTGGAATGAGATCCTAAAGCAGGAAAAACAACTGGAGCAGACGGAGGAAATTCAAGCATCAAGCCACTTTCCTGATACCATCCACCTCTCTCCTGAAGATGCAACATGGTTGAAGGAAAACTGGAATAATATAGGTTTTTCAGTAGAGCCAAAAAAACAAATGATCATTGATTCGGACAAAACAGTGACCTTTGAAAAACCTTCCAATCCTCTTGGAGATTCTAGTAGAGCACTGGAAGAAAATCAGAGCACAGAAAAAGCTCTTGGGAAGTCTCAAGAGCAAAATATGAATTCAGAGTATCAAAAAAATGAGAGGACCAATGGTAGTCAGGGGTCTTTACAGCCCAAGGCTGAAGGCAGTCCCACACCCGTACCAGAAGTTGGTACCTTTGAACGCTCTGTTACCAGTCGCCCTACGTTATCCTCTCATTTATTATATTTTAGCATAAATGAAGAGTTTCAGTCAAGTAATGATGGCCACTATCATTCTATTTCCTCGCATGAATTAGCTAAATTGAATCGTCCAATTCGTAGTCAAACTATACAGAATGCAGCGCAGTATTATTTGGCTGAATTGGCTAACTCTAAGATTTATTATGTCACTCCTGATAAGACTGTACAAGTAAATTTTGAAGAAAAACACTTCATGCACTTGACGGGGATCAAGCCACTTGCACCAGGGCAGACACCTGAAAAAACTTTACGTGATTTTGCAGAGGGAAACGGGCACTTTGATAATATTCTTTTGGCTAACAATGATGCAGCTTTTGACAAAATCAACGTCCTGTCAGATCTTTCAGTCGCAACAGAAAGTACGTCTTTCTATTTTGATGATTTAACTAATCTTAGACGATATAATGGGCGCTTTGACAGTCTTATAAAGTCTGATGATAAAGATATTATTTTACTGTTTAAAGAGCTGGAAGAAGAAAATTATATTCCAGTATCAGTATTTCAATCTAGAGCCAGACTGGTCAAAGAACTGGAGACGGCAGATAAAACTCCTATTCTTGCAGTATTCCGTGAACGTAATGGCCACATTGAACAGCTATCGATCAATGAGGACTATATTAAGGATGGGGGTAAAGAATTGCAATCCATTATGAAAAATGGCTTGTTTGAGGAAATCAAGCCTGATACAACTAAAGAAATTGAACATATTGCTCCAGAAGAATTTCATCAAGCCTGGAATCAGTATCTTGACTATGCAAAACAGCACAATGATAATTTTGATCAGATTGTTGGTGCAGCTGGAGAAGATCACCTCCTAGATACAAATTCAGATTTTTATAAGGAATGGAAACAAGATCATATCTATAAGGAGAACTACCATGTACGCCTTCAATGGTCTGAGGAGCGCCCAGATGGGCCTAGATTGCCCTTTAAAGAAACAGAGCTGATATCTTATCAAGATTTTGCTAGAGAGCTTTACAAAGCCAATCAGGACTTCTATCAGCTACATCAAGAAGGACTAGAACAAGTGACTGGTGTTTATCCAGAAGGCTACATCTCTCCAACTAAGATCCAGTTTAGTATCTACGCTCCTGATGGTGAACTTATTCAGGATAGCATCCGTTACAATATCGGTGAGGAGATTAACCCAATCGCTCATAAAGAAAGACTTGGTACACGAGAAATGAGAGAGTACCCAGAATTGATGAAGATAGATGGGACCATATTTACTCAGTATCACCTGGAGAGATTGGCGAGTGAGTTAGATATTTCTCAGTTCAGTTACGCTTTGGAAGATACTCCTTACGCAGATCAACTTCTATCCCAACTCCCGTTTGGAGATTTGGAAAATAGTCCAATTGGGTTTACAGATAGTAGTCATGATAGTCGTCTTGGGTTTATCTCTTTTGATGGAATGGATAGTGTTGAGGTCGAAAGCCTATCTGCTTGGTTTGAAAAGTTAGGAGTTAAGGACTCTCCATTGGAACAAGTAGCTCTTGTAGAAAAATGGCAAAAAGAAATCAAAAGTTTATCAGAAAAAGTTGAACAAACGATCGCAACAGTTCGAGATGAATTTGAGAAATCACAAGAGGAAGAAATCAAACTAGAAGAACAAGGACACAATAAGCAGGACTTGAAACGAGATGCTGATGCTGACGGTGTTTCTGATGAGGAGGAGTTGCTTCAGGGAACGAATCCGTATGATTTTAGATCGAAACCAGGTTCTAAACCAGAGGTCGAGGAGAGTCTACAAGCGGAAGAAGTTGTTTTAGCAGCTAGCAGTCTTGCAGTCGCAGATTTTATTCAAAATAAAGATATGGCAGGATTAAGTCGTCACCTTAAAGAAGGAATTAAGGAGTTTCTGGATTCGGATAAGTACAGAGACTATCTAACGAAAATGAGCCAACTAAATAATTATTCTAATCGTAACTTACGCTTAATTCTTGCACAAAATCCTGAAGCAAGGCAAGTAGCTTCTTTCAAGCAGTGGAAAGAAAACTTTGACCGCTATGTGAAAAAAGGTGAGAAGGCTTTACGTATTTTTAAACCTATGACGAAAATCAAAAAGGACGAAAATAACCAACCAATATTGGATAAAAATGGGAAGCCAGAAACTGTCACATTCTTTGGCCTAGTACCAGTCTTTGATGTTAGTCAGACAGAAGGAAAGGAGATGCCAAAAGCTGCAGAAGTTAAAGAACAGCTGACTGATTTGGACTATGCAAATCTTTACCGTGCCCTGATGGCTATTGCAAAAGAAAATGATGTATCGGTTCGATTTGAGGAGATGGAAAATAATAAACATGGATATTATTCTGTCCCAGAAAATCAAATTGTTTTACGTAGTAATGAGATGAACAAGGCTCAAATTATTAAAACTTTCTTACATGAGATGGCTCATGCAGAGTTGCATCATGCAGATAATCCTCAAAAAGAAAATCTAACTAGAAGCACTGCTGAACTCCAGGCTGAAAGTGTTGCTTATGTTGTTTCTTCATACTATGGTATTGATACGTCAGAGTACTCCTTTAACTATCTATCTGGGTGGTCTGCTGATAAGGAGACACTTGCTGATTTAGAAGCACAGTTAGATATTGTCCAACAAGAAGCTAAAAGTTTAATGGTTCGGATGGATCAAGCATTGGAACAATTAAGATTGAGTCAGGAGAAACAAACGAAGCGTAGTTTTGAACAAAAACTGGAGAAGTTTAAAGATCAGAGCAAGCAGGCTGTCGAAGATCACAAGCAGGAGTTGAAAGCAGATGCACAATCAAAAAAAGAGAAGGGTTTCTCGAAATGACCGAACGGGACACCCCAAATAAACCCAAGGTCAAATTAAAAACAAATCATCATCAAGGAGGACAACACTCATGACTAATGAACAAGAAGAACAACTGATTATCATCCTTTCAGACTTTATTCCAATCATGGATGGAGACAGAGTTCAAGGAGTATTGCCAAACGCTAAAGACTTGACTCGCCAAAAAGTTCTGGAGCAACTAGAGGAAGAACAGTCTCAACTACCTGAAGGAGATCCTGCTCTTTTGGAGTGGGAAGAAGAAAATATTGAGCTACTCAAGATGATTACAGATGAAGAATTTCAAGCTGTACTCACAGAAAAAATCTTACTGACAGAAATACAAATTGGGCAGTCGATTTTCCAGCCTCTAACTTCTCAACAACTTTCTGTCCTAGCTGAAAAGTTACAAGGTCAGAAAGAAAAAAGTGTAGAAAATAGTGATAAGCAATCATCTATTTTCAAAAACATCTTCAGTTGGTTGCGATAAATTGTTAGAGGTTGTACTCCAAAAGATATAGGAAAGGGGCTTGGGGATTTCCCCAAAACTGAGAAAATCAAGAAGGAAAACTACAAGGTTCTCCTTCTCTGATTTTTTTAAATTTCGCAAATGGATATCCATTTGCTACGCTTGCCACAAGGAAGTCAGGGGCTGATGCCTGGTCAGAAAATGCCAGAGACTTTGAGAAAAAGAGGATAAAAAAATAATGCAGAAACGAGAAAATAGAAAACGCTATATACAAAAATTGATACGACTAACACCAGAGGAAGATCGTCAAATTAAAACGGCGATGGCCCAAATGGGAGTTCCATCTTTTCAATACTATGCGAAGAATCAACTGGTACAAGGGAAGGTGGTTCAAATTGATTTTTCTGAATTGAAAGACCTTCGAGTTGCTATCAATCGAGTGGGCACGAACATCAACCAAATTGCCAAGCATGCTAACGAAAATCAAGGGGTTACGACAGAGGAAGTAGCACAAGTTATTGACTATCTATCTGAGTTGAAAGAGATGGTAGCTGCCAAACTTTCTAGCGCAGAGAAGAAAAGTTTACAGGAGCGAAAAGTAAAAACTATAAGGACGTATGACGAATGGTAGTAATCAAAACACCTAAACAAATTAAAACTCCTTCAAATTTAAAAATAGCTGTACGCTATATTCTGAATGAAGCGAAAACTCTTGTATCAGAAACTGCAGAAAGTGATCTTGATTTTCCTCTTGTCTATCATGATGGTGAACTTCAAATGAAGCTAGTATCTGGCAATGGGATCTCTGATTTTAGCGTAGCGGATGAAGAAATGGTCATGACAAAATTGGCTGCAGCCTTTAAAAAAGGAGATGACGACTTGAAAGAATTATCTTCAGGAAAACAAGTATTGGCCCATCACATTATCCAGTCTTTTTCTCCAGATGATAACTTGACTCCTGAGCAGGTTCATGAAATTGGCCGTCAAACGATGTTAGAATTGACAGGTGGAAATTATGAGTTTGTGATCGCAACCCACACGGATAAAGATCATCTTCATAACCATATCATACTTAATACCACCAATACCTCAACGCTCAAGAAATTTCGCTGGGAAAAGAAAACCTTGAAAAATTTGAGGGCAATATCGGACAAGCATGCGGCACGTTATGGCGCTAAAATTATTGAGCCTACAATGAAAAATTCTTATACAAAGTATTCTGCTTGGCGGAGACAAAATAATTATCGGTTTGAAATTAAGGATCGTCTGGATTTCCTTCTGAAGCACTCTTTGTCGTTAGAAGATTTCAAACAAAAGGCAGCTGCGCTTGATCTTCAGATCGATTTCTCTGGTAAATTTGTGAAGTATAAATTGCTCGATCAGCCCCAACAAAGAAATGTCCGAGATGATACATTATCGAAGAAAGGACTCTATTCTCTTGAAAAAATAAAAGAGAGAATTTCAAAGAATCAGTTAGTTTTTGATGTGGAGGAATTGAAAGAACAATATCAAGAATCAAAAGAAAAAACAGCAAATGATTTTGAATTGAAATTGGAAGTGGAATCCTGGCAGGTCGAACAAGAAAGTAAGCAAGGTATTTACGTACAGATGGATATGGGAGCTTTAAATAGTGGTACCATTTTAATACCTTCTCATAAAGTTGATAAAAATGAGGATGGAAATTATACCATCTATATCAAAGAGAAAGACTATTTTTATTTTCTCAATCCTGATCAATCTCAAAAAAATAGGTACATGATGGGCTTGACTGTCGCAAGGCAATTGGCCAAACAAAATGGCGAGACAGTCGTAACTAAAAATGCTCAAATTTCCTCTATGCGTGAACTGATTAAGGAATATAATTTCTTAGTCGAGCACGGCGTGACAAATGGAGCACAATTTCAACATTTGGAGGATCGTTTTAATGAAAAGATAGGGGCTACTCAGGAGGAATTAAGACAGCTAGATGAGCGACTTGGACGTTATCATAAAATTGAAGGAGCACTTTTAGCTATCCAGCAATCTCCAGAAAACAGTCTTGCGGCGGTACAACTATTGGATGCTTTAGGAGTTCCAAAAGATATGGGGCTGGAAGATGTTAGCCAACTGATCAAACAATTTCAAATTGAAAAAGGAGCCCTACAAGAGTTCTTTGACGATACTCTAAAACATTACACAGATTATAGAGATGTTAAGGAGAACGTGCGTAGTCGGGAAGAGGAAGTGGACCGAAGTTTTGAAGATGAAAAAACTTTGTAAAAGTTTCTGATGTTTTCAATCTAGTCATGATTTCAGTACAATAGAGAGTATGTTTAGATTTGATGAAAAAGAATTTATCGCAGAACTAGATCGCAAACGTGAGCAGCAATTCCTGAAGCGAGTAAGAGATTATGACGAGCAGATAGCTTCCTCCATGAGACTGAAGGGGTATAAACGGATAGACAGTACAGAGAGGACAGTTGTCTTTACATTTGGAGAGATGACCTTTTCTAGGAATCGCTGGCGAAAGGGAAAGAGAAGCTGTTATCCTGTAGATGAGTGGCTAGGCTTAGAAAAGTATATGCGTTATTCTCCGGAGATGATTTTTCACATGGCAAAACACGCTTCCGTTTTATCCTACCGTGAAGTTTGTCGAACCGTTAAGATGGCTTATCGCCTGGAGATAACAAAGGATGCTGTGTTGAAGTCTGTAAAAATGGCAGGCAGACTCTTTTCAGAGAGGGAACGCTATCGGCTTTTTAGAGGTGATGAGCAACCGAAAAAAATCCAAGCAGATAAAATCTACCTGGAGGGAGATGGTGTGCTCGTCAAGACAACATCAAGCGATGATGAACGACACAATACAGACTTAGCCCATTTTCTAATTCATACGGGAGCGAAGAAGATTGGAAATAATCGGTATGTACTCGAGAATAAGCATGAAATTATCCATACAAGCCATGAGCAAGCAAAGGAAGAATTGATAGACTATCTCTACAATCATTTTGAAATCACTGATCGAACTCTTCTTATCACTAACTCGGACAATGGTAAAGGATATACTCGAAGAGTATTTCAAGAAATCAAGAAAGCTCTACGGATTAAACGTCATGAGCATTTCTGGGATGCTTATCATGTCAATGAAGAATTAAAAAGATTCCTGAAGCCGTACCCATCTACACTACTTGATCTGGCTTTTAAGGCTATACATACACATCAGAGAAGCCTGCTTCAGACCGTGCTTGATACAGTCGAATCTCTTATAGAAAGCCAGGAGGCTTTTGATAGCTTTTACAATTTCCGTAAAAAATTATTGAGAAATTTTGGGGATACCAGACCACCGAAACTTAGAGGGTTGTCCTCTCATGGTATTGGGGTAATGGAGAGTCAACACAGAAAGGTCACTTACCGCATGAAACATCGAGGGATGTATTGGTCTATTGAAGGAGCTTGTACTATGGCTAGGATGATACTCCTTGAACGAATTGATCAGCTATACGAATTGTTTTTCGGGGATTGGCGGAATGAGTATGAGGAGTATAGGGCGATCCGTTTAGGAGCAGGATTTCTTGTTGACCACCGCCCCCATGGAGCCGTCATACGAAAACGAGGGCGTAAGCGAAAGTAAGGAAAAGGTAAAGAAAATCCTCTAAAAAATGCAATTTTAGAGGTCTTTTTGCTATGCTTTTTAGACAAAACAGTTGCTTTTTTGCCTAATATGTGTTACAATAATAGAGTAAATGAAAACGAAAAAGGTGTAGAAGCAGCAACTCCTACACCACCGATTAAGACAAACACACACTTTGCTTAATCAGTCAAACAATATTGTAGCATAAATAGTGCAATATAGTCAAGGGCTGGGGTAAAGTGAGGAACTTTTTCCAGTTTTTTTGTCTGAAAAATCTCGCTTTCTTATTGAGTTATAAGGATATTTGATTATTCCCAAAAATTTAGACACAAAG
>CAUSRF010000014.1:0-25219 GCA_963534275.1 uncultured Streptococcus sp.
GAAGTGGCTTGATCAAGCTAGAAGAAATCTATAAAAAAACGATTTTTGAAGATGAACCAGTCAGTGATGATGTCAAACAACGTGAACTGATGGAAATCTTGGTCGATGAGAAAAATGCTGAAATTCTTCGATTGTACGAGCAACTCAAGGCCAAGGACCAGCAGCTGGCAGAAAAAGATGAGCAGATGCGCATCAAAGACCGCCAGATTGCTGAAAAGGACAAACAATTGGATCAACAGCAACAGTTAACTCTTCAAGCTATGAAGGATCAAGAAAGCTTGAAACTAGAGTTGGACCAAGCAAAAGAAGAAGTCCAAGCAACCAAAAGAGGCTTTTTTGCTCGCCTGTTTGGAGGAAAATAAAGAAGCTGTTTGGGTTATTCACTAACCTAATAGCTTCTTTTCTTATTTATAGTTTAAATTGAGTCGGAATTGAGGTAAAAGATGGAAAAATTAAGAGACTATATCGCCTTTGACTTAGAATTCAATCAACACGAAGGGGTTACCCATTTAATTCAGGTATCAGCAGTTCATTTTCAAGATGGTCATGAAATAGATGCCTTTGATTCTTATGTCCATACCAGCGTACCTTTAAAGAGTTTTATCAATGGTTTGACAGGAATTACAGCTGAAACCTTGAAAGATGCGCCAAAAGTAGAACAAGTTTTACAGGACTTTCAGGGATTTGTAGGCACCTTACCCATTGTTGGCTACAATGCAGCCAAGAGTGATTTGCCTATTCTCATGGAGCATGGCTTGGACTATCGTGACCAGTATAAGGTTGACCTATATGATGAGGCTTTTGAACGCCGTAGTTCTGACCTACACGGCATTGCCAACCTCAAACTGCAAACTGTAGCGAATTTTTTAGGCTTTAAAGGTCAATCGCATAATAGTTTAGAAGATGCCCGCATGACAGCGCGTGTTTACGAAGCCTTTTTAGAATCGGATGAAGGAAAGCTATTATTGAAAGAACAGAGCAATCTATCCATGAATCCCTTTGGTGGGCTAGACTTATCTCAATTTCTAGACTAGGAGTGCTTATGAAACCTGAAAAACCTAAAAAACTAGGTTTTAGGAAAATTTACCTCAACCTAGATAAAGTTCTCTTCCTCTTTTTCTTAATTTTCATGATGGTGGAATATTTGTGGTTACCTCTCAATTCTTTCCTTGCTGGTCTTTTACTCAGCCAGACGGGCTATTTGTTTATTTCTTACAATAATATTTTTGCCATTATCACGAGTTCTCCTTTAATCAGTCTGGCCTTTCTCGTCCTGATTGTAATCAATCTTTTGGTGGCCTATTTCCAGATTTGCCTCCTCTTTATTGGGGCGCGTCACCTTCTCTACCATGAAAAGAGAACCTTGATTGAGTACAGTCGCAAAGTTTTCCAGCAAAGTTTTCTGTTCATGAAACGCTTGAGCTTCTGTAAGATGGCCTTTGTATTCTTCTACGTAGCCATGCTCTTTCCTTTCATCAGGAAAATTTTAAAAATTTATTACTTAAATAAAATCGTTATTCCAGACTTTATCGTAACTTATCTGGAAGACAAGTACTGGCTAGTAGGTTTGATGATTTTTGTATCTGCTTGGATTTTGCTCTATGTGTCTGTCCGACTCATGTTTGTCCTTCCAAAGATTCTCTTTGAAAAGAAGACTGTGAGAGAAGGAGTAAAATTTAGTCTGCAAAAGACAAAAAAACAAGTTCTCTTTTATGCTTGGAACTTGCTGCTCATTATTATTAAAACCTATCTCTTTTTCTTCCTCCTCTTGACTCCCTTGCTATTGGGACAGATTGTAATTGACAATTTAACACAGAAAGAATCACTGATTCTTGGAGTTATCAACTTTGTCTTGATAAAAAACATCCACTATATGGCGTTGACCTATTTCCTTGTTAAGTTTGTCTCCTTTTTGACAGGTGAGGAACTGGAGATTATGCCAAGAAGAAAAAAAGACCATCTGATGAGATGGGGGGTGATGGGCTGTGCTAGTATCTTTTTTGCGCTGGAAGGTTATATCTATCTGGAAGCTCCTGTGACAAATACCCCTTTAGTTATTTCACATAGGGGTGTTTCAAATAAAAATGGTGTACAAAACACTGTACAGTCTTTGGAAAAAACAGCGCAACTGAAACCAGATTTGATTGAAATGGATGTACAGGAGACCAAAGATGGTCAGTTTGTGATGATGCATGACGCCAATCTTAAGAACTTAGCAGGTATCAACGCTAGTCCTCAAGACTTGACTTTGGAGGAGTTGAAAGGGTTAGATATTTCTGAAAATGGCTATCGAACCAAGATATCTAGTTTTGATGACTATCTCAATCGCGCGAATGAACTTCATCAAAGATTGTTGATTGAAATCAAAACCAGTAAAAAAGACAGTCCGCAAATGATGGAACATTTCCTTGAAAAATATGGGACGACCATCAAGAAATATGGATACCAGATTCAATCCCTTGATTACCAGGTGATTGATAAGGTTTTGAATTATGATCCTGAGATCCCGTCCTACTTTATTATGCCTTATAATAGTATTTTCCCAAAAACCAAGGCAACTGGCTATACCATGGAGTATTCAACATTGGATGAATATTTTGTCACTAAACTTTGGTATACAGAACAAAAGCTTTACGTATGGACTGTGAATGGTTCTGAGTCTTTTGATAAAGCCGTTCAGCTCGGAGCTGATGGGATGATTACGGATGATCTTGAAATGGTTCAGTTGCAAGTAACAACGGCGCAAGATGATCCTGAGTATACGGAACTACTACTAAAAAAAGCAACGGAGTTCTTTAATTTCTAAACTAGTCATTTATAGTAGTTGAGACCTAATATAAAAATAGATAAGTAGAAAAGTGTTTGAATTTCAGTTTACAATATGTGGATTGAAATTATGGACTGAAATAATAAAAAGGAGAGGAACGAACCTCTCCTTTTTATTATAGGGTGTAACTTTGATACAATTAACAAATAGTTATAAATGCTAAAAGTCAATAGAACTAGAAAGACAATCCGCCTGAAAAAGCACTTAATTTTTGTTTAGCAGTTTCATTAATTTGATCAATGGCATGATTGATAGCTTGACTAGTCAAATCAGATAGAGTATCCAAGTCTTCTGGATCAACAACTTCAGGTTTAAATTCAATCTTAACAACTTTTTTATCACCAGTTAGAGTTGCAATGACTAAATCTTGGCTAGATTTTCCAGTAAATTCTGTTGCAGCTAATTCTGCTTGAGCAATATCCATGTCTTTTTTTAGTTTTTGGGCTTGCTTCATCATATTTTGCATGTTCATCATAAGATTTTTAAGATTCCTTTCGTATCAAGGCTTTGAGCCTTCTTTTATAAATTTTTTTGCCATTTTTTGCCCGAGAAGTTGTCAAAAGCATTGGCGACTTCTTTTTGTTGAGTTGGGAATAAATGCGAGTAGATGTTGATAGTTGTATTAATGCTACTATGTCCAAGTCATTTCATAAGTGTAAAAAATATATAATCTTTCCCCTCACCATTTCTGAGTCCTTTTGAAACTAGAAACGCTGCATGTGAGTGTCGGAAATCGTGATTACGAATCATTTTTAATGATGCAGGCATTCTTTTTTTCAATTTAGTCTTTTGATTAGAAACCATTGGAGCAGTCAGTTGTAAAGGACTGTCTTGAAAGATTTGTAAGTCTTCTGTATTGTCCGTAAACTCTACTAATAGATGAGCTTGTTTTTCTTTCCATTCCGTTAGTTCTTGAACGAATGCCTTATGAATGTAAATTCGACGTATAAAAAGTACGACGATCATCCCCTTTTAAAATATTTTCTTATGTAGAAATCTTATAAAGATACTCAACAGATATTTTAAACGTTACTTGGTTAAGCTATGAAATCTATACTTAAGATTCGTATTACTCGGACTCTACTCTTGTGAGGTTACCTCGCTTTCTATGACATATTCTCTCACCTGTTAGTTTACCTCGCTTTCTATGACATATTCTCTCACCTGTCAGTTTACTAAAATCGTGGCTAATATAAACTCACTAGCTTTGGTTAGTTGAGACAGTATCATGAAGTACATTATTGATTATATCATTTTTGAACTCTATTGAAAAGCTAAATTTTCCCCCAATAGAACTTACTGTAATATGTCCAATACTTTTATTATTATAAATTATATAAAGCTTTGCAAACTAGTTCATTCATTTTTCTATTTGTAACCAAAGCAAAACATGCATTTTATCAATATTCTAAACACATTTTTGGAAAAATTTGAAGGTTAGTCATCTTTTGATGAAGAAGTTTAGGTAACTAAATAATTCAGCTTTGAAGTCTTTATACCCAATACTGTGATTGTTGTATAAAATGATTCAAAACTGTTATTATCGTGTGGAGAGTCTTTATCACCATTTGAATGTTGAATACGATGACTCACTAGCAAATTGTCCAAAATAGACTTTTTCTTCAATCTGAAATAACTGCTAAGTTATTCTCGTCTATTTTAATTTTGTATTAGCTAAATCTACTGCAAGATTTTTGAATCCTGAATTATTGGTGTCAACAAGCTGTAGCACTATTTATTTGATTTGAAGAGCAAGCAGTGATTTCACAGTTGATTTAAGATGATAAACTGTAACAATATAATTTGACAGCGGTTACAAAATTTTGTAATATCTATAATATAAGAAGATGTATTTTAATTCAGGGAGGAATGTAGGATGCAATTATTAATTGAACTGCAAAAAATTGATCAGTTTATCTTGCCAGTAAACTATAATTACCTTCTTCAATCGATGATTTATAATTTATTGAAAAATAAGGAAGACTTGTCTGCGCAACTTCATGAGATAGGTCATCAGTTTGAGGACAAACATTTTAAGCTTTTTACATTTTCACTATTGCAAGGTCAATATAAAATACAAGGAAAACGAATAGAGTTTCTTGATAAGGTGCGTTTTGAAATTAGAACGATTGATCAATCCATTTTATTCACTATTGCAGAGGCTTTTTCAAATCTAGATGAATTGCGAATTGGTCGAAACCTTGTAAAAATTTTAAATGTAAAAATTGAACAGAAGAAATTAACGGGGACTTCTTATAAGATTCGGATGATTTCTCCCTTGGTGGTTCGTTCTACAGATGCTGACACCAAAAAAACATTGTATTACAATCCGTTTGATACGGAATTTAAGAGCAGAATCATGGAGAATTTTGCGAGGAAATATCAAGCTTATTGTCATAAAGTACCGACAGGTAGATTTGATATAGAGCCGATAAATTTTTCTTTAAAAAATAAATTTGTTACCAAATACAAAGATTATCTCATAACGGGTTGGAAAGGAGAATTTGAGATAAGAGGAGATGCGGAGGTGTTGGATTTCCTCTATCAAGTTGGGCTTGGTGAGAAGAATTCGATGGGATTCGGAATGTTTGTAATTGAAGAATAGGAGGATAAAATGGATATGGAATTTAGGAATTGTAAGTTAGAGCTTGACTTAAAATGTCATGCGCCAATCATTCATTTCCAGCCGGAAGAAGAAGGAGCTACTTTGCGTGCTAGTGAAGTCAAGCCAAAATTTGATTGGTACTTGATGAAGAAAGTTCCAAGTCTGAAAAACCGTTTCAAAAATCAGTATTTACCATATAAAATGAAGTTTATTGATAATAGTCCTAATGTCATTTACAAGTATAGTAAAAATGAAGGCAAGTATGATAAGCAGACAAATAATAACGAAGGCAACTTCCAATTATATTTTGCCAGAGATGAGAAACGCAGAGTAGAAACAAATCCTACAATGACAATTACTTGTTTTGATCCGCTCCTTCAGAAATTGATAGTTGAACATATCAAAAACTTTTTTATAGTGACAAATTTTGGGGCTGCTCAAGGAAAAGGGTATGGTAGTTTTACTGTAATTGATGAAGAACAGAGTAAAATTGAAAGAATTCTAAGGGAAGAGTTTGGATTAAAGACTCTTTATAAAATGGATTTTAGGAAAGCAGCTAAAAATTTGAAGTTCTCAAAGAAGATAAAAGTGATTTTTGAAAATATTGAAAAATTCTATAAAATAACCAAGAGTGGCTATAACTATCAGGGAGAATATGCTCGAAGTGCCTTGTTTTATTATATGCATGATAAAATGATTGGAAATGAAAAAGCTGCTTTAAAGGATAAAGTAATAGAAAAACCTTTTGGAACTATCCCCTACCACCTTAATCAGCAGACACATAACGAAAAATATGTTCGAGCACTGCTGGGGCTATCTTCTTATTTATCATTTACAGATATAAGAAAAGACACAAAAAAAGAAGAGAAAGATATTTCTGTTAATATTGACATTATGCATGAAGCAAATAAAATTGAAGCAAATATTGAACGATTTTCTTCACCAATAACTTTTAAAGTAATCAACGATATTGTTTACATTATTCCTAAACAGAGATGGTGTAAGTATATTTTAAACAAGAAATTTAAATTTAAATATAAGGTATCGAAAAATGTTCCTAGAAGCTGGATGAGTGCCATAAAAGATAATAAAATGAGAAAAATAGAATATGAGAGATTTATAAGAAAACTGGATGAAAAATTAAAAAGGGAAGAGATATACCTACAAACTCCAGAGGAGTTTAATTTACTAAAATTTTTAGACTTTGCTGTGCAATATTATAATAAAATGGAACCCAAAGGTTATGCACATACCATCCAAATTTCATATGATATTAGATAACAGGGGAGATGAATAAATGAAATATGTAGGTATTACAATAGGTCCGATTTTTAAAACCATTGGAGAGGAGATCTCTCCGGCAGGTTTGTGGTTTGGCAGTTATTTTTTCTCAACGGTGACAAAGAAGCTCTGTGAAAAACTTGTTAAGATTCCAAAAGTTAAGATTTTTTCACCGTTTTATGACTCTAATAGTAATCAAAACCCACAAGAAGATGGTATTGGTCGTTACCATGATCGGATTTTGTTTTTAGTTGATGATAATACAGTAATTGAGGGAGAATTACCGAGTATAATTTCAGCAGTGAAGAAGGAAATGGCTGAGAAATTTGGAAAGTTTAAGACGGATAAGGAGATTATGCACTTTGTTGATAACTATCTGAGAATTGATTTTGTTATTCTTAATAAAAAAACTATAAACGAAATTATAGGAAAAAGTGAAAAAGCTGGAAATAATATAGCTATAATACTGAATGATGCTTTGGATGCGCTGGAGCTGATGGCAGCAGGTAAGGGAAGAACAGATATGAACTTATTTGCTCCATTCTTTGCAGGCCAGAAAGGCAATCGGAATATCTATATTAAAAAAAGTAAGTTATTTACAGATACCAAACCAAATAGTCAGTTGGTTATAAAACATCCAGATCGTGATTCTGATTTAAAATCAATTGAAGACATTGCTCTATCTCGAAAGAAAGAGGAAAACTCCTCTGAAGAGGTCCCTGATGGTGAGGTAGCACCAGTCAGAAGCGAATACTATGCAGTCGTTAATTCAGATGGGGATAAGGTCGGAACTCTTTTGAGAGCTTTATGTAAAGATGTAGAAATCTCTAAACAGTCTGATAGGATAAACAGTTTTTCGAGGGCTTGTTTAGACTATGCTGGTGAAGCGGCTAAACTTGTCGGAAAATATGGGGGAATGACTATTTATGCTGGTGGGGATGATTTACTATTTATTGCTCCTGTTCATTCTATTTTTTCCTTATGTAGTGAATTGGACGAAATGTTCAAAAAAACCTTGAAAAAAGGTCTGGAAAAAGTAAATCTACCAGATAATGGCATCAATGTCAGTTTGTCTTTTGGTGTTGCTATTCAGTATGTCAAATATCCTCTATATGAAGCGCTGGAAAGAGCTAGAGTCCAACTTTATAAGGCTAAAGAAAGTTACGGTAAACGTCCGAATGGTAGTGAAATCAGTGGAGGTAATCGTCTGGGGATAGAGTTGGTAAAACACAGCGGAAAAACCGTTCAATTGATGATAGAAAACGAGAAGTTGGAGGCCATAGATAATCTGATAAAATATCGAGCAACAACGAACGATCAAGCACTAGAATCTGTCCTCTATAATCTGCAGGATACAGAAATTATTTTTAAGTTGTTATTTGAAAAAACCGCACAGAATATATTTGATTTTCAAGAATATAAAATGAGGTTTTTGAATAACTTTAACAATCCAAACCAGTTGTCTTATCATAGTTATCTTGACGAAATAGCTAAATTTTTCTATGACAACTATTTGAACGAGTATCAATATAAATATAAGCCAGATACGAAAGTAAAGGTTGATGGGGTTTGTACAAAACGAAACATAAGTATAGGGGAATTCTATACTAAAGAGTTACAGGCTATTTTATTTTTGGTAAAGTTTTGGCAGGGAGGTAAGTGATGACAGACTATCTTGTGACTTTTAGACCACTAGGAGACTATTCTTTTGGTTCAGATAGACGCTTTAGCTTTGTCGGTAAAAATAACTATTCGAAGGATGAATATGCCCCCTATTTTATCCGTACTAATAGTGTTCCTGAGCAGTCCACAGTCTTTGGGATGATGCGCTATCTTATCTTAGTCAGTAATGGGATTCAGCTGAAGCAGGATTTTCGGTATGATGAGAGTACGCGAAATAAAATCGAAGCTCTAATCGGAGAGAAGAGCTTTTCTCTAAATGGAAGTGTACGAGACTTTGGAAAATTAGAAAAAATCTCTCCCATCTTTCTGTTAAAAAATAGTGAGGAAATTGTCATACCAAATCCTTTTAACAACAAGCAGGGGAGAGAGGGGATTGCTCAGTTTGAACCAATAATACTAGAGGAAGAAATTACACTGCCAACTAGTTTTGGTGAAATCGCTCTGCCCAAATCTAAGGAATATAATCCTAAAGAAGGGCATGGGGATGGCTATTACAATATTAACACAGGTCATTTAGAAGCAGCCGAAGATATATTTAGTACTAAGGTAGCGACTGGTGTAAGGTGTGTTACGCAGAATGATCTGGGAAAGCTGAAGCAAAATCTTCGAGAATTGTGTAAGTCGTTTGTGAATGAAGAAATGAAACAGGAAGTTTCTAATTTAGATAGGAACAGCAATCTTAGTTTAACCGAGTTTATAAATGATTTTATAGATTGGTTAGAAAAGTACAACAAAGGGGAAAAAACTCACTTTCAAGAAGAATTGGAAAAACTATCCCAAAATTTTGATGCTGATCGTCTATTTAAGCGAGAGGTACATCAGCTGCAGAAAGATTACGAATTTGCGGTTTATGTGACGGTGGAAAAGGGTGTTCAGTTGACGGACGGACTTGTTTCAATGGGACAGAAGGGTTCTCTTTTCAAGGTTTCTGTTCAAGAATCGGAAGATAATTTAGAAAGTGAAATCACAAAGCATTTCCAGAAACATACTCCAAAAGGTCAGACTTGGCAATACTGCCTATCAGATGTGTGCCTGTTAGATGATGTTAAGGGCTTTGCGATTTTAGAGGAAAAACTAGTTCGCCAGCTTCATACAGACCTTAGTAAAAATCGTCTGAGAGGACTTGATTTACAAGGATCTAGTCTTCTTTATAAGGCAGGGAGCGTCTTTTATGGTGATGATGCTATTTCGGTAAAAACTGGTTTAGAGCCAGCAGGCTATAATACTATTTATAAGATTACAGGAAATAAGGTGTAAAAAATGAAAGCAAAAATTTTTGTCATTGAATGTTTAACAAATTTGCATGTTGGCAATGGAGATGTTAATTTTAACATCATTGATAACGAAGTGGAGCGAGATGTTGTGACGGGATTTCCGACGATTAACTCCTCAGGCGTTAAAGGTGCTCTGAGAGCCTTCTTTGAAGAAAATGACTTGTCGAACATTGATGAAATATTCGGTTCGGAAAATAGTAAGGTCACTACTTCAGGAGCACTAAAATTTCTTAGTGCGAATCTACTAGCCCTGCCAATTCGTTCGATAAGTGGCGATGATAAACCCTATTCAATACATGCTCCGAAAACAGCCTGTAAAGATTTCAAGCAAATGCTTAAAAATTTTCAATTAGAAAATGTTTCAATAGCAGATATAAAGGGTGGAGATGAGGTGATAACTCTAGACGCAGATAATTCTTGCTTTGAAAAATATGGTTTACCAGTAATTGCTCGAAATAGTGTCGGAGAACAAACTAATTTGTGGTATGAGGAGGTTGTGCCCCACAAGTCGATTTTCTATTTTGCAGTGGTGGCTTCAACCAGTGAATCAGAAAAACTTTTAGATGTGTTTACAGATTCGGTGAGAGAGGAAATCATCCAGTTTGGTGCAAATGCTTCTGTAGGTTATGGACTTTGCAAGGTTATTAAAGTGATTTCAAGAAATGAAGAAGGAGCAAATAATGGATAAGAACAGAATAAATCAGTTGCTTCCTATTGCTGTTGAGGTGATTGAAAAGGAGCTTACGGAGCCAATTCCAAATGAGTTTCGAGGCTATATCGCTTCTTTTGGAGCTGCGATTACAATGGGAAGCCTCCCAGCGGCAGTTGCCTATTATTCGGCTAAATCAAAAAATGCAAAAGAAGATCGTACCAAGCTACCTGTTATGATTTTGGAAGTATTGAAGAAAGAAAACACAGCCATTACAGAAACCACCTTGTTTGAGTATGTGACATCGTTCAGAAATGATAATGAGAGTTTCGCTATTAAAGAAGATGTATTGCATGCAGCAATTGCAATCAAACTAGGGTTAAACTTGTTTGAAATAGAGTCAAAAGATGAAAAAGTCAAGGAAGACGAGAAAAATGGAGGATAAGGATGATGTTTAGTTCAAAAAACATGTCTTATATCTACTATCATGAATATTTTAAAGGATTAGAGGAGCGAAAAGAAAAATTAGGTCTAGTTTATGAACTGGGTGGATCACCATCTAGTGAGGAGCAATTTCGTGAGAGAAATAAGGCTTTGCAGGATTTTAAATTTGACCTTTCTCTATCACCTCTGGAGCATTTGAAAAATGCTTCAAAAGATGCTTCAAAAGGTGTAGCGAGTTTCCAAACCTTTTCTTTGGAAACTATTTATCCTGGCCTCATGATAGGAACTGGTAATCCCCATGATTTGAAATCAAAGGGCTCTATTTATTCTGGTTTTTCTTTTGATTATGTAACGGGACTGCCCTATATACCTGGCTCCTCTGTCAAAGGAGTACTGAAAAGCGTCTTTCCTAAGAAAGAAGATACCAAAGATGATATTAATCAGCAAAAGATGAAATATATTCAGTCACTTCTTAAACCAGGACTATCTGATAAAGAAATTTATGGCTTGAAAGATAATATCTTTGAAGATAATGATGTCTTTTTAGATGCTTATCCCTGTCCAACTTCTAAAAAGAATACGAAGCAACAGTGCCTAGCGTTGGAATTCATTACACCTCATAGTGATATTATCAAGAATCCTATTCCAATCAACTGTCTGAAGGTTAAGCCTGGCATCTCTTTTGAATTTGGTTTTTATCTGAATGAGTGTCAGCTTTCAGATGAAGTTCAGATTACGGTTAAAGAAAAAATAGAGTTGTTTAAAACCATTTTGACTGATGTAGGCATTGGCGCCAAAACGAATGTTGGTTTCGGACAGTTAGAGTAGTAGAGGTCGATCGACAAGGGTATTTACAAATCGTATCTGAGGGACTCGCGCGACTCACATAGCTCGAAAAGGTATAGAGGAGCTTGTTCATATTAAGGAGCCTGAATATAAGAACGTATTTACAAAGAGCTTAGAAACAAGTGAAGTTAGCTATCGTACAGGAGTTCAATCTTAGTTGGCAAGAGCGCTAGGACAAAAAAGATCGACCGACTTTTTCATTGAAATCTTGAAAAAAGCCCTATTTTTTGATACAATCAATCTAGAAACAGCGAAAATGCTGTTGTAATACCTTACCTATAAGGAATTGAGACTTAATCCAATGTTCTAGTTTTTCTAGATCGCTCCACTCGGATAATACGTAATACCTTACCTATAAGGAATTGAGACACCCCGTCAAACTGAGGGAGAACAAAACTACCTTTGGACTCAATATCTTTGACTCTTATACCTTACCTATAAGGAATTGAGACGTTGTTCTAGAGACAGATGAATCATTATCATGAACTAAATTTTTGCGTTCTACCTTACCTATAAGGAACTGAGACAATAAGACACCATAACCGATACCACCATCTTCAGAAGCCCAAAGCGCGTTCTACCTTACCTATAAGGAATTGAGACTTTTTCGAGTTCACCACACTCGAACACACCGCACACTTTTGGTTCTACCTTACCTATAAGGAATTGTTTTATCCAACTGAAAAAAAACTTGCGGGAGCAAGTTTTTTGTGGTATATTGGAAGTGTTTTCATGAGGAGATATCTTACTCGGAGGTTGTTTATGTCTGAGAGTCAATCTGTATTTAGTCACCATATCTTTGTTTTGCCCTTTGCGGCCAAGGGGCTGGAGTCTTTTCCGAAGTCTTCCAAATGGAAGAAACTCAGCCAAGATACCAATGACCTTCCCTATCTGAATGTAGAAGCTGGTGAAAAAAGCGAGCGTTTAAAGTACGCTTATCGTCGATATTTTAATAAAAAAGCAGAGGAGCTGATTTTCCGCAATCCTGAGCTGGTCACAAACTATGCTTATACTGGCTTAGAAAAAGGTGATGTCTATCGGATTTCTTATTATAATCACATCGACAAACTGGAGTTTTATGACCTGACGCTTGACTATATCATGCTTCGTTATTTTCCAAATTTAGAAGCAGGTTTCCTGATTTTTTCAATGGAAAATCGTCTCTATGAGAAATTGGAAGATATTAAAAACATCAACCAGTATGGTCGTCATCTCTATGCTCCTTTTTTGACTCCATTGCTGCGTGATTTAGTCTCACCAAATAATATTGAGCTGATTAAGAGTGAAAAAATTAACGAGCTTCCACAGCCGTCTGACTTGATTTCTTCCTACGGAATCATGTCGGCTCCGAAAGAAATCTTACAGGATTTCTTTGACTTGCCTGAGGAAGCGATATTTCCAGAGGATATTTCGCAGTTTGAGTCTAAGCCTCATCTGGAAATCATCATTGATGACCGGATGTATGTGGTGAGCTACATGATGGTTCCTGAAGTAGAGGACTTGATTTATAAAACGGCGAATTGGGCGAATTTTGGTGATTCGGAGCAGAGTTTAGAGGAGATGAAGCTTCTTTTTAGTATTTTATACGTTGATAAGGGAGATTCAACATGTCTGAGTCGAGATATGCTAAAGACAGAGTTGGAAAAGCTTCTCTATACGAGGTGGTCAGCTGAGGGAAGTCTTTATATGGCCAGCCAGCATTCCATGATTTTTATGAGTAGTTCTGATTTTCCAGAATTTTTCCTAAAGGGCTACTTTTTGTCGGAATATCTGGACTTGGCTTTGATTACGCTCAGCCAGAGGATTGGGATTCTGAAGTATTCTAAGGATGCGGGGGATAGGGTCAATGCCAGAGTTTCTGATAAATTGAAGCTGCAGAAGGCTTACACGACCTTTAAAAATCAATTTCTGCTTCCGGAACTTTGCCCGCAGGAGCAGGCGATTGAAATCTACGAATTGCTGCAAACCTCTCTCTATATCGAGAAGCATATCAATCTCCTAGATAGTCAAATCAGTGAACTACATGATATCAGCCAGACGGAAGCAAGCAATAAGTTGAATGACAGAGTATTAGTACTCACAGTTTTAAGTATTGCATTAGCAATCATTCCGAATATCAAAGAACTGCAGGAACACTGTCTG
This sequence comes from uncultured Streptococcus sp., assembly GCA_963534275.1. Taxonomy (GTDB): domain Bacteria; phylum Bacillota; class Bacilli; order Lactobacillales; family Streptococcaceae; genus Streptococcus. The sequence continues at coordinate 13,752 of CAUSRF010000014.1, forward strand.
ACGATTTGCAATCTGAGCCTGACATATTCATCTTGGCTTACTTTGCTTATTCCTCTTTTGACAATTGCTTTTATCTATTTCAAAAAACGAAAATAAATGTAGATTATCTTGACATACGATCTTCATCGCAAGCGCGTGTCTAAAGTTTGCAATCTTGAACAAAGCCCTATTTTTTGATACAATCAATCTAGAAACAGCGAAAATGCTGTTGTTATACCTTACCTATAAGGAATTGAGACATACCTTTGAATCGATATTTAGTTACAGTGACTGGTTTATTAGTGTCAGTTATACCTTACCTATAAGGAATTGAGACGAACCCTCTTCCATTTTCTTGGAAGAAATTTGGCTCCGGGAGAGAAAGGCTTTCGTGTAATACCTTACCTATAAGGAATTGAAACGATTAAGTGCTTTACGTAAAAGTTCTTGCTGTTTGTTCGTAATACCTTACCTATAAGGAATTGAGACGATTTTAATTTCACTCTTAAATTTTGTCATTTTTAATGTTCGTTTTACCTTACCTATAAGGAATTGAGACTTTAATAGCATAGATACCATCCTCTTTTCTAAAGAACTATTGTTATACCTTACCTGTAAGGAATTGCTTGTGTGTCTTTGTCTGTCTCCGAGGGAACCAAAAAAGCGAGCAAATTCATGTCTACTGGGAAACATGAGAATTTGTTCGCCTTTTGTTTGGTAGGAATAGTTGAAAATTTTAGGAGACACAACATATAAATGTGAATAAAAGTTGTAGGAGAGCTCCTTCCTTTTGTAAGAATTATCAAGAAAAACTCTCTTAGTAGGAGAGTTTTTCCGTGTTTCAACCATGATAGTATAGAGCTTAAGTTAGATAGCTGGTCAGTTTTTTGTTACTTCCTGATAGTGTCGCGAATATTTATTGGTCTATTGGCTTAAATTAAAAACATTATTTTCTACTTCGAATTTTCAAACATTAAATTTTCTGACAATTTATTGAAAAATGAGAGAAGACATGATATAATGAAACGTAAAATAAATTCAGGTCTTCTGAACCAATAGGAGTAAACAATGAAAAAACTAGGTTTCGTCCTTTTATCTTCAGCTTTGCTATTGACAGCTTGTGCCACTAATCAAACAAAGCCAAGTGACACGAGTGATTCCTCTAAGGTGACAGCCTTGTCAGATGACAAACAAAAATTACTTGATAAGGCAACCGCAGATTATAAAACCTTTGTTCAAGAACAAATTGACAAACTCTTAACGGATACAGAAGGCTTTGTCCAGCTTTTGAAAGACGGAAAATTGGAGGAAGCAAAGAAAGCTTATCCACTTGTTCGTATGTCTTATGAGCGTTCAGAACCGATTGCCGAAAGTTTTGGGGAGTCAGATGTCAAGATTGACTTCCGTTTAGCAGACTATGTTGATGAAAACAAGACTGAGGAAGGTTGGTCAGGTTTCCACCGTATCGAGCGTATCCTTTGGGAAGAAAATACAACTAAAGGAACTGAAAGTTATGGCGATCAATTAGTCAATGATATCAAAGAATTGAAGGCTAAGATTGCAACTGTGGATGTGGACTACAAGGTTATGTTGACTGGAGCAGTTGACTTGCTTAATGAAGTAGCGACAAGCAAGATTACAGGTGAAGAGGAAATTTATTCTCACACAGATTTGTACGACTTCCGCGCTAATATCGAGGGAGCAGAAAAGATATTCCAACTCTTTAAACCTTTACTAGAAAAATCAGATGCTGATTTAGTTAAAGAATTAGAGGCTGATTTCAAATCGGTTAATAGCTTGTTGGACAAACATATGACAGACAAGGAACACTACAAACTCTATACAGATTTGACAAAAGAAGACACCAAAGAATTGGCTGAAGCCGTGACAAAACTTGGTGAACCTCTATCACAAATGGGCAAATTTCTTGATGGAGAATAAGCAGTGTGACTAAGAAAGACGAAAATTTTTTTGAGAAAAAAATGGACCGTCGAGAATTTCTAAAAAAAGCGGGTATTGGAGGCGCTGGGCTAGCACTCGGTCTCTCCGGTGCCTCCGCTTTTTTAGCACCTAGGTTAGACAAACAGGAAAAAATCTCGTACGGTAATGAAAAGATTGACTTTTATGGGAAACACCAAGCGGGTATCACGACCCCTATGCAAAAAAATATTTATTTTGTTGTCCTAGATTTGCATACGACAGATAAAGATAAGATTATCCAGTTGTTCAAGGATTGGACAGATTATAGTAGCAAGTTGGTAGAAGGAGAATTGGTCAAAAAAGATGGTCAGAATACCCTCTTGCCACCTAGTGATACTGGAGAAACCGTGGGGCTAAATCCTCATCGTTTAACGCTGACTTTTGGTGTGTCTGCTAGTTTCCTGAAAAAGATGAAATTAGAGCAAAAACGTCCTCAACTTTTTAAGGATTTTCCACCCTTTCCAAAGGAGCAACTGCGTGAAAAATATACTGGGGGAGATATTGTTATCCAAGCCTGTGCAGATGACGAGCAAGTTGCTTTTCATGCTATTCGAAACCTTATCCGTAAAGGGAGAAATGCTGTAACCCTCCGTTGGAGCCAATCTGGATTTGCTGCTATCGGAGATCGTCTGGAGACACCACGCAATCTTTTTGGTTTCAAGGATGGAACTGCTAATGTGACCAAAGAAAAGGATTTTGATCGTGTTGTCTGGGCTGACAGCAAGGACTGGATGGAAAATGGATCCTACATGGCTGTTCGCCGCATCCAGATGTTTCTCGACACTTGGGATCGAACCAATCTTGAAGAGCAAGAAAATACCTTTGGTCGCTACAAGGAAAGTGGTGCTCCCTTTGGTAAAAAGAATGAGTTTGATGAAGTGGATTTGAGTCTTTTACCAGATGATTCGCATGTTCGATTAGCCAAAGAGGTAGAGAAGCCACTCTTACGAAGATCCTATTCATACTCGAATGGCATTGATGATAAGACTGGACAATTTGACACAGGTTTACTCTTTATCTCTTTCCAAAAGGATCCAGATCATTTTATCAAGGTTCAAACCAACCTCGGAGCTACTGACAAGATGAATGAGTATGTAACTCACATCGGTAGCGGTCTCTTTGCCTGCTTTGGTGGAGTAGAGAAAGGAGGCTATATTGGCCAGAAATTATTTGAAGACTAGTATTTGTCTTTTTGCTTTGTCTTTTCTCTTGTTAGCTTTTTCTCCTGTTCGTGCTAAGGAAAGTCTAAGTTCTTATTTTGTAAAGATTACGGATGCCTCTCAGGCTTTAAAAAATGGAAATCAGGAAGAAGCTAAGGCCCTAGTTAGAGAAATGGCGACGGATTTTGAAAAAGTAGAACACGCTGATTCGGACGCTGGAAAGGTTGTCAAGGAGAAACTGGCTTTGTCAGGGGAGATTAGTGAAGAAAATCTGACACAAATCTCTTCTGCTCTTCTAGCTTTTGAGAAAGAACAAAATCCAATAGATCTAAATGCGGAGAAGGAAAAACTAGTCAGTCGCTTAAGACCACGTTTTGAGACTTTGGATAAGGCAATTTCTTCCAAAGACATAGAGCAAATTCGAGAAGCCTATAAAAAGATGAATTCAACTTGGACGATTAATGAGAGTGTTGTCCGTGACAACAGTACAAGTCATTATGGTCAAGTAGAAACTGCTATCTCTTTCTTACGAAGTAGTATAGAAACGGAGCCGACAGATTATAACGCCATCCAGTCTTCTTTTAATGACTTAAAAACTGCCATTGATAACTTCGTAGCTGGTAAAGAAGTGGAGAAAACTTCCTCTAATCTAAGTCTCAAAGATGGCATCGAGCTTCTTAAAAAAGCCTTAGAACAATTTAAATCTGGAGATCAGACGGCAGGATCAGCTACCATGAAAGAGTTTATCACAATTTGGCCAACAGTTGAAGGAACCGTTAGAACAACCAAACCTGCGCTCTACACCCAAGTGGAAAGCGAAAGTCCTGTAATTATGGTCAAAGGAAGTGAGAAGGAATATCAAGAAAAATTAGAAAAACTGATTGCGGATTTATCTCAAATCGATACCAATGCAAGCTACAATGCTTTTGATGCTATGCTCATTCTCCTACGAGAAGGAGTAGAGGCCCTCTTAATCGTCATGGCCTTGGTCACAACTTTAAAAGCAGCCAAGATGCACAAAGGACTAAAGTGGGTATATGGTGGAGCACTATCAGGAATAGCTACGAGTCTAGTGATTGCGTTTATACTCCAGATTGCCTTTCCATCTGTAACTTCAGGAGCTAATCGTGAAATCATCGAAGGGGTTGTTGGTATTTTTGCAGTAGTGATGATGATTTTGATCGGTATCTGGCTACATAGCAAGTCCTCTGTCAAAAAATGGAATGACTTTATGGACTCTCAGATGAAAACGGTGACCAAAACAGGTTCCTTCATTTCTATGTTTGCTCTGAGCTTTCTAGCTGTTTTTCGTGAAGGGGCAGAGACCATTCTATTCTACGTAGGAATTTTACCGAGAATATCTCGTTTTGAGTTTATCCTAGGTATTTCTCTAGCTTTGTTAGTCTTGTTGATTATTGCATTTCTGATGAACAAGGCCAGTCAATTTTTCCTACCTCATAAGGTCTTCTTCCTACTGACGTGGATGATTTATGTTCTTGCCTTCAAGATGCTAGGTGTTAGCCTACATGCTCTCCAGCTGACCAATATGGCACCAAATCACTTATTGCCTGGTTTCCCTACTATCGACCTATTGGGCATCTATCCAAGTTGGGAAGGTTTAGGAAGTCAGCTAGTCTTTTTGATAATTGTTTTGGTTGTCACATTGAGACAGGGTGATAAGTAGATGGATACAAAAGAATTGACAATTATTGAACATCTGGTAGAATTTAGAAAGAGATTCATTGCTGTTATAGCCTGCTTTTTTATAGTTTTCTGCGGAGCTTTATTGTTTGCAGATCAGCTTTACTACTATCTAACTCAGTCCTTTAATCAAAAGTTGATTGTATTAGGTCCAAATGACATTCTGTGGATTTATTTGCGCTTGGCGAGTCTGATGTCCTTTACCATTACGCTACCTTTTACAGTTTATCAGATTTGGAGTTTTATCAAACCAGGGCTAAAAATCGAAGAAGCAAGAGCAATCTTTGCCTATATTCCAGCTAGTTTTATTTGCTTTTTGCTTGGACTGGCCTTTGGATTCTACTTTGTAACGCCTGCCTTACTTCAATTTCTTTTAGGACTTGGGGAAGGATTATTTGAAACTCAATTAACGGCGCAAAACTACTTAGACTTTGTTTTTCAAACAACTATCCCTTTGGCATTCATCTTTGAATTGCCAGTCATCATTGCTTTTTTAACGTCTATTGGCTTGATTGGACCAGGGCTCTTAGTTACCTATAGACGTTATGCTTACTTTATTTTATTGGTACTAGCTGTTATTTTGACACCAGCTGATTTTATTAGCGATCTAGTCATGACCGTTCCTTTAATCTCGCTCTATGAGCTTAGTATTGTAATTAGCAAGAGGATAATAAAGAAAAAAATGAAAGGAGAAAAGAATGGGAATCTTACGTGATATCGGTGCTCCAGGATTGATTATCATTGTTTTAGGGGCGCTCTTAATCTTTGGACCAAAACGTTTACCGGAACTGGGTGAATCAATCGGTAAAATGCTGTCTGAGTTTAAAAAGGCAGTTAAAGGATCTGGTGACCAAGATCAGGAAAAGTAAACTATTCCATAATCATAGATAAAAACAAGAAAGTTAGGAACTGTAGTTGTCTAGACAAATTTGAACAGTTTCCTAGCTTATTTTTGTATTCTAAAAAATGTGTTTAAGTTTTCTTTAAGGTTTCTATTATATTCTGAAAAACTCTATGTTAACCGAACGTTAAATAGAAAATGTAGAGGATAATCTAAATTTATTTCTTAATTTATTATGATATTTTCGGTTTTGGTTGGAAAATGTTCATTTTTTAGTATAAATAGTGAGTTAATTCAACTAAATGACTCTCTATCTTTTCTTCATGATAAGGGCAGATTGTGATATAATAGATGATAATGAGTTTTTAAGAATAAACTAAAGGAGAATATATATGATCTATGCAGGAATTTTAGCCGGAGGAACTGGCACACGCATGGGAATCAGTAATTTACCGAAACAATTTTTGGAGTTGGGTGATCGTCCTATTTTGATCCACACAATCGAAAAATTTGTCTTGGAGCCAAGCATTGAAAAAATTGTAGTTGGAGTTCATGGAGATTGGGTATCACACGCTGAGGACTTGGTCGACAAGTATCTTTCTCTTCACAAGGATCGTATCATCATTACCAAGGGTGGTGCTGATCGCAATAGCAGTATTGAGAAGATTATTGAGGCCATTGATGCCTACCGTCCAATTACTCCTGAAGATATCGTGATTACCCACGACTCTGTTCGTCCATTTATCACACTTCGCATGATTCAGGACAATATCAAACTCGCCCAAAATCATGATGCGGTTGACACAGTAGTAGAAGCGGTTGATACTATTGTTGAAAGTACCAATGGTCAGTTTATCACTGATATTCCAAATCGTGCTCACCTCTATCAAGGTCAAACACCTCAAACTTTTCGCTGCAAGGATTTCATGAATCTGTATGGTTCCCTATCTGATCAAGAAAAGGAAATCCTGACAGATGCATGTAAGATTTTTGTTATCAAAGGGAAAGACGTTGCTCTAGCAAAAGGGGAATATTCGAACCTTAAAATCACAACTGTGACAGACTTGAAAATCGCGAAAAGTATGATTGAGAAAGACTAAGGCTATGATTAATCAAATTTATCAACTGACCAAACCAAAGTTTATTAATGTAAAATACCAAGAAGAGGACATTGATCAGGAAAATCATATCCTGATTCGTCCAAATTATATGGCGGTCTGTCATGCGGATCAACGTTACTATCAAGGGAAACGTGATCCTAAGATATTGGCTAAAAAGCTTCCTATGGCTATGATTCACGAGTCTTGTGGAACTGTTATTTCAGATCCAACTGGGACTTATGAAATCGGTCAAAAGGTAGTTATGGTCCCAAATCAACCGCCTATGCAGAGTGACAAGGAGTTCTACGAGAACTACATGACAGGAACCTACTTCCTATCTAGTGGTTATGATGGCTTTATGAGAGAATTTGTCTCTCTTCCAAAAGATCGTGTTGTGTCTTATAATGACATTGAGGACACAGTTGCAGCCATTACCGAGTTTGTGAGTGTGGGTATGCATGCTATGGATCGTTTCTTGAATCTCGCCCACAGCAAACGAGAGCGTATCGCAGTTATCGGAGATGGTAGTTTGGCTTTTGTGGTTGCCAATATTATCAATTATACTCTACCAGAAGCAGAGATTATCGTGATTGGTCGCCATTGGGAAAAACTGGAACTCTTCTCTTTTGCAAAAGAGTGCTACATCACGGATAATATTCCCGAGGATCTGACCTTTGATCATGGATTTGAATGTTGTGGTGGCGATGGAACAGGACCTGCTATCAATGACTTGATTCGTTACATTCGCCCTCAAGGTACGATTCTCATGATGGGAGTGAGCGAGTACAAGGTCAATATCAATACACGAGATGCTTTAGAAAAAGGTTTATTATTGGTTGGTTCGTCACGATCAGGACGGATTGATTTTGAAAATGCAATACAGATGATGGAAGTTAAAAAGTTTGCGAATCGTCTGAAAAATATCCTTTATATTGAAGAACCAGTGAGAGAAATAAAGGACATTCACCGAGTCTTTGCTACAGACCTAAATACTGCTTTTAAAACAGTGTTCAAGTGGGAAGTGTAGAAGATGGAGGCTAATTGTGGAGAAACTCATCAAAGAAAAAATCTCTTCCTTGCTATCTGAGGAAGAGGAAGTCCTCAGTGTTGAACAACTAGGGGGCATGACCAATCAGAATTATTTGGTTAAAACAACTTCTAAACCCTATATTGTTAAATTTTTCGGAAAAGGGACTGAAAAGCTCATCAATCGTCAAGATGAAAAATACAATCTTGAATTGTTGAAAGATTTAAATCTTGATGTCAAGAATTATCTTTTTGATATTGAGTCAGGAATCAAGGTAAATGAGTACATTGAATCTGCAACAACGCTTGATTCCACTTCAATTAAGACCAAGTTTGAAAAGATTGCACCGATTCTACAGACCATTCATGCATCAGGCAAAGAACTGAGAGGCGAATTTGCACCTTTTGAGGAAATCAAAAAATACGAAGTCCTGATTGAGGGATCTATCCCTTATGAAAACTATGAAGCTGTGAGAAAAGATGTATTTTCGTTAGAGAAAAGATTGGCTGATTTAGGTGTTGACAGGAAGTCCTGCCATATTGATTTGGTTCCAGAAAACTTTATCGAGTCACCCCAAGGACGCATGTATTTGATTGACTGGGAATACTCTTCTATGAATGATCCGATGTGGGATTTGGCAGCTCTCTTTTTGGAGTCTGAATTTACAAATCAGGAAGAAGAAGATTTCCTAACCTACTATGAGAGTGACAAAACTCCAGTATCTCGTGAAAAGATTCGAATCTATAAAATTTTGCAAGATACTATCTGGAGTTTGTGGACAGTGTACAAAGAAGCTCAAGGTGCTGACTTTGGAGATTATGGTGTGAGTCGTTACCAAAGAGCTGTTGACGGTTTGACCTATTATGGAGGTTAGGATGAAGAATAAAAATGGTGTTTCTTTCGGTCTGCTCTCAGGTATCTTCTGGGGGCTAGGTCTGACAATCAGTTCTTATATCTTTTCAGTTTTTACCAATCTTTCTCCTTTTGTGGTGGCAGCGGCACATGACTTTTTGAGTATCTTTATCTTGTTAGCTTTTCTTTTGGTAAAAGAAGGAAAAGTTCGTTTTTCAATTTTCCTAAATATCCGAAATGTCAGTGTTATTATCGGAGCCTTGCTAGCTGGACCAATAGGAATGCAGGCCAATCTTTATGCGGTTAAGTATATCGGTAGTTCTCTTGCGTCTTCAGTATCAGCTATCTACCCAGCAGTTTCTGTTTTGCTAGCATTTTTCATTTTGAAACACAAGGTCTCTAAAAATACTGTCTTTGGTATTTTGTTGATTATCGCTGGTATTATTGCCCAGACTTACAAAGTTGAGCAGGTTAATTCTTTTTATATCGGAATTCTCTGTGCATTAGTTTGTGCCATTGCCTGGGGAAGTGAAAGTGTTCTTAGTTCCTACGCCATGGAAAGTGATCTAAGCGAAATTGAAGCACTATTAATCCGCCAAGTAACTTCATTCTTGAATTGTGCTCTTTTCTCACCATTCATTTGCAGAAGTAGCGGATGGACAATTACTCGGCTTGATGTTAGTCTTTGCAGCATGTAATATGATTTCATACTTAGCTTACTACATTGCTATCAATCGTTTACAACCTGCAAAAGCAACTGGTTTGAACGTAAGCTATGTCGTATGGACAGTATTGTTTTCAGCAATGCTTTTAGGTACACCACTCGATATGGTGACCATTATTACATCGCTTGTTGTCATGGCTGGTGTTTATATTATTATTAAAGAATAAAGGAGAATAGCGTGAAAGCAATTATCTTGGCAGCGGGGTTGGGAACTCGTCTGCGTCCTATGACGGAAAATACCCCCAAAGCCTTGGTTAAGGTCAACCAAAAACCTTTGGTAGAATACCAAATCGAATTCTTGAAAGAAAGAGGAATCGATGAAATTATCATCGTTGTCGGTTACCTCAAAGAACAATTTGACTATCTAAAAGAATAATATGGTGTTCGTTTAGTCTTTAATGACAAGTATGCTGATTACAACAATTTTTACTCACTTTATCTCGTTAAAGAAGCCTTAGCTAACAGCTATGTCATTGATGCGGACAATTATCTTTTCAAGAACATGTTCCGCAATGATATCGACCGATCTACTTACTTCAGTGTGTATCGTGAAGATTGTGAAAATGAATGGTTCTTGGTCTATGGTGATGACTACAAGGTGCAAGACATCATTGTTGATAGCAAAGCTGGCCGTATTTTGAGCGGTGTATCATTCTGGGATGCTCCAACCGCAGAAAAGATTGTTGGTTTTATTGACAAAGCTTATGCAAGCGGCGAATTTGTTGACCTCTACTGGGATAACATGGTTAAAGACAATATCAAGAAATTAGATGTCTATGTAGAAGAATTAGAAGGCAACAGTATTTATGAAATTGATAGTGTTAAGGACTATCAAAAATTAGAAGAGATTTTATCTTCTATTAAGTAAGGAAAGAGAAGAAGGCTTAGACCTTCTTTTTTTTGTAGTTGAAATTAAGGGGTGTTTGGTATTGATTGTATTCTTGAAACAAAACAAAAATTACAAAAAAAGAAACAAAATAAAACAAAAAAGTATTGACAACGATTTCATATAGTGTTATACTTATAACGTAAAAGTTAATTGAAAGAAGGGAAACTGTTATGGGATTAGATCATTTCTTTGACAAAGACCTCGTGTTTTGCTTAGAAGCGGATAATCAAGAACAACTCTTTGATCAGGTAGCAACCCTGTTGGAAGAACGAGAAATAGTGACTCCAACTTATCGTGAAGCCTTGATCACGCGTGAAAAGTCATTTCCAACTGGCTTAGATATGGAATTTCTAGGGAAGGACTTGCCAAATGTAGCGATTCCTCATACAGATATTGTTCATAATCTAGCTGAGAAAGTGGTGGTTGTTCGATTAGAAAAACCAGTAACTTTTCACAATATGATTGCTCCTGATAAGGAGGTGGAAGTATCTCTACTCTTCTTTATCATAAACAACTCAAGTTCAAGTCAAACTAACATTCTTGCTCAGTTGATGGACTTCTTTGCAGGAAATGGCAATCTGGAAGATTTATCAAAAATTTCTGAACCAGAAGCTCTCTACAGTTACATTTCTGAAGTAACAGCTTAAATCGTACATTATAAATAATAAATCGGAGGAAATCCTAATGATTAAAATTCTCGCTGCCTGTGGTGCAGGTGTTAACTCAAGTCACCAAATTAAAAGTGCTCTAGAAGAAGAACTCTCAAATCGTGGGTATGACGTTCACTGTGATGCAGTCATGGTTAAAGATGTGAATGAAGATCTTATGAAAGGCTATGATATCTTCACACCAATCGCTGCAACAGATCTTGGCTTTGAACCAGGTATTCCAGTTATCGAAGCTGGACCAATCTTGTTCCGTATTCCAGCAATGAGCGCTCCAGTATTTGACAATATTGAGGCAGCTATCAAGGAACACGGACTAAGCTAATTATTATTTTGTAAGATTCCATAAAAATAAAGGGAGGAACTATTATGGATGTCATTATCGAACTAGCCAATAAGATTTTCAAGCCAGTCTTGGAAATGGGTGGTCCTATCATCATGCTGATCATCTTGACAGTATTGGCCTTACTCTTTGGAGTGAAATTCTCCAAAGCGCTTGAAGGTGGTATCAAACTTGCCATCGCCCTTACTGGTATCGGTGCTATCATCG
>CAUSRF010000015.1:0-25031 GCA_963534275.1 uncultured Streptococcus sp.
ACAGTGATATTACGATTGGGAACAAAGTGAAGGGCTTGATCGTCACCTCGCAGTTGCGTTGTACGGATTCCTACGCTAACGACCTTTCCAGAAACGGTAATCGGTCCATTTGTGAGAACCACTTCATCACCCACATCAAGTTGGCGTTCAAAAAGGATGAAGAAGCCATTAATGACATCGGATAGAAAGCCTTGCGCCCCCATACCAATGGCCACTCCGGCAATCCCCGCACCGGCAAGGAGGCTGGAAACTGGCAAACCTAAAATAGACAGGATGCAATAGAGCAAGAAGAAATAAAGAATGTAGTTAAAGACATTCTCCAGCAAACGGGAGATAGTCTTTTGTCTTCCTGCATCTCGATTTGAAAATTTAAGCGAGGGCTTGACAATCTTTCGCACAGTCGCGTGAAGCATCTTTTTAGCTATATAAAATAGCAAAAACAAAATCAAAAGAGAAATCACCTTGGTCAAGAGATTCTCTAAAATGGTTGTTAAGTTAAGTCTATCAAAATAACCTTGAAAAAATTCTTGCATACAAAACTCCTTTTCCCTATTATACCATAAAATAACCCGTCTCATTTCTTTCATAATTATTCAATTATCGCTCTATTTTTCAAAATGTCGCTTGCCTCTATAGCATATTTATACTATAATTATAAACAATACATTTTGAAGGAGACTGCTATGAAACGAATCATTAGAGCCTGGACTAAGGCAAGCCTCATCAAACGAATCCTCATTGGAATGATCTTGGGAGCAACATTAGGGATGCTCTTTCCAAGCCTTACAGGAATTGGTCTGCTTGGAGACCTCTTTGTAGGCGGACTGAAAGCTATTGCTCCTATTTTGGTTTTTGCCCTTGTTGCCAATGCCCTTTCCCAGCACCAAAAGGGACAAAACACCAATATGAAAACGGTCATCTTTCTATACTTACTTGGAACCTTTGCTGCTGCTTTGGTAGCCGTTCTAGCGAGTTTCTTACCACCTGTACAAATCACCCTGACCAGTGCAAATACAGAAGTTGCTGCTCCTGACGGTATCGGTCAAGTCCTCAGCAACCTCTTGCTCAAACTGGTGGACAATCCCCTAAATGCTATTGTTGAAGCCAACTATATCGGGATTCTCTCTTGGGCAGTCATCTTTGACTTGGCTATGAGAGAGGCAAGTAAACACAGTAAAGAATTACTGAAAACCATGGCAGATGTCACCTCTAAAATCGTGGAATGGATTATCAATCTAGCTCCCTTTGGGATTTTAGGCTTGGTGTTTAAGACCATCTCTGACAAGGGCATTGCCAGTCTGGCTAACTATGGTGTCCTCCTAGGACTCTTGATCGCCACCATGGCCTTTGTCGCTCTCATCATCAACCCGCTCATCGCCTTTCTCTTTATGAGGAAAAATCCCTATCCCCTTGTTTTGAAATGTCTACGTGTCAGTGGTATTACAGCCTTTTTCACTCGTAGCTCTGCTGCCAATATCCCAGTCAATATGAAACTCTGCCAAGACCTAGGACTGAATCCTGACACCTACTCTGTTTCCATCCCACTTGGGTAGACTATCAACATGGCTGGCGCTGCCGTTACCATTAACATCCTGACCCTGGCTGCTGTTAATACACTAGGGATCTCTGTAGACTTTGGAACAGCTTTTGTCCTCAGCGTAGTAGCTGCCATTTCTGCCTGCGGTGCCTCTGGGATCGCTGGGGGTTCGCTTCTCCTTATTCCTGTCGCTTGTAGCCTCTTTGGGATTTCCAACGACTTGGCTATGCAAGTTGTCGGAGTCGATTTTGTGATTGGTGTCGTGCAAGACTCTTGTGAAACAGCTCTAAACTCTTCTACAGACGTTCTCTTTACAGCGGTTGCCGAGTATGCTACAAACCGAAAACCTCGGCCCTAGTACCTGATTCCTCGTTAAACACTCGATTCTATTAGTTTAGGAAATTCTCATGTCTATCACCCAACGTACGACAAAACTGGGCTTGGCGACCTGTCTCGCTTGTTTTCTCGCTTATTTTTTAGATTTATCATCAGCTGTTTCAGCTGGCATTATCGCCCTCTTAAGCCTTTCTGACACGCGCAGAAGTACGCTAAAATTGGCCCGTAACCGCCTCTTTTCCATGCTCTTAGCGCTCGCTATCGGCGTTCTAGCCTTTCAGCTGACAGGCTTTCACATCTGGAGTCTGGGCCTCTACCTGGCTCTCTATGTGCCTCTTGCTTACAAAATGGGCTGGGAAATCGGCATCACACCTAGCAGTGTCTTAGTCGGTCATCTCTTGGTACAGGAGTCTACTTCTCCAGCTCTCTTGCTCAATGAAGTGCTCCTCTTTCTCATCGGGACAAGCTTTGCTCTATTGGTCAACCTTTACATGCCCTCTCGCGAGAAAGCCATCCAAAGCTACCACCTTCAGGTCGAAGAAAAGTTAAAAGACATCCTGCTTCGCTTTAAATACTATCTGTCAAGAGGCGACGGGCGAAATCAAGCCCAACTCGTTGACGAATTAGATGAGCTTCTTGAAGAAGCCCTCAAGCTGGTCTATCTGGATCACTCGGACCATCTCTTTCACCAAACGGACTACCACATCCACTACTTTGAGATGAGACAGCGACAAAGTCGCATCCTGCGAAATATGGCCCAGCAGATCAATACCTGTCACCTAGCCGCTAGTGAGAACTTGATTTTAGCCCAGCTCTTTGCTAAGATTGCTGCCCAGCTAAGCCAGACCAATCCTGCTCATGACTTACTTGATGACATCGGACGCTATCTGCAAGTCTTCCGCAATCGGAGTCTCCCTAAAACACGCGAGGAGTTTGAGACCCGTGCCACTCTCCTACAGCTACTACGCGAAGCCGAAACCTTTATCCAGGTCAAGGTCGATTTTTACCAGAAATATGGAAACTAGAACGCAAAGAACCTCAGAGGCCTTCCTCTGAGGTTCTTTTATTTTGCATTTGGATGGACAGTTCTTCCTTTCGTACTGTTCTCAAAAAAGAAACAGTAGCTCCTAGTCATCCATCACGCCACCTGTCAGCTGGTACATGAGGTAAATGTGCTCCAAGGTTTTTACCTTATCCATATGATCCACATCTTTTACGCCTCCCAAAGCTAGTAAAGGAACAAAACCGAAACATTCATCGTAGGCTAATTGACCATGTTTGGCAACAGCTTTTTTGTAGAGTGGAATATCGAAATAATCGTCTTTGAAATCTTCATCATCAACATACTCTATGAAACGGTCCATACGCTTAATCATAATATCTAAATCCTGAATATTATATTGGACAATTCCCACATAGGTATTCTTTTCCCAAGTAATAATATCTCCAAATGCTGTTACGAACATAGGAAAAGCGATATCTCCTCTGAAATAGCTATCTCGGAGAAGCTCAAGATAATCCTCTGGATTAATCACCTTCAAATAACCATCTAAAAAGGTTCCCAGACCATCCTCCTGCCAAATTTGAACTAACTCAGCTGGGACTTGATCCTTGTATTTTTCAATAACTTCTTGGGGCATATCTGCCACTTTTATAAAGTTTTCTAACATTTTTTCCTCCATTTCACTTTATAGACAAGAACATTAGATACTATTTTCCGCATTCGCTACCTAGAAAATTAGATAAATCAGGCTCTTGATCATCCCCTAGCAAGTCGAGTAACTCTACGAAGCGGAAAAAATTTCTTCATCTGGAATCACGGGAAAAACATCTTCATTTACTGTGCAATATCGGACCAAAAAGGAATTTGGGGTAAATTAGATAGATTTGTCTCTCTGCTTACTGTGATTCCATGGAAATAATCAGTTAGGCTTTTTGAATAATAAATGATATCTGAACCAACAATTGAAAATACAGGCGAAATTGGAGTATTACATGATGCAATATACCGATGACCAAAAATGGGCAATAATGTTGGGGAATTCATTAAACGACTTAGTATTTCTCCTTTTGTAAGTTCTAAATTGCTTGGGGCTTCTCCCCAATTATCGCTCCAATCAACATATTCTATGTCTTCTGCTATATTTTCTTTTATTACTTGTATATAACTATTCAACACCTTAACATTCTGAGGTGAAAAATCACTCCAATCATACCAGTTTTCAGGAAGTTCCTCCATATTTCCATAAACTTTTTTAAATTCGTCAGGCAAATAAACGCTATAAATTTCTTCTATCTTTCTAAATGTTCTATTATTAAATTTCTTTGACATTATATTCCCCTTATTTTATTCTTATAAAAGTTTGATAGTGATCTTGAGTATACCATATGGATCCATCTTCACCTATAACAATTCTTTCCGTTCCTCTTGGCACTCCTTTTTGATATGGATAAACATCATACTCTTTATACTTGATTCCATCGGGAAGAAGTTCTTCACCATTTGAAAATTTACTATTTCTCATCATCATTAGTCAAAAAAAGAAATCATAATCTTTGAAAATAAAAGTATAGTTGCCTCCCTCTATCCAAGACAGATCAGTCAACCAAGATGTAATTGAAGACCAATTATTCGTATCAGGAAAATCCATATTCTTGGAAAGTCTAATTAGTTTAATATCATTTAAATTTAGGTTTAAGCCAAAATTCTTGAATATTGCCGCACCTATCAATACCAGCAATAGTATTTCTGAAAAATTCAACATAGCTAAGTTCTTCACTCAAAATTTCAGAGCCAATTTTAAGCCAACCTGATTGCTCATCATAATATGTTTCCCAACTGTAAGCATAGTCAATGCGTAAACTATCTCCCCCATTAATGTCATTATCTATAACAGCAATAACACCTTTATCAGATTTAGGAGACACCAAACTTCTTTTAATCCAAGAAAAGTCGTTATGATAACCCCAAAATTGGGTAGACTCCATATTTTCTGAATTAAAACCCAAAAATAAGTATATAAAACTAAAAGTAATGTCACTATTTATTGTTGGAGTAGCTATTAGTTCCTTTGTATCTGTTTTATATATTAACTCCTCTTGCTGATTATACTCTTTTTTTATTATTTTAAACATATTTTCCTACCTATTAGTAAAGTTAAAGTGTACAACTTGGTTTGTATCTAAATCAACAACTAATTCAGGTTGCCTCGTTTGGTCATTCAATTTTAATTTAAAAACCTAAAAATCCAAACCAATGATAATCCATTCATCAATGATATCCCAAAAATTTAAGTTTCCTTGGGGAAGCTCTTTGGCGGACCAAAGATAGGCTCCTGTCTCCAGATCTTGGTTTAAACCAAGTACCACATAGGTCCCCATGCCATTACTGAAAAAGTTGTAGCAAGAGGTCAAATCCATCTCCAGCTGGTCTTCATATTCCCATTCAAAATCAGCCATGGAATCAATATTTTCAGTGCTATCCAAGCCCATTGTTTTACTCGGATAGTAATAAAAACCATTATGAACTTTTGTGTAAAAGTCTACAATTGTTTTATCTATATTTTCAACTGGACAATCAAATTTTTCACCAAAATTTGATTCAGATAGTGGGGTTTTCCCTTCGTAGAAAGCTGTCTTTTGAGCCTTGTAACTAAGAATTGTATACAAAATAGAATACTCTTCTCCAATTCTCATCAACTCAATATCAGTCAGATATGTTTGTAGATAAAGAATAGTATTGCTCAATTCCCTTGCAAGATATTTCCTCCAAACTCCTAGAATAACTGCTTTTCTATCGTCTAAATCATCAGTTAGAAAAGCATCTTTCCAATATTCTGGAATAGGAGCATTCAAAATAGTAGATTTATCGGTTATAAACTCTACTTTTTTCTCAGAAGATAGCGTGTATTTATTTAAAAACGCAATTTTTTCATTAATTTGTTTTTCCATTTTATCCTCCGATTGGATTTTAACATCGTTTCACTATAATCCAAGTATACCATAAATCGTATGTACAAGCTTTTATCAAACTACAAGAAAACCACCCCAAAGGGTGGTTACATCATTATTAATCGTCCATCACGCCGCCTGTCAGCTGGTACATGAGGTAAATATGCTCAAAGGTTTTTACTTTATCCATATGTTCCACATCTTTTACACCTCCCAAGGCTAGTAAAGGAACAAAACCAAAACATTGATTATAAGACAAAGGACCATGTTTGGCAACAGCTTGTCTATATAAATCAAGTTCAAGTTTTTTTGTAATATATTCGTTATCTAAAAATCGAATGAATAAATCCAGCCCCTTACAAATAATATCTAAATCCTGAATATTATATTGGACAATTCCCACGTAGGCATTCTCTTCCCAGGTAATAATATCTCCAAAAGCTGTTACGAACATAGGAAAAGCGACATCTCCTCTGAAATAACTATCTTGGAGAAGTTCAAGATAGTCATCTGGATTGATGACTTTTAGATAACCATCTAAAAAAGTTCCTAGACCATCCTCCTGCCAAATTTGAATCAACTCAGCTGGGACTTGATCTTTGTATTTTTCAATCACTTCTTGGGGCATGTCTGCCACTTTAACAAAATTTTTTAACATCTATTAATCCTCCGCCACAATCTTCATAAAAGCCTGTTTAAAGTCTTCGTACATCTCAAAAGCAATTTTCATGACATTTTCAAAGTCATCATAGTCAGCAGTCACTGGATCCATGATTCTATAGTCCGGAGAGATGAGCCTCCTAGAAAACTCCATCAGAGGAGTCCCTAGTATAACTTTGTTTTGAGAGTCCCTAACAACCCATATCAATTCTACTAATCCTTTAAAGATACTAATATGGAATCCAAAAGTATAACCATTTTCTTTAATAGGTTCAATATAAAAGAATTTTTCACGCCCATCAAATTTAGCTCTATACCCTAAATCTTCAAAAACATCAAATATCAACTCGCCTGTAATAATATTTAAGCGTTTGTCTTTAGGCGTTCTATCTAAGCTAAATTTATCTGAAAGCTCCTTATATCGCTCCACAAAATTTATAGCTTGCAAAGCTTGTTCAACTCTGCTGTCTAAATTCATCTCTCCACTCCTTTGTAAATCCTAGCTCAAATCTGTATTCTTTAGCAATTTCCTTATATTTTTCAATGACTTCTTAGAGCATGTCTACTACTTTTACAAAGTTTGCTAACATTTTTTTCCTTTTGAGTTCATAGATAAGACTATTAGATGCCATTCGTCATTCACTAGCTAGAAAATCTAAAATAGGTTGCTTTCTTCCCCAAACAAGTTGGATAACTTTATGAAGCGGAAAAAATTTCCTCATCTTGCTCATTCAGAATCGTTTGAATATCTCCACCATTAACCACTACTAAGTAGTTCACAGGTAGGATCAAAACTTTTATTAGTTTTGGATTCATTTTCAATATTTCAAAAGCATATATACTGACAAAACCAGCAGTATCTTGATTTTGATAGCCAATAAACCAGCCCGAATCACCTTTTTTATCAGTGTCTTGTCTCTGCAAATAGTAATGGTCACTCTCAAAGGCACCTTTGGCTAATACTATTTTCTCATCAAATCGGATATCAGAAGCTTCAATATCGAGCTCTTTAACCAGTCTACTTTGTTCACCCTGAATCCAAAGAGCCAAGGTCAAATCATCCGTAAACTCTTTAAAGGGATTTGTTTCATAGTTGACTGACATTATCCTAAATTGGTCTATATTTAATTGAACAAGTTTATATATGCTAAAGCCGACTTGCAATAGCAGACCATCTCGTATCCATCTCTTTGAAGACAGGACATTTACAATTTTAAACCATTCCTCAAAGAAACCTTCTGAGAATGTCCCGTAAAATGTCAAACCATTCTTCTCTACTTTTGTATCAAGCACTTCCGCCAATTCCTACCTTCTAAAAATCACTTTTCTATCATCTTCTTCAAATATTCTTGCTCCAAAGCTTCAAGAACTATCGGTCTAACATCACCAAAAACATGGCGACAATCAATAATCTAATCGTCGTTCAACTCCATGTTTCTAGTTACTATTATGCTCTCTTTGGAAAGCTTCCATAGCCTTGAACTGTTCTAGTTCTTTTTCGTTGGCTGGTTGCTTGCCTAAGTATTTATACTCAAACAAGTCCATTCGAGCACTTGGACCATAACCACTTTCCAACCATGGGGCATAATCGAAGTCTACTGATAACTTGTTATTTTCATCTAAGTGAATAATACAAGAATACCAATCTGCTAACTCATTATCCATAAAAACTTTTTTTAATTCCTGAGCTTTTTCAAATAATTTGTCGTACTCCTCAAAAAATTCCAACTTAGAAACACCAAAATCTCGAGGAATATAAAAGAAATAATGGTACTCTCCATTGTATTTAAAGGAAAAGTTAACTCCTCCACTCAAAGTTCTATCCACTTCAAAATTGATATAAAGATCATCCCACTCAACTGGAATCATATCATTTACTTGATGAACGATTTCGATAATTTTTCATTTATTTGTTGTTCCATATGTTCCTCCGATTCACATTAACAGCTCTGCTCAAAAAATCACATCCTTCAAACTTTAATCAAACTTATACTACTTTTGATTATGTTCCTGCTGGAAGGCTTCCATAGCCTTGAACTGTTCTAGTTCTTTTTCGTTTCTTGGTTTAAATCCTAGAAATTGATATCTGAAAAAGTTTTTACGAGCTACTGGACCAAAACCACTTTCCAACCATGGCGCGTAGTCATAGTCGACTGAAAGCTTGTTGTTATAATCTAAATGGATGATACAAATGTACCAATCTGCCAAGTCATTTTCAATAAACACTCTTTTTAGTTCTTCTGATTTTTTAAATAAAACCTTGTTTTCGCTTAGAATATCCATCATCGATAGGCCAAAATCTTCTGACATTTCCAGATGGTAATGATAGTGATTTTTATACTTAAAATAAAAATATGCACTTCCACTATAGGTCTTGTCCATCTCGATTACAATATACAAATCATCCCACTCAACTGGAATCATATTGTTGGCCTGATGCACGATTTCGATAATTTTTTCATTCATCTGTTTTTCCATATATTCCTCCGGTTAGATGTATTTTCCCCGTCTCTAGTATCCTTTATCTGTATATGAAATCACATCTTACTGATAGGTCACCATCATAAAAACAAGGAGCAATACAAACAAGGCTATGCTAATCAAGAGAGTTAAAACTTTTACCAAGCGATTGCTCTGCCAGTAGCCTGGTTTTCCGATATTGCTGGTCGCATCCATGGAAAAGAGTTGGCTTTGGCGAGGTTGGATGAGAACCAGGACAATCAAGGCGACGGCTAGGATTATGCCTACAATCATCAAAACTTCCATCATTTCACCTCAAGATTCCTAATAATGTAAAGATCAGGCTAATAAGGATGAGCAAGCCAAGTAAAATAGAGAAAGTTTTACTGATCTTTTCTCCTTGGCTAGGCTTTTCTTTCTTAAGAGCTCCTTGCTTTAACTCTTCCATGCGTCCTTCGACATCCTTGTAAAATAGATCTTTTTTTGTCATACTTCCTCCTAATAACAAACGTACTACTCAATATATCTAAATCGAGAAAGGAAAAAACTGAGTCAAGTGCTTCCATCAACTTCAGCCAAACAGCTAGACTAGTGCTAAAACTAGAAACTCACATAGCTGTTGGCATATTTTATTAGACTAGTCTACTTCTGGGACTGCCTATGTGACTCCGTCGATCCTGCCCTAGATTTACATTGTAAATTGTCATCTAATTCTCTTTTTATGGAAAATGAGTAAGAATCTTCCCTTTGGGCGTTACTTCCACAATCCCCATGAGGAGATTGCGGACCATATCTGTACGGATTTGTTGCTTCATGGTTTCAAATCCAGCATAGGCCTCCTGATAGTACTCCACGATAGGGTTCTTTTGAGAAGCCGACTGGCTCCCAATCGCTAGACTGAGTTGGTGCAGATAGTCGACTTGCTCAACCCAATTGTCATCAATCGCCTTGAGCATGGATATTCTCAGAAAAGAGTCATAGAGTTGGTGAGGTTGGAGGACTTTCTTTTTAGCTGTGATTTCTTTGGCTATTATTTCCTCTAGTAAACCCCGAATCTGATTCGCATCGGACGGGTTCAAATTAGCTGGTAATTCTCTCATCCCAAAGCTAATATTGGTCACGATGAAGTGAAAGAGCTCTTGGGAACTGCTATAGGTTTTTTCTGAGATTTGTTTGATATAGTCTGCCAGTATGTCCTCAAGGATATGTTCTAGATCACGGCTCCCATCTAGCAAGCGATCTCTTTCTTTATAGACCATTTGGCGCTGGATATTGACACTTTCTGCATACTCTAAGGTTTGTCTGCGCGCTGAGCGACTGGCACTATCACTAGCCTCTTGAGCTTTTCTGACAAGATTGCGGTACTTACTAGCCTTGAGTAGGTTGGGTTTCCTGATGTCCTCTACTTGATAGTCTTGATACAGGTCATGAACCCAAGGCGGCCCAAACTTTTTGATCACATCATCTTCAAGCGACACGAAAAATTGAGACATACCTGGATCGCCCTGACGGCCAGATCGCCCTCTGATTTGCAGGTCAATCCGTTGGCTCTCCATTCGCTCGGTACCAATCACTATCAAACCACCCAACTCTGCGACGCCCGGACCGAGTTTGATATCTGTCCCTCGACCTGCCATAGAAGTTGCAACAGTCACTGCCCCCATCTGTCCAGACTCTGCGATGATTTGGGCTTCACGCGCCGCATGATTGGCATTGAGGACATTGTGGGAAATCCCTTCTCGCAAGAGCAAGGACGAGTAAAGTTGAGACATTTCTACAGATCCGACAAAGATCAGGAGTGGATTGCCTTTGGCGTGATAGGTCTTGATTGCTTCAAGAGAAGCATACACTTTCTCAGGAAGGGTTACATAGAGATTGTCCGGATGGTCAATTCGCCTAAGTGGGCGATTGGTCGGGATACGAATGACAGACATGTTGTAGGTTTCGAAAAACTCTTTTTCTGCCACCTTTCCTGTTCCTGTCATACCTGAGATTTTGCGAAACATCTTAAAGAGACTCTGGTAGGTGATAGAAGCCATGGCTCTGGTTTCAGGAGAGAGTTTCACATGTTCCTTGGCTTCGATAGCTTGATGGAGACCACCTTGAAGTTTGGTCATTTCCATCAAACGTCCTGTTCCCTTATCCAACAAAACCATCTCCTGACCTCGAATCAGATAGTCCTTGTCCTTGGTAAAGAGCGTGTGGGCTCTGAGAGCATAGACTAGATGCCGAACATAAGTTGCATACTCTTCCTTGTAGAGATGGTCGATTCCTAGGAATCCTTCAACCGTATGGGCTCCCTTTCGGGTCAACCAAACTTGGTCTTTTTCTTCCTTGTAGATGTAGTCTTCTCCCTGAACCAAGGTCGTCACTAGGGTATCAATCATCCCATAATAGTTAGACTGGACACGGGGAGAGCCTGCGATAATCAAGGGAGTTTGGGCACTATCGAGTAGAATATCATCGATCTCATCGATGATGACATAGTTAAAGGGAGGCAGGAACTTCCCCTCACTAGTAGAAGCAAGATTGTCATTGAGATAGTCAAATCCCAGTACACTATTAGTCGTGTAGACGATATCTGAGGTGTAGATTTTTCTTTTCTCTGCGGCAGTCAAGTCCTCTTTTGGATCCTCTGAAAAGGGCAGACCGACAGTTAGACCTAAAAATTGGTAGACCGGTCCCATTTCTTCTGCATCTCGTTTAGCTAGATAGTCATTGGTCGTGATCAGCATACTGCCTTTACCCGTTAGAGCATTGAGGTAGAGGGGCATGGTTGCAGTCAGGGTCTTGCCTTCACCCGTATTCATCTCAGCCACATTTCCTTGGTGGATCACAATGGCACCCATGACCTGCACATCATAGGGAAAGAGACCTAAGACACGTTTGTCTGCCTCACGTACAAGGGCATAGGCTTCTACCAACAGCTCATCCAAGGATTCTCCTTGGGCAAGACGCTGGCGAAATTCCTCTGTCTTGGCAGCCATTTCCGCATCACTGAGAGCAGCCATCTCTTCTTTGAGGTCATTGATTTGGCTTAACAGTTTCTTGACCCTTCTCAGTTGTCTTTCCTGATAAAAATGATTAAACACCAGCATCCTCCTCAATAGAAAACGAAGCAAAATCAAGAGCCTCAAATCCTGCACTAATCAAGGAAAGTCGATACGTGTAGGCCGTCTCAGGGTAGGTAAAAGTAAAGGAAAATTGTCTTTCAATCTTCTCCTCGACGATTTCCTCATAACGGTTTAAGAAGGTCAGTTTGATGTAAAGGCCATTAGCTGGTTGAACTCGCATCTTCATAGATAGGCGGTAGGTGTGATTTTTCTTGAGAAGAGAGAGACTCGGCTGACTTCTGGTGGCCTGATAGTTGACACTGGAAAACCAGGTTTTAAGGGTTTCTCCTGAAGCTAGTAAAGGGTTTTTTAGTGTGACACGGCCATCTTTATGATAGACAATCTGGCTACCATAAAGATAAGTGGCTCCCATCTCGCCCCACCTAATATCTTCTCTCTTGATGATAATCATGTGTCACCTCTTCCGTATTCTTCTAGTATCATCTTGTAAAAATGAATAAACCAGGCAACGTTTGTACCTGTGTCATCATTGTGTCGACCTGCGGTTCCTTTGGACAAGATCTTGGCTCCTGTCTGACAAAGTGTCTCTACTAGCTGGTCATAGGCACCACTATCCATATCCTCGTCTTTCATGTAAGAAAGACCAAAGGTCGTCTGGGAAAAATCAGCTTTTTTAAATCGGGTCCAGAAGCGTTGATCCAATTCCTTCATGTCTTTTGGGCTTACTCCTCCTGTCTGAAGGTGCAAGACATCAAAGCTGGTCGGGAAAACTCCTGGCGCTTCTAATCGGCCTCTCTGTGCGATGGTTCCTAGATTTGTCAGAGGTTTTCCTACTACGATTCCTTTGGGCTCAAAGTGAGAACCATAATAGAGGGCCGGGAAGGTTCCCATGGATAGCCCAGATAAGATCAAGTCACTTCTATCCAAACCTAAATAGTCTAAATAGTACTGGATGGTTGCTTGAATCTTATCTTCCAATTCCTCAGTTCCTAGGTAAAAGGCTCCTCCTTCTAATCGGGGGTCCGAAAAGAGGAGAAAAGGGCATTGGAGATTCTTCATCATCCAGTAACCCTCAAAGCCTTCCGCGGGACGGTAACCTGAAAAATAGACTGCTAGAGGAGGTTTGAAATCCCCCGGGTGAAAGAAATAGTTAATTTCCTCACGTTTTTTGTCATGCAGGATATTGCCTCCGAGAACAAATTTTCCAAACTGTTTCCGGCTCCAGCGTTGGTGGAGATTGCCGATGTTGACTTTTCCCTGACCACGCGCTTCGAGAGAAATGCTCAAATAAGCGTCATAGTCTTGTTCCACGATGACTGCTTGGGCAAAATCCGCTTCCTCGAGGAGGATTTCCTGGCTAATCTCTGAGATAGATCCTGCTGGGAATTTTCGTAAACGCAGGCGCAAGTCTACCGTCTCAGTCTTTTCATATTCGAGCCAGAGTTCGATTGGAGAGTGGGCTTGGGCAAACTGATTATAGGCCCAAGAGGTTAGCTGGGTATAGTTCTTGCCAAAATCACCTTCCAGCTCCAGATACTCAAATCCTTGATAAGAGGCAGATCCTTGAAAACTCGGATGAATCCGTATCGCAGCCGGACTCAGCTTGTCCCCATAACCACCTTCAAAGAGGGAGGTGGAAAGGTCTCGAACAAAGCCCTGTCGGTCTGACAGGTCCATCGCTTGCATGCAGTGCTGTTTTATGAGGTTCTGAATGTTTTTATCTTGACTTACAAACTGTTCTGGATAGAAAACCGTATAGGGTTCCAAGCTAGATGAAAAAAGCAACAAATCTCCTAAATAAGCTCCATCCGTAAGAATGACTGCATGAAAGTGCTCTAGATCATTCTCATCCATGATTTTCTGGATAGCAGACGATGTATTTGGAAGAACATGGTACCAGTCTAGTTGGGCTGGTAGGGCAAGTGTATCTTGCCAATCCTCTGGACCGATTTGCAAAATCTTATATTTCTTTTCCATGAGTCACCTCCTCCAACCACTTTTCTAGCTTGATCAGGAATTGCTCCCCAGTGTGTTCCTTTATCTTTTCAATCGAATGAATCAGGGAGTCGTTCCATACTTGCAGGCTGTCGAGATAGTAATGAGCAGCTTGCGCAAAGTCCGCAATATTTTCCAACAGATACCCATTCTTCTTATGGCTGACATACTCTGTTTTGACCCTGTTGATTTGAGGGATGCCAGCACTGATTCCCGCTATCTGGGTATAAAGGAGAGGCTGACTGTTCAGATCGACAATCAAACGAACAAATTCCAACTGCTTGATTAACTCCGACTCATCCTTCATATTGACAAACGAATAGCGCATAGCCTGATGGCGATTATCCTCAAGCGGATTTTCAGCTCCTTGGTAATCTACTTCCTTCTCCAGTTCCTGATTTTTAAACCGCTCTGCGACCATCTCTGCAACTCGTGTTTCCAAATGCTTCATTTCTTCTTGATCAGTAGCAAAGGCTCCAAAGACCAGCTCTGTTTCCTCATTTTCAGAAAGGAAATGCAAGACCTGATAGAGAGCTTGGTCATCTATCCCCTGCTCAAAGTCAAGTTGATAGTAGAGGAGCGACTCTTTTCGAGTCTGGCTCTTTCCCAGCTCCAAGCGGGTATCAAAAGGCGATAAATGATGGAACTTCTCTGCTTGTTCTGGAAAGTCAGATTGAGCCAAGCACAGGGTGTCCTCCCTATCAACCAGAACTAGGTCCACCTTAGGCAACAAATCCACCAACTGAGGTAGTTGCTCTTGAGGATTTCGTCCGATAAAAAGACTGAGAACCTTGGTGGTTTGGCGAGGCAATCGATCTACGAGGAAAGCATTGTGGTGATCACAAGCAGGCAGAAAATAGACCGCCTCTTCCTCTGGGAGTTGAGCCAATCTCTTCTCAAAAAACTCAGCAATCAATTCTCCCATATCACGGTAAGTCTCTTTTTGGAAGCGAAAAGCAAAGATAGGATTGACCTCGATACGCCCCCCATCGTGCAAGTGCTCCCTAAACTGCCACAGTCCCTTGGGATTGAGGTAGTCTTGGTAGATAGCCTGACCATCTTCGTAGTAAATCACACTGGAGACCAGCCCCCGATCATCCATCAGGTAGTTGGCGGACAAGAGTCCATCTCCCTTGAAATACTGAATCGTACTGATAAAACCTTCTATCCCATGCTCCACCTGAGCATAGGGCTTGCCATTCCTCAAAACTAAAATGGTAAAGGGACTGTAAACAAACTCGCAGTCCTCTTCCCACTCAATATCTCTGACCTGCAAGACCTGTGGTCGAATCTCGTGAAAATCCTGCAATTCATCAAAAAGGGAATCGACCTGTGCTTCTAAAATACCTTGACGGTGGAGAAAATAGCGCAGATGAGGCTGATAGGACAGGAGGAGGACCTGAGCAGGAATTCCTTGGCGCTGCATCAGACGAATCTGATTGAAGGTATCATCAAATTCTAGCTTAAAATGAGAAAAATACCAAGGTGTCAAATCGGCATGCCAGGGACGCTCCTTGCCATACCAAGCTGGGATAAAATAATACATCAAAACCTCCTAAAATAGTGGCTGATACCTTTCGTTTAGTCTGAGCGCCTGCAATTCGTCGTGAATCGTAAAGAGCATACCACTCAAAATTAAAAAGAGCCCGGGAATCATACTAACTTTTAACAAACCCTCATCCTGCAAGACAAACAACATTGGAAGCCCTGCCAAGGTAACATTAAAAACGCCACCTATCAGAGCAAATCGCAGAACCAAGCGATTGATAAAGCGACTGGTATCCTCACCAGGATAGACTCCGTAAATGTAATCTCCTGATTGTTTCATCCGATCTGCAATCTGTTGACCACTCACATTGACAAAGGCAAAGGCAATGCTAAAGACAAAGAGGATAAGGATATAGGCATAGATCCATAAGGGTTTTCCCATAGCATATTGCTCCAGTATAGCTGAGTAGAGAGGATTGCCCTTATCCAGATATTGAAGTAAAATCAAGAGATAAGAAGGTAAACCCATGAGACTCATAACATACATATAAGGCATGCCTCCCGCAGGATTGAGCATGATCTCCAAATACGAATAGCGTTTAAAGCGAGAATGGAGGCCAATTTTATTGATAGGGACACGGTATCTTGCCCGATAAAACAAAACGACTAGGTAGGTAAAAATCAGCCCAAGCACCAGCAAAAGGAAAAGTATCCAAGGGGAGATTTTATAAACTTGGATCGACTGGATAATATCCTGTGGGAGAGAAGCCACCATACTCGCAAGGAGAATAACGACAGGGCCTCCAACTCCGATAGTCGCATTAATGTCCGACAACCAAACTAAGAAGAAGGTCCCCGCAACCAAGAGACTGGTATTGAGGAGAAAGACCAAGAAAGGATTGTAGGGAGCTTGGACAGGAAGGTTTGTAGTCAAGGCCAAGGCCTGAATCAAGGCAATTCCTAGCGTCAAGTACATTTTTCTTCTATCCTGAACCTCTGAAGGAACAGAGTTTAGACCCAGTTTCTTTGAAAAGGAAAAGACCTGCCACAAGATCATAGCTGACATCCAAGGTGAAAGCCCGATGGAAAAGAGAGAGAGATTGCGAAGATTTCCACCAGTCAGGGCTACTGAAAAGTCCAGATAAGCTGCACTTCCTCCGAGAAAATTTCGACTATTGAGGTCAACAAAGGGAAGAGCGATACGACTTCCGAGCACATAAATAAAGAGCAAAAACAGGGTACCTATCCCTTTTTTTACTGCAATTGATGAAATTAACTTTCTCACTAACTCCTCCTTTTTCTTTTTTCATCTTTCTATCTATCGTCATGTTATATAGGATTAATCCAGCACTCCCCTCTGATCCTTTTTAAAGCTTTGTCTCAGTTTTCGTGAAGTTTATCGTCCAGATAAGCCCTCAAAGCAGCCACCATTTCCTCTGGTCTGTCTGCTGAGAAAATACCTGCATAGGCACTTTCAGCCAGTTCTTGAGTTTTGGTATTCTCAAAAGTCAAGAGTGGTTTATCAAAGCGTGAAACATAGTCATAAACGACACTTAGTTTTTTATCATGGTTAATATCGAGGTAGACATCTGCCTGCTGAATCAGTCTCTCAACCAAGAGGGGGAAGGTGTTGGGATAGAGGGTAACATTTTCAAAACGCGATAAGAGCATGAGTTCAGGTGCCATCATCGTATAGGCTGCAATGTAGAAATGCACCTTAGGCAGGGCTTGAACGAGATAATCGATTTTCTCTAGACACCAAGAATTAGTTAGGGTGACACAAGTCATCACTGGCTGGTAAACTGCGACTGGATAGGCAAGGCCAGCCTGACGCCATTTCTCAGTGATGGTAGACCACTCCATCAGATGATAGTGCCACCAAATCTCACGCAAACGCCCAACCGAATAAGTGTTCCAAGGCTTGTCTGGAGATAGATAATGCAAGATTGCCGGCAGAGGTTCCAGAGGAATATCGAAGATAAATTCATGTCCATGTAAGGCAGCCCCACTGTCAAAGCCTATCTGGAAATTATAGCAATGGTCTAAAGGAATGTAGCTGTCTTGAAAGAGCATATTGAGGATGGACTGGTCTCCCTCACTCACATGCTGGTGTTCTCGATCAGTCAGCTCAACCAGCTTTTGTCTCACCGCTTCTGCTCGCCATTTCTTGTTATTGATCAAGAGTACACCTGCATTAAAGCCAATCCCAGTTCCGAAACAAGATGCTGCTGCAGCCAGATAGTTGTCTCCCAAGTCCATTTCAAAGAGAGGTGTCAAATCAGCCGTCACTACCAGATCACTGTCCAAGTAAAGAACCTTGTCCTCTTCGACAAAATCAGGGATAAAATAACGGGCAAAGGTCATGTGATTGATATGGGGCAATTTGTTGCTCCAGTTCATCTGAAACTGGGAACCAAGCATCTTGACATCCACCAGATCGCCACCCATTTGCTGTAATTTAGGTCTGAGGGCACTGAACCACTCCTTAGGAATATCTTGGTTAAAGATGTAGACCTTGACATGGCTGTTATGGTAGCAGAGAGACTTGAGCGCCGTTTCAATCTGGCGAATGTAGGCATAATCTCCTGCGAAAATAACAGAATGTTCTTTCATTCTCTCTCCTTTATGTAACATTATTTTGATAAGTCAGCCACGATTTGGCTTGTATAGGTTTCATCTTCGATAAATTCAATATCTTGATCAAAATTATACTCCGCAGTATGCTTATGGTTGAATTTGATTTTGGTTTTTGCTCCCATCTTCATCCACTCATACTCAGAATCTATATGACCAATATCAAGTACCTGATAGCCGTTTTTCGTTAGGCGATAGGCCAGTACTTTAGCAGTAGGACCCAGCATACAGAGAATCAAGCGTCCATTTGCGTGTTTATAAATTTCCTTTTCGATTTCATCAACACGTGAATAAGCACTATGTGACGGGCAAATGATTCGCTGAATCGACTTAGCATCAGCAAAGAGATCATTCCCTACACCCGAACGTGAAGTTGCACCTTCTATCAAGAGAAGATCACGTCCCTTCCATATAGACTTCAGCTTAGCAAATTGCTCGTTTGCTTGCGTTTTATCTTCAAAATCAATATACGGGCGTGAAACAAAGGTCGATCCATACCAGGAATCACTAGACAAAGATTGATAAAAATCCGCATAGTGATCCAAATGAATTTTCCAAAAATCAATAGCCCACCAAGTAAAAATAAAGCGATTCTGGAAGATATCTGGCAGACATATTACGGTGTCTTCGCTAGAGGGAAGAGAAATAATCTCTCTCATTGTACTTACTAATTCTTCATCATAATCTTGATAAGGGATTGAATGCCCTGCAAGGAGATTGATTTCCCCATCCCCAAAACGGATCAAAGAAGCATTATTTTTAATAACATAGTCAAGGGTTGCATCAATCCCTTTAACTTCGGGAAACTTACTCTGTTCTTTTAAAGTATTTCCTGCTAGCATCGATCGAAGATCCGCCAGCATTTGTTCTGGATGTTCGCTAGAATATAATCGTTGACCATGACAGCCGTTTTGAGATTTATAAAAAGCTAACATTGGTTTGGAAAGACTTGCAATTTCTGCCACAATATCACTTGTCGAATTTTCCAAATTAATATCGAGGTAGACATCCATCTGATTTTTTAGTCTCTCAAACTCTTCTCTAGAAATAGCAGGATACAGATAAATATTCTCATGTTTCTGAGATAATGCATATAGTTTTGACCCCATATCCGTCCAAGCAGCAATGTGAAAAGCGATTTCAGGGCACTCGGTTGCCAAATTTCCTAGACCTTCCAGTTCTTGAGAGGCTGTAAAGGTCAAAGCGTGAAATTGAGGTTCTAGATTTTTCGTAAATCTACCATTTTGCTGATAATCTTGAATCGATTCTATCATCCCAGCTAGAGAATCCACTACTCTTTGGCCGTATTCTCCATGTTTGGTTGACAAAAAAGAAAGAATAGGCACATCATTTTTTTGCATTTTTTCTAAAACTGACTGAACCTCTTGCCCATGATTAATATCTAAATATAGATTAGCTTTTTCTTCTAATTGATGTAAAACAGGCGGAACTACTTGAGGATATAGGCGGACGTTTTCATGAACGGATAAGGCTAGTAATTTTTCTCCCATGTCCGTCCAAGCCGCAATATTAAAAGTGATTTCTGGAAGACTGACAACTAATTGGTGAATGGCTTCTAATTCTTGTGAATTTGTCACAATCAAACAACTGAAAGTCTCTCTTTTGGATGATAGTTGAAATTCTCCCCAGTGGTGTTGCAACATTTGAGTCCATTCCATGTCATGCACCTGCCACCACAACTCTCTATATCGATTTGCAATTAAAGTGGTCCATGGTTTTCGATAGGTCGTATAATGGATAATCACCGGAGACTGAACTTCTTCTAAATGCCCCTTCCAGTTGTTATAGAAGGCAACAATATCATGTCCCACTTGAAGATTAAAGGAACGATCCAACTCTAGCCATTTTTCTTTACACACCTGGTTAATAATCGTTTGATCTCCATTAAAATCTAAAAAGCGTCCCTCTTCTATCTCTTTTTGCATAAACTGACTTTGGTGAACCAGTTTGTCCTCTAGATTTTCCTCTCTCCACTTGGCATTATTGATCAGCATAACACCCGTATTAAAGGTGACACCATCTGTATCCATGACAGCTGCCAATAACTGATCTCCTAGATTTATTTCCCACAAGTCATCCAAAGGAGCATTGACAATTAAGTCACTATCCAAGTATAACACCTTGTCTTCTCTAATGAGGCTAGGGATAAAATAACGAGCATAGGCTATCTGACTAATATGATTTTGAGTCCCCCAATTTTGGAAAATATTGCCCTGAGGTAACTTTACATCAATCACATCGCCCCCTAAAAGACGCGCTATTTTTCTTGGTTTTCGAAACCAGTCTGGCATGATATCTTGATTTAGAACATAGACATTTATATTTTTATTATGATAGAAAATTGATTTTAATGTCGTCTCTAATTGAGATAGATAGTGACAGTCTCCTGCCATTACGATTGTTTTCTTCATCTGTTTTTCCTACCTTACTCCCAGTTGAAAAATAGCCTCAACCAAGATTTTTTTCGTAAAATATCCCTCTTTTAATAGATAACTAAACATTTCGATACGCCTTGTCATATCACAGTATTTTTCTTCAGTTATGGATGAGACAAGCTGACTCGCTTCTTCTAGAGTCTCAACCGCAAAACCCAAGCCCTGTTCAACAATAAACTGCATCGTTGAAAGATTTTTGGGAACAATAACAGGAATTCCAGCAGCTAAGTAAGTACTAACTTTATGAGAAAGATTCATTCCATAATAGTCTCTATTTTCTCCTGGATTTTCAGTAGTCCCCCATACCAAACCAAATCCTCCCTTTGAAAGTTCTAAAAGGAGTTCCTCATCTCGCTTCCAGCCTTCTACTATAAAGGTTGGTGCTTGATTTTTTCCGATTGGTTGATTTGAAAAGACTCTCAAGGGGATTGGGTGGGACCAATTTAGCAATCCTGGAAAGCGTTCCAAACTTCCTGCAAAGAAAATTTCTCTTTTGAAGATTGGCTTATAGAGCGCTAAAGAATGAGGGTGATCCCACATCCCTTGAATCAATATTTTGGGATTTTCTAGCCCTTCCTCAAGCAATCGTTTCTTCATCTTTTCCGAAGGCACTATCAATACATCTGCCTGCTGATACAAATAAAGATAATCCTTCATAAGGTAATAATTACTATCAAACATTAGGGGAACAACATCATGAATAAAAAGAACCAACTTAACTTGCATGTCTTTGAGTTTATCAATAAATAAGCGATCAAACTCAACACCATTCCACGTAGGTGACTGAAAAACAACAATATCCCCGATAGAAACACTCGACATAATGCCATCTATGCGTTTGTTCATTTCAGACTTGCTATCTGCTGTGATAGGATAAAAATAAACTCCTAGTTCACGAAAACCTAAAGTTGAGGCAATATTTTGGACTGCATTCTGGGCTAAGATGACTGTGCTGTCTCCCGCCATCCCATATAGATTCGTTAGATGTAGTTTCATATTGACCTTTCTAGTCTTTAACTATTTTCTTGGCTTGATCAGGATATCTCCGTTATTGTAGACAATGCTGTTTGCAGGAATATCTTGGCGTATCAAACAACCGGCTCCAATTACAGTGTTATCACCAATTCGAACACCTTTCAAAATGGTTACATTGCTGCCAATCCAGCAATCCTTCCCCACCATTATAGGAGCCATCTTCCACTCCCACTTTTCAATCCTCTCTGCTGTATAAGTATGATCATGGTCATAAAAACGGACACCTTCTCCAATCATGGTTCCAGATCCGATTTCGATGCGGTCAATACAGTTTATACTACAGTAATTATTCAAAAAAACTCCTTCATAAAGAATAAGCTTTCCAGCAGGTAGTTGAAAACTCTCAAAATTACGGCAAACAACTTTCTGAGCGACACATAGACTAGCTGAAGAGCCTATCTCAAAGGAATTCCATATGCCTTCCTGATAAATACGGTCCAAGTCATTTACGGTGATATGAGGCTGATTCAAACAATCTAAAATCGCTTCAACCATTGCTTGAGGAGTAGAGGAAGAATAGCATTCTTGTCCTTGTTGACCATGCATAGTATTATCAAAAGCAAGAACTCTCTTACCAGCCTGAGAAAATCGTGCCACCACCTGATCAACCTCTTCATAATGGTTGATATCCAGTAACACATCACAAACCCTCATCAAAAAAGAAATACTAGCTTCATCAGTTACTGTATGTAAGCGCACATTCCCCTTTGATTGTAATTCTAACATTCTGTCTGAAAATACAACGGGAGCTGCAATATGAAAGCAAACTTGTGGGAGCTGGTCCAAGAGATACAGCAAGTGTTCAATCTGGTCACTAACAGTTAAAATCAAAGCATCACCAATCATCTTCAGCTCCATCCCCTTGCACATTCTCTCAGTTTTTCAATCATATCTCCGACTTGATCTGTCTGATACGTTAGCTGCCCCATGTCTATCGTTTTAGTATTTTCAAAAGCCAAGACTGGTTTTCCATTTTCTGTAAAATATTCTAAAAATTCTTCCGTCTTTTCCCCGTGATTGATATCCAAAAGAACTTGACAGTCCTCTTTTAGCTCTCTATCCAAATCAACTAAATAGTTGATTCCTGAATAGAGGGTGACATTCGGATACCGAACCATTTGCGCCAAGGAGTCACTGACCAATACTCGTGCTGCAATTTTAAATTGAATCTCTGGTAAGGATTGAACCAATGTTTCAATTTGTTCAATATGGTCTGAGGCTGTATAGGTGAGACAAGTGAACGGTTCCTTTATCGGATAAAGGTGAGATTTTTGTAATGGATGTAAATGATGATTTTGTCCCAATTCTGTCCATTCAAGCCCATGGTAGTACCACCAAACATCTCGATAGGTTTGTGCCGCCAAATCTTTCCACGGTTTCCTATGGGAAAGATAATGAATAATAGTAGGATAATCCTGACCTACAGGCAACTGATAATCAGTGAACTGCTTATGAATGACAATATGATTATAATCAAAATCCAATTCCAACCATTTATGTTCAAAAAGCATATTTAAGATACTCTGATCCGCCTGATCAACCTTATCATGCCATTCATTGGTCAAATCAATCAACCTTTGAGTCATACTTTCTTGCTTCCACAAATCATTATTAATTAAGAGAACACCTGCGTTAAAGATTTCCCGACCGAAATAGGCTCTACCTCCAAAATCTCTAACAGCAGCCAAAGGATAATCTTGTAAGTCTGTTGCAAACAATTCATCAAGATTTCTCGTTACAACTAAATCACAGTCCAAGTAGAGGGCCTTGTCTTCTTGCACGAAATCAGCTATAAAATAGCGTAAAAAAACAGTGTAACTAATATCTGTCTTATACCTTGAAATCTGCTCGGATGTCACCCTACAATTGATAATTTCTGAATCAAACTTCTCTATGCGCTTATTTAATTGCTTAATCCATTCATTAGGAAAATCGCTATTAATCAGATAAAAACGAATCGAGCGATTGTGGTAACAGATAGACTTGATAGTAGTCATTACTTGGTCTACATAGGAATAGTTTGCTGCTAGGACAATGGCTTTCTTTTGTATTTTCTTAGTTTTTTCAAGCTTGTCTAGTAGATATTTTTTTGCCTCAAACTCTTTATAGGTGGGAGTTTCTTCTAAGCCACTGACCTTCCCATTAGAAAGACTCCCTTCTAACATCTGACGATAAATAGCTAAATGTTTTTCTAAAGGATATCCTAGACTAGCTAATAAAGTGATACGTTCAGACATAGCATCAACCAAGGCATGCATCCACTTTTCTGTCCAAGATCTGGATAAACTATTATTTCTGATGCGATAAGAATAGATTCCATTATGGATATAAACAATCTTTTCTGCCAACAGATAAATCTTTTGATTGAGGTAACCATCCTCTCCTAATTTACCTATGTCGAAGCGCAACCGCTCGAATAATCCTGCCTTATAGAGTTTACCCCAAGCAGATATCAAAGCAAAACTCTTCATTTCTTGGGATTCATATAAGTTCTCAAATATGGAAACATTATCATATACCCTCTCGTAATAGGAGTCTCCTGATATATGAAAGTAGAACATTCCTTCACTTTCGTTGAAAGAATAGTAATTCCCAACTGCAATATCAGCCTGATACTCTGTTATTTTTTTGTATAGGGTTTCTACATAATCTGACTCAATCCAATCATCTGAGTCAACAAAAGTTACGTAATTTCCAGACATATTATTCAGACCGGTGTTTCGTGCGGCAGAAATACCAGCATTTTCTTGTTCTATATAGATAATTCGGTGATCCATTTCTGAAAATTCTTTACAAATCTCACCTGAAGCATCCGTAGAACCATCATTAACGACAACAATCTCAATATTTTTATATGTTTGAGCAATAATACTATCTAGGCATTTTCTTAGATAGCTTTCCACATTGTAAACCGGTACAATGACCGTTATTTTATCATCCACTAGCGATTTTCTCCTTATATTTATTATACAATTTTTTAGTCAAAATTTCAGCTATATAATAGTAAAAACCCCTTGAAAATTCTAATTTTTCAAGGGGTTTCTATGATTTACGTGCACGAGTTAGTTTAGCCTAAATTTATAGGTTATCTTACTCTTCTTCATCACGTTTACGGCGTTTCGCAACCAATCCAATACCTGTAACTGCTGCTAAAGCTCCTAAAAGCACGGATGATTTGGAAGCTTCTGTACCTG
The DNA here is from genome assembly GCA_963534275.1 of uncultured Streptococcus sp. GTDB lineage: Bacteria > Bacillota > Bacilli > Lactobacillales > Streptococcaceae > Streptococcus. The sequence continues at coordinate 24,821 of CAUSRF010000015.1, forward strand.
TATTTGGCAATTGCTGTCTAGTCTTACCTGCTGACTCTGATGCACTTGTTGACGCTGATTCAGATGCGCTTGTGCTTGCTGATACTGAAGCGCTCGTTGAAGCGGACGCACTCGCTGATGTGCTTGCTGATACTGAGGCACTCGTTGAAGCAGATACGCTCGCTGATGTACTTGCTGATGCTGAAGCACTCGTTGAAGCAGACGCACTTGC
>CAUSRF010000016.1:0-24930 GCA_963534275.1 uncultured Streptococcus sp.
CCTTATCTGGAATTATTGGCGCTTTTGTATTAAAAATGATTGATCAGCAAATTGTCAATAAACAGATTACTGAATTAAGTTCTAAGAAAATTGATCAAAATAATGAAATGTTAGTAATCAAAGATCAATTACTAGATGTAAAGAGCATAAAGCTTCAAGTAGAAAAAGATTCTGTTATCAATACTATTAAGGAAAGACATGATCTGGCTGCTTCAATAATGAAAGAAAAGCTATCAGATATTTTTGCAGAATCTACAAGAGACGATAAAAGTGACTTTGATGAGATTGATAGTTTATTACAAGAATTATTAGATTAGGGAGATAAATATGGAACAAGAAGTATTTGAGCAAGAACAAGAAACAATTGAAATAAACATTAGCAAACATGATTTCGATGAAGCGAAAGAGCATCTGAAAGAGTTTGCTGAGCAAAGTCAAGATGAATTGTATTTTGATACAGTTAAAACTCACAATGATTTCTTTGGTTTTGAATTTACTGAGCATACGGTTACTGGTAAAGAGTTTAATACTTTAGTTGAACAAACTCAAAATTACATTTCAAAATTTTACGAAAAGCAACAAGAAACTATTGATGCGTTTAGTCAAGTGTATAAAGCTTTAGAGGGTCTAGATAAAGGTTATATTCAAGCGATTGTTACTACAGTAGCTGCAATTAAACATACCAATAAGAAAATTCAGCAAGAACAAGCCCGTATTGATAAAACGATTGAGAAACAGACTTCTACACTCCAAGTACTAAAGCAATTTAAAGAAAAATTCAATGAAAACAATCATAAAGAAGCCATTGAGGAACATAAAAGAATTCTATCTTCGTTAGATGAGAGAATTGATAAATTAGAACAATTCTCAGCTAAAATCCCTTTAGAACCTGTTTCATATACTGCTGAACTCGAGGAGCTTAGAATAGACTTAGAAGAAAGTAAACAACAAATTCAATTTATTTCAAATCGTCTTCTTACACTCTTTATTGTATCAGGAGTATCTATTGGAATGTTAATAATCGCTTTAGTGTTTATGTTTTTGAGGTAAATTATGACTGTATCTCGTGACAAGCTAATTGAGAGCGCCAAAAAATTGGATCGACAACTGGGTAACGAGTCGACTTTTCATACAAAAGTGAATGAGATTATAATTGATCATTCAGACACAAATAAAGTAGCTGATCTATATAAATCTATATATTTATTTCAAAAAGAGAATAAAATAAGCAAGATAAGTCAAACGCTAAAAGAATTATCTGATAATTTAGCTTGTTATTTAGGTTACTCTTATCTTTTTGAAATATTAGGGAAGGAGTTAGGAAAACGTAACAAGTCTTCTTTGGATGAATTGATGGAGGAATTAAATCAATTAGTTGGTTTACAAAAAGTTAAAGAGGAAGTTTCGAGGTTAGTCATATATCAAAAAGTTCAGACCAAAAGAAAAGAGTCTGGGCTAAAAGTACCTAAGAGAACATTGCATATGGCGTTTATGGGTAATCCTGGTACTGGAAAGACGACAGTGGCCAGAATTGTAGGTCGGATGTATTATCAGTTAGGCCTTCTTTCAAAGGGGCATTTTACTGAAGTCTCTAGAACGGATTTAATTGCTGGTTACCAAGGTCAAACCGCTTTGAAAGTAAAAAATGTTATCGAAAAAGCAAAAGGTGGAGTTTTATTCATAGATGAAGCTTATAGTATTACAGAAAATGACAATACTGATTCATATGGACGAGAATGTTTAACAGAATTAACAAAGGCTCTAGAGGATTCAAGAGATGATCTAATTGTTATTGTTGCAGGATATACTGATCCAATGAATCATTTTTTTGAATCAAATCCTGGTTTGAAATCTCGCTTTAATTATTTTATTAATTTTGAAAATTATTCTTCTACGGAATTGTTAGATATTCTTGAAACTTTAGCAAGAAAAGACGACTACCAGATTGAGGACAAGTTGAAAGAAATATTATAAATTATTTTAATGAAAAGTTAGAAAGTAATCTCACCAATTTTTCTAACGGTCGTTTCGTTCGAAATCTTTATGAAGATTTAATAATGAATCAAGCTGTTCGAATAGATAAAAGTGAGAGTGTATCTTCAAAAGATTTAACTTTGTTGATAAAAGACGATTTTTCTTTAGAAGAAAACTGTTCTGCTTATATAGAAATATAATTAATTGAGAGAATACATCATCAAATCGTAGCTAAATTTCTTACTGATTGATGCAGACTGAATATCGAACCTTAACCCTTGCATCCGCAAGGGTTTTCTTCTTACCTTTCTTTTATGGTAAAATATTGATAGCGAAATTGCTTGATATTTTTCAATCTTACAAAAATGTAAGATTAAAGTCTCTTTTGTAAGGTTAGGTTATGGCAAGCCGTCTTTTTTTGCGATAAACTAGATTCATAAAGAACAAAGGAGCAAAACCATGAAAAGAATTTTACAAAAGAAAAGAAGAAAACCAAGTCAAAAAGATATCGAGCGTGTTCAACTAGGATGCGCTATGATGCAAGCACAGTTTCAATTGATGGGATATTAAGAAGGAGAAAATCATGACACTTTTAGATGTAAAACACGTTCAAAAAATCTACAAAACACGTTTCCAAGGCAACCAAGTAGAGGCTCTTAAAGACATTCACTTTACTGTGGAAAAGGGTGACTACGTTGCTATCATGGGAGAGTCTGGCTCAGGGAAGTCTACCCTACTCAACATCCTAGCTATGCTTGACAAACCAACTCGTGGTCAGGTTTACCTAAACGGAATAGACACAGCAACCATTAAAAATTCTCAGGCTTCGAGTTTCCGTCGTGAGAAGTTGGGCTTTGTCTTCCAAGATTTTAACTTGCTAGATACTCTATCGGTCAAAGACAATATCTTGCTTCCGCTAGTGTTATCACGAAAACCCATCACAGAGATGATGAAGAAATTGGTGGTAACAGCTGAAAATTTAGGCATCAACCAATTGCAAGAGAAGTACCCTTATGAGATCTCGGGTGGGCAAAAACAGCGGGTAGCAGTAGCACGCGCCATCATTACCGAGCCTGAAATTCTCCTTGCGGATGAGCCAACAGGAGCCCTTGACTCCAAATCATCTGCAGCTCTTCTGGATGTTTTTGATGAAATCAATGAACGTGGCCAAACTATTCTTATGGTAACTCACTCAACGGCGGCAGCCAGCAGGGCCAAGCGGGTTCTCTTTATCAAGGATGGGATTCTTTACAACCAAATCTACCGTGGAGACAAGACAGAACGTCAGATGTTCCAAGAAATCTCTGATACTTTGACTGTTATGGCAAGCGAGGTGAATTAGTATGTTTCGATTGACCAATAAGTTAGCGGTTTCGAACTTGATTAAAAACCGCAAACTCTACTATCCCTTTGCTTTAGCTGTTCTCTTAGCAGTGACCATCACCTATCTCTTTTACTCATTATCACTTAATCCTAACATTGGCAAGATCCGAGGGGGAGAAACTATCTCTATGACCCTCGCTCTCGGTATGGTGGTTGTTACCATAGCTTCAGGGATTATTGTCCTCTATGCCAATAGTTTCGTCATGAAAAACCGTTCCAAAGAACTAGGGATTTACGGTATGTTAGGATTAGAAAAACGCCATTTAATCAGCATGGTCTTTAAGGAGCTTCTTATATTTGGCTCCCTAACCTTGACAGCTGGTCTCGGTCTAGGAGCTCTCTTTGATAAGCTAATCTTCGCCCTTCTTCTGAAGCTGATGAAGATGAAAGTGGAGCTCGTTTCGACTTTCCAACCAATTGTCTTTATCCTAGTTCTCATCGTTTTTGGCGCTATTTTCCTAGGTTTGATTTTTATCAATGCCTTTCGGATTGCACGCATGAATGCCCTTCAGCTCTCTCGTGAAAAAGCCAGTGGTGAGAAAAAAGGACGTTTCTTAGGTCTTCAAACCATTCTAGGTTTGATTAGTATGGGAGCTGGCTATTTCCTAGCAATTACCGTTGAAAATCCACTTAATGCTGTGCTGATTTTCTTTGTGGCAGTCTTGTTGGTAATTTTGGGAACTTATCTTCTCTTCAATGCAGGAATCACAGTTTTCCTACAAATCTTGAAGAAAAACAAGCGTTACTATTACCAACCTAACAACATGATTTCCGTATCCAATCTCATCTTCCGTATGAAGAAAAATGCGGTTGGTTTGGCTACGATTGCCATTCTTTCAACCATGGTCTTGGTGACCATGTCCGCAGCAACCAGTATCTTTAAGGGCTCTGAAACTTTCAAGAAAGTCATGAATCCACATGATTTTGGAATTACAGGACAGAATGTTGAAAAAGAAGACATAAATAAACTCCTAGACCAGTATGCTAGTGATAAGGGATTGACTGTCACAAAGAAAGAAGTTCTTACATACAGTAGCTTTGGTGTGGCAAATCAAGAAGGTACGAAATTAACCATTTTTGAGAAAGGTCAAAATCGTGTTCAACCGAAAACTATTTTTATGGTCTTTGACCAAAAAGACTACGAGAATATGACGGGACAGAAACTCGCACTTTCAGGCAAGGAAGTTGGATTGTTTACTAAAAACAAAGAACTTCAAGGACAAAAAGAACTGACTCTAAATGGCCAGACCTATACAATAAAGGAAGAAATCAAAAAAGATTTTATTCTTGAACATGTCCCAAATCAGTACAATATTCTAACTTCGGACTATAACTATCTGGTTGTTCCTGACTTGAAAGCCTTTCTTGACCAGTATCCTAATTCTTCCATTTTTAATCAATACTACGGTGGTATGAACGTAACGGCTAGCGAGGAAGAACAGCTCAAACTTGCCGACGACTATGCAAAATTCCTTAATAACTTTAATAGAGAACTAAATAAAGAGGGAAGTTATGTATATGGTAGCAATCTGGCTGATAGTAGTACGCAGATGAGTGCTCTCTTTGGTGGGGTCTTCTTTATCGGTATTTTCCTCTCCATCATCTTTATGGTGGGAACAGTTCTGGTTATTTACTACAAACAAATCTCTGAAGGCTATGAAGACCGTGAACGCTTCATCATTTTGCAAAAAGTCGGTCTCGATCAAAAGCAAATCAAGCAAACTATCAACAAACAGGTCCTAACTGTTTTCTTCCTTCCATTGCTCTTTGCCTTCCTACACCTTGCCTTTGCCTATCACATGCTTAGCCTCATCCTAAAAGTAATTGGGGTGCTAGATGCGACCATGATGTTGACTGTCACTTTATCCATCTGTGCTATCTTCCTCATCGTCTATGTCTTAATCTTTATGATTACCTCAAGAAGCTATCGCAAGATTGTGCAAATGTAAAAAAGATACCTCGATATTCATCGAGGTATTTCTTTATCTTAAATGCTGAAGAGTTGTCCAAACAGGTAAGTCACTCCCATGGTGAGAAGTCCGATACAGAGGTTACGGATCATAGCAGTTTTCGTAGGTGCCTTGCCTAGTTTAGCACTGGTATAGCCAGTGACGAGAAGGGCAAGAGCTACGATAAAAACAGTAGCAGGAATGCGATAATCACTTGGAAAGACAGTGATCGAAAGCATAGGAGGAAGACTTCCCAGTACAAAGGCGATAAAGCTAGAGATAGCAGCATGCCAAGGGTTGGTAAACTCTTCGTACTCGATACCGTATTTTTCCTCAACCAAGGCTTTGAGGGGATTTTTCAAAAAGGCCTTGTTGGTCAAGAGTTGGGCGGACGTTTCACACTCACCATTTTGTAAGTAAGCAGCATAGAGGGATTGTTTTGCAGATTCGATGTCTTTATCCAAGAGTAATTGTTCTCGGGCAACAGCGGCTTCTTCCGTGTCTTTTTGAGTGGATACGGAGACATACTCTCCCCCTGCCATAGAAAAAGCACCAGCGAGGATAGCAGCCAAACCTGATAAAAAGATAATCCAGATATTGCTTGTCGCACTGGCAACACCGATAACGACTCCAGCGATGGAAATAATCCCATCATTGGCACCAAGAACACCCGCGCGTAGGATATTGAGTCGGCCTGCAAAGTTTGCATCAATTTCATGTTTTATTTCAGTCATAGTCATCTCCTTTCTCTCCATTATAGAGAAAAGAGTAGGGGAATACAAACTTTTTAAACTATCTGAAAAAAGTTCTACGATTCTAATTTTTAGGCCCTTTGAAGTTTCTCCGAAAAAGTAGTGCTATCCTACTGTACTGGACCTTTTTAAACTTATCTATGGTATAATAGAAGATAGATTTATCAATTGGAGAATGAAGGATTTTATGATTAAACTTGTAGCAACCGATATGGATGGAACCTTTCTAGATGGAGAGGGTCGGTTTGATATGAAACGCCTCAAAAACGTACTTGTTTCCTACAAGGAAAAGGGGATTTATTTTGCTGTGGCTTCAGGTCGCGGTATCTTGTCCCTGAAAAAGTTGTTTGCGGATGTGCGTGATGAAGTGATTTTTATAGCTGAAAATGGGAGCTATGTTGAGTTTCATGGCGAGGATATGTATGAGGCTACTATGTCTCGGGATTTTTACTTGAGCACTTTTGAAGCTTTAAAGAAATCGCCCTATTTTGATGAAAGAAAAATGCTCTTGACTGGGAAAAAAGCTTGTTATGTATTGGATACAGTGGATGAGATCTATCTGATGTTTAGTCGTCACTACAATGAAAACATTCAAAAAGTAGCGAGTTTAGAAGATATCACGGATGAGATTTTTAAATTCACCACCAACTTCACAGAAGAAACGATAGAAGTTGGTGAGGCCTGGGTCAACGAAAATGTTCCTGGTGTGAAAGCCATGACAACTGGTTTTGAATCCATCGATATTGTCTTGGACTATGTTGATAAGGGTGTGGCTGTTGTTGAGTTAGCCAAAAAACTGGGGCTTAGCATGGATCAGGTCATGGCGTTTGGAGATAATCTCAATGACCTTCATATGATGCAGGTTGTTGGGCACCCAATCGCTCCTGAAAACGCGCGACCAGAGATTTTAGAATTAGCAGAGACAGTGATTGGCCACCACAAGGACCAGTCAGTCATGGCTTATATGGAGGGCTTGTAATGGCAGATATTAAATTGATTGCACTCGATTTGGATGGTACCTTACTGACAACGGATAAAAAGCTGACAGATCGAACTAAGGCAGTCTTAAAAGCTGCGCGTGATCGTGGCATCAAGGTCGTACTGACAACAGGACGTCCTCTGAAAGCTATGGATTTCTTTCTCAAGGAGTTGGGAACAGATGGACAAGAGGATGAGTACACCATCACTTTTAATGGGGGGCTTGTCCAGAAAAATACGGGAGAGATTCTCGATAAAACAGTCTTTTCAATCGACGATGTGGCACGATTGTACGAGGAAACTGAAAAACTAGGGTTGCCGTTAGATGCCATTTCAGAAGGAACAGTCTATCAAATCCAATCAGACCAAGAAAGTCTCTATGCTAAGTTTAATCCATCCCTGACTTTCGTACCTGTCGCTTTTGAAGATCTATCTAGTCAGATAACTTATAATAAATGCGTGACTGCCTTTGCCCAAGAACCCTTGGATGCAGCGATTCAACAGATTTCTCCAGAATTGTTTGACCAATATGAGATCTTCAAATCGCGAGAACTCTTATTGGAATGGTCGCCGAAAAACGTCCACAAGGCAACAGGGTTAGCGAAATTAATTAAACACTTGGGTATCGACCAAAGTCAAGTCATGGCTTGTGGGGACGAGGCCAATGACCTTTCTATGATTGAGTGGGCAGGTCTGGGAGTTGCCATGCAAAATGCAGTTCCAGCAGTTAAGGAAGTTGCTAATGTCGTTACCCCCATGACCAACGACGAGGAAGCCGTTGCTTGGGCTATCGAAGAATACGTGCTAAAGGAGAATTAGAAGATGGGATTATTTGACCGTTTATTCGGGAAAAAAGAAGAGCCGAAAATCGAAGATATAGTAAAAGAAGCACTGGAAAATCTTGATTTGTCAGAAGAGGTTGAAGAAAACCAAACGGCAGTCGAAGAAACAAGTCAGGAAGAGATAACAAGGGACAAAGTGGAAGCAAGTCTTGCTCAAGAAGAACTTCCTCAAGTCTCGACAGAAGAAGTGATTGAGCCAGAATCGGTCGAGGAAATGGCTCAGGAAGAGCTTGAGCTAGAATCTGATGAATTGGAACAATTCCAAGAGCCTGAAGAATTTTTCGAAGAAGAGAGCCAAGAATCTCTAGAAACTGGAGAAGAGTCAGCTTCTGAAGTAGTAGAAGAAGAAAGTCCCCAGGTTGAAGAAACCGTTCAGGAAAAATATGACCGCAGTCTCAAGAAAACCCGTACAGGATTCGGAGCACGCTTGAATGCCTTCTTTGCTAACTTCCGTTCTGTCGATGAAGAATTCTTCGAGGAATTGGAAGAACTGCTCATCATGAGCGATGTCGGTGTGCAAGTCGCTTCAAACTTAACAGAAGAACTACGTTATGAAGCTAAACTTGAAAACGCTAAGAAACCTGACGCACTTCGTCGTGTCATTATCGAGAAATTGGTTGAACTCTATGAGAAGGATGGCAACTACGATGAACAAATCCATTTCCAAGATGGTTTGACAGTCATGCTCTTTGTTGGTGTTAATGGTGTTGGGAAAACAACTTCTATAGGGAAATTAGCTCATCGTTACAAACAAGCTGGCAAGAAAGTCATGCTGGTTGCTGCGGATACCTTCCGTGCTGGAGCCGTTGCCCAGTTAGCAGAATGGGGTCGCCGTGTAGATGTTCCTGTTGTAACTGGTCCTGAGAAAGCCGATCCAGCCAGCGTTGTCTTTGATGGGATGGAGCGTGCAGTAGCAGAAGGTATTGATATTTTGATGATTGACACAGCCGGTCGTTTGCAAAATAAAGAAAACTTGATGGCTGAGTTGGAAAAGATTGGTCGTATTATCAAGCGTGTCGTGCCAGAAGCGCCACATGAAACCTTCCTGGCACTCGATGCTTCAACTGGACAAAATGCTTTGGTACAAGCTAAAGAATTTTCGAAAATTACACCTGTTACTGGTATCGTATTGACTAAGATTGATGGAACTGCTCGAGGTGGTGTCGTTCTGGCAATTCGAGAAGAACTCAATATCCCTGTAAAATTGATCGGTTTTGGTGAAAAAATCGATGATATCGGTGAATTTAACTCTGAAAACTTTATGAAGGGTCTCTTAGAAGGCTTGGTTTAATAGAAAGTAAATAATCCTGCAAGATTAAACTTGCAGGATATTTTTGTTATTCTAAACGACCTTCTTCACGATAGGCGATATCTGGTTGCCAAGTCCATTTTGCTCCAAACTTCTCTAGTAAGTCAAAGCTTGCTTGTGGGCCCATACTTCCAGCTTTATAATCGTAGAGTGGAGCTCCATTTTCAGCCCAGAGCTCTTCGATACGGTCAATCAATTTCCAAGAAGCACTCACCTCGTCCCAGTGGCTAAAGTTGGTAGAGTTGTTGTTCAAGACATCGTAGATTAATTTCTCGTATGGATCTGGTGAAGCCCCAGTAGCAGTAGCATCTGTACGATAATCTAAAGAACTTGGTGCCAGATTAAATTCCTCACCAACTTGTTTACCATTGAGGCTGAGAGAGAAGCCCTCTGTTGGCTGGATATAGATGGTTAAGATATTTGGCGCCAATGGTTCTCCGAAGATAGAGTCCATTTGCTTAAAGACGATATTGACATGAGTGCCTTTTTCTGTCAGGCGTTTACCAGTACGGAAGAAGAAAGGAACGCCACGGAAGCGATCGCTGTCTACAAAGAAGGCACCAGATGCAAAGGTTTCTGTTGTAGATTCAGGGTCGACATTTGGTTCGCTACGATAAGAAATGTATTTCATGCCATCGATTTTACCAGAGCGATACTGACCACGAATAAACTGTTCTTTCAGTTCTTCCTCAGTTGGGTGATAGAGGTTTTTAAAGACCTTTATCTTTTCAGCACGAATCTCGTCTTTTGTAAAGCTAGCTGGTTTGTCCATGGCTAGAAGAGAGAGGAGTTGGAGAGTATGGTTTTGCACCATATCACGAAGAGCACCAGATTGATCATAGTAGCCACCGCGTTCTTCAACACCCAAGCGTTCCGCAAAGGTAATCTGTACATTATCAATGTGCTCACGGTTCCAAACATTCTCAAAGATCATGTTGGCAAACCGAACAGCAAAGATACTCTGAATCATCTCTTTACCTAGGTAATGGTCGATACGGTAGATTTGCTCCTCATCAAAGGCCGCTAGGAGATCTTCATTGAGTTTGCTAGCTGTTTCGTAGTCTGTACCAAATGGTTTCTCAACGATTAAGCGCTCAAAACCTTTGCCATCAACAATGTTTTCAGATTTGAGGTGCTTTGCAATGGTTCCAAAGAACTGAGGTGCCATGGACAAGAAGAAGAGCTTATTGTGTTCAGCTTGGTATTTTTCATTAAGCTCAGCTTGTAATTGACGCAAAGCAATGTAATGTTCCGTATCATTCACATCATGGCTTTGATAGTAGAAATGGCTAGCAAATTCCTGGGCTTGCTCGGTACTATCTGCCAAATCAAGGATGGACTCGACAACCACAGATTCAAAATATTCCTTACTCCATGGTCTACGAGCTGTTCCGATAACTGCAAAATGCTCAGAAAGATTGCCTGATTTATAGAGTCTGAAAAGGGAAGGGTAGAGTTTGCGTTTAGCCAAATCTCCACTCGCACCGAAAATTGTAACAATAACCTTTGATGACATCTAGCTACCTAATTTCTAATTTTATTCCTAGTCAAGCTAGGGATGAGATTTCCTCATTTTCATAGTCTTTATTTTATCATAATTTTCAAAAAAATCAAAAAATCCAATACGCAATTAAAAAACTGTAAGGAGAACCTTACAGTTTGGTTTTATACATTTAAGACCTTGTCCAAAAACTCTTTCAGACGAGGGTGTTGCGGGTTATCAAAGATTTGGTCTGGAGTACCATCTTCAAGGAATTCTCCATCAGCCGTAAAGATAACTCGATTGGCAACCTGACGAGCAAATCCCATCTCGTGGGTTACGATGATCATGGTCATACCTTGCTCGGCCAATTCCTTCATAACGTTTAGTACATCTCCAACCATTTCAGGATCGAGCGCAGAAGTTGGTTCATCAAAGAGCATGATATCAGGATTCATAGCAAGTCCACGAGCGATAGCTACACGTTGTTTTTGCCCCCCTGAGAGGCTATCTGGGCTGGCATTAGCTTTATCCGCTAGTCCAACCTTTTCAAGCAACTCCATTCCCAATTTCTCAGCTTCTTCTTTGGTCATCCGTTTGTGTTCAATAGGAGCAAAAGTGATGTTATCCAAAACGGACATATGAGGGAAGAGGTTGAAGTGCTGGAAAACCATTCCCACGTTCTCACGGACATGGTCGACATTGGTTGATTTCTCAGTCAAATCATAACCATTCACAGTGATGTGACCGCTTGTTACCTCCTCAAGAAGGTTAAGGCTACGGAGGAAAGTGGATTTACCAGAACCAGAAGGACCAATGATACAAACAACATCGCCTTCATAGAATTTAGTTGTAATTCCTTTTAAAACCTCATTTTTTCCATAATACTTATGCAAATCATTTACATCAATTTTTAGTTTTGCCATTAACGAATCCTCTTTTCTAAGCGTTTCGCTAGTCTAGTCAAAAGCGTGATAATTACAAGATAGAAGATAGCAAGAATTGCATACATCTTGAAACTTTGGTAGTTACGGGCAATGATAATCTTACCAGTTTGGAAGAGTTCTACCAGACCGATAGCTGATACGATAGTTGTATCTTTCAACGCAATAACGAATTGGTTGACAAAGTTCGGCAACATCAATTTAGTTGCTTGTGGCAAGATAATCTTACGCATGGTTTTTCCATAAGAGATACCAAGACTGCGGCTGGCTTCCATTTGACCAACTGGAACGGCCTGAATACCACCACGAACAATTTCAGCGATATAAGCAGCTGAATTGAGCGAAAGTGCAATGGTACCAGCTACAAAGTCGTTGATAGGGCTTTGCTGACCTGTAATCGACTCGATGAAGTTTGGAATACCCCAGAAGATGAAAGCTGCAAGAATCATCAAGGGAATACCACGAATGACATCCACAAAAATCTCTGAAATAACTCTGAGTGATTTGTATGGACTAACGCTGAACATACCAAAGATAATCCCAATCACGATCGCAATCGCAAACGAGATAAGTGCTAAAGAGAGAGTGATTCCAAGCCCGCTAAGAAGTTGCTTGTAGTTGTTTTGGAGCAAGCCCCAGATAGTTGTTTCATCAACTGTACTTGTAGAAGTAGTTGTTGCTCCGCTTGCTAGATACTTGTCGAGAATTTTTTGGAATTCACCGTTTGCTTTTAGGTTGGCAAGTCCCTTATTGAACATCTGGATCAATTCAGGATTGCTGTCTTTCTTGACAGCAAAGGCTGTTTCACCGATTGGAGTTCCAGCGATTGGCGTTTTTAATTTTTGACCTTGGTTAATCGAATATTTGAGAACAGGCTCATCATCCATCACGGCATCGATAGCCCCAGTATTGAGACTGTCATACATTGATGCACCATCTGCAAAAGTTTTAATCTTGTAACCGTATTTGCTTTGGTTCTCAGTAAGGAATGTTTGAGAAGCCGTCCCGTTTTTAACACCAACTGTCTTATCCTTGAGGTCTTCATAAGAAGCGATGGTACTGGATTCTTTTACACCGAGAATGGTATTAGCAGTGTAGTAGGAATCTGAGAAGTCAAACGTTGCTTTACGAGCGTCCGTAACAGACATTCCTGCGATAATACCATCTGCTTGTCCAGCCTGAACGGCGCTAATGGCTGCATCAAATCCTGGGTTAGTAATCTCAATTTCAAAACCTTGATCCTTGGCAATAGCCTTGATCAAGTCCATATCAATACCAGTGTACTCGTTGCTTGAATTTTGAAATACGAAGGGAGCAAAAGATGAATCACTTGCAATAACATACTTAGATTTAACTGTGTCAGCTTTTACTACTCCTAGTGAGAAAATGGGAAATAAAATTAGCAAAAATGCTAGGATTTTTTTCTTCATTTTAAGTCTCCTTTCCGAATATTTTCCCATTATATCAGAAAAAGGTAGAAAAGGCAAATTTTAATGACTTTTATGTTAGAAGATATAACACAGCTTCATTTCTTTCTTGAATTGCTACTATAAAGTGCTATAATAATAGTATATAGGAAAAAAGAGGACAGGTATATGAAGGACAAAAGAATATTTAAAGACTTCCAATCTTCCCAAATGAGTTTAAATATTTACACAAGCCCCTTGTTAGCCTTTGCTTTTGTCTTTATAGGAGAGTTTGTTGCATATACTTTGTATGGTATTAGCTTGTTAGCTCTCATCGGACTTGCTAGAAATTTTGGAGAGGCTGGTCAAAATCTTGCAACCTACTTGCAGACCTTGCAGGAGAGCTTGACGGATAAAACAAGTGACTTTCATTTAATTTTAGAATTGCTGGCCTTTGGTTTTATTCTCAACACTGTATTCAGATGGACTAGAAAAATTGAGAAAAGGCCTATTCGAACTTTAGGATTTTATAGAGAGAATTTTCTCAGCAATCTTTTTAAAGGATTTTGCCTAGGTTTGGCACTTTTTCTTCTGACCTTGTTAGGTTTGGTGGGCTTAGGGCAATATCGTTTGGAGTTCATTCACTTGAATCCTTATTCGCTTACCTTTGTTGTCTTTACTATCCCATTTTGGATTTTACAGGGTACTGCAGAAGAAGTGGTATCCCGTGCATGGCTCCTTCCTCAATTAGCCTCAAGAACCAATCTAAAACTTGCCATTGTCATATCTAGCATACTTTTTACCCTGCTTCATATGGGGAATTCTGGTTTAACACCTCTATCTCTAGTAAATCTCTTTTTATTCGGGGTTGCCATGGCTCTTTACCTTCTCAAAACCGATACAGTTTGGGGTGTTGCAGGTATTCATGGGGCTTGGAATTTTGCTCAAGGAAATCTCTTTGGGATTTTAGTTAGTGGTCAACCATCAGGAACGTCTCTGATGACCTTTTTACCACAAGGCAATCAAGATTGGCTATCAGGAGGATCTTTTGGGATTGAAGGTTCTATCATGACAAGTTTAGTCTTGTTACTTTTGATTGTCTATCTCGCTTATCAATTAAAGAAAGAAAATGAAAGGATGTGACTTGGGTCTGTCCTTTTCTTCATGAAAATGCTACAAGTATGCTAAAATAGGAATAGAAAATCGAGAGAGGATTCTTATGATCAATCGCATTACAGACAATCAATTTAAACTAGTATCAAAATACCAACCTTCAGGAGACCAACCCCAAGCCATCAAGCAGTTGGTTGATAATATCGAGGGTGGAGAAAAAGCTCAAATTCTGATGGGCGCGACAGGTACTGGGAAGACTTATACCATGAGTCAGGTCATTTCCAAAGTCAATAAACCAACTCTTGTCATTGCTCATAATAAGACTCTGGCAGGCCAGCTCTATGGAGAATTTAAGGAATTTTTCCCTGAAAATGCTGTTGAGTACTTTGTGTCTTACTATGACTATTACCAACCTGAGGCCTATGTCCCTTCTAGTGACACCTATATTGAAAAGGACAGTTCAGTCAATGATGAGATTGACAAGCTCCGCCACTCAGCGACTTCAGCCCTTCTGGAGCGTAATGATGTCATCGTTGTGGCTTCTGTCTCTTGTATTTATGGTTTAGGTTCACCCAAGGAATACGCTGATAGCGTCGTTAGTCTCCGTCCAGGCCTTGAGATTTCTCGTGATAAACTTCTGAATGACTTGGTTGATATCCAGTTTGAACGCAATGATATTGATTTCCAACGGGGAAGATTTCGAGTTCGTGGGGATGTAGTAGAGATTTTCCCAGCTTCTCGTGATGAACACGCTTTTCGAGTAGAGTTCTTCGGAGATGAAATTGACCGTATCCGAGAAGTTGAGGCTCTGACGGGTCAGGTATTGGGAGAAGTGGATCATCTGGCGATTTTCCCTGCTACTCACTTTGTGACCAATGATGATCACATGGAAGTTGCTATAGCCAAGATTCAGGCCGAGTTGGAGGAGCAGTTAGCTGTCTTTGAGAAGGAAGGTAAATTGCTTGAAGCCCAGCGTTTGAAACAGCGAACAGAGTATGATATTGAGATGTTACGTGAGATGGGTTATACAAATGGGGTTGAGAACTACTCACGTCACATGGATGGTCGTAGCGAAGGAGAGCCTCCTTATACGCTTCTTGACTTCTTCCCAGATGATTTCTTAATCATGATTGACGAGAGCCACATGACCATGGGGCAGATCAAGGGAATGTATAATGGAGACCGTTCGCGTAAGGAAATGCTGGTTAATTATGGTTTCCGTCTACCGTCTGCCTTGGACAATCGTCCTCTCCGTCGAGAGGAGTTTGAGAGTCATGTGCACCAGATTGTTTATGTTTCAGCGACACCTGGTGACTATGAAAATGAACAGACCGAGACAGTAATTGAGCAAATCATTCGCCCGACAGGACTCTTGGATCCAGAGGTGGAAGTCCGTCCAACTATGGGACAGATTGATGACCTCTTAGGTGAAATCAATG
Organism: uncultured Streptococcus sp.; assembly: GCA_963534275.1. Taxonomy (GTDB): domain Bacteria; phylum Bacillota; class Bacilli; order Lactobacillales; family Streptococcaceae; genus Streptococcus. The sequence continues at coordinate 15,570 of CAUSRF010000016.1, forward strand.
CCCGTGTTGAAAAGAACGAACGGACCTTTATCACAACCTTGACCAAGAAAATGGCAGAAGACTTGACTGACTACTTCAAAGAAATGGGCATCAAGGTCAAGTACATGCACTCGGATATCAAGACCTTGGAACGGACGGAGATTATCCGTGACCTGCGCTTGGGTGTCTTTGATGTCTTGGTCGGAATCAACCTCCTCCGTGAAGGGATTGACGTTCCTGAAGTAAGCTTGGTTGCTATTTTAGACGCTGATAAGGAAGGCTTCCTTCGTAACGAACGTGGCTTAATCCAGACCATTGGACGTGCTGCTCGTAACAGCGAAGGGCATGTGATTATGTATGCTGACACAGTTACTCAGTCTATGCAACGTGCTATCGATGAAACGGCGCGCCGTCGGAAAATCCAGATGGCTTATAATGAAGAACATGGTATTGTGCCACAAACTATTAAGAAGGAAATCCGTGACCTAATCGCCGTAACCAAGGTAGTTGCTAAGGAAGAGGACAAGGAAGTCGATATCAACAGCCTAAACAAACAAGAACGCAAAGAACTAGTCAAGAAACTAGAAAAACAAATGCAAGAGGCCGTCGAAGTGCTTGACTTTGAATTGGCAGCCCAGATTCGTGATATGATGTTGGAAGTTAAGGCGTTGGATTAGATAGGAGAGAACGAATGACAAATACAGAAAATAATGAGTTTCCATGCTGGGGTCAATATCCAAAAAAGAACCCCATATTTAATTATGTTCACGCAAAACTCAATGAAATAATAATTCCTGAGATTTCTGATGAAGATTTTAGAGCGCTATCGGATTTTCCTTTGATTTATATTTATATATCCCATATTCAAAGTGATGGAAGAAGGTATTATTATATAGGTCAGACTATTAATGTGAGTAGGAGGACCAAAGAGCATAGTAAAAAATTAGAAAAAGAAGATTATGAACGATTTAAATCTTTTAAAGGTGGCGACTATATAGCTTTTTATGGGGAGATTATATCTCAAAACTTAAACTATATTGAAAAACTTTTAATTTTAACTTTTGTAGAAGAATTTAATTTTTTAAATTTTGTAAACATGAATAAAGATGGTGATTACGTTGGTAAATTACTTGCGAACAAAGATAGAGGTAATGAGTCAGGAAAATATCAATTATGGAGAGAATATGTTGAAAAAAATGTGATTAACAACATTCTTAATTTTTTAAAGAAGAGTAAATTTATTGATGATAAACTTAATTTAAAGAGGGTTACTTCAAGTCTATTTGCGGAGAGTCCATTCTTTGAACTCACGGAAAATCAAAATTCCATTTTAGAAATGATTTTAAAACCAAGTGGTAAGCGTGTTCATTTTATTAAAGGAGGTGCTGGAACAGGGAAAACTGTACTATTGTTACATCTTATTGCTCGTTTAAAATTAGAAAGACCTAATTCTCAAATTGCTATATTCGTAAGGAATATACATAGAGATAGATTTAAAAAAATTTTAACTAGTTACGGATTGAAACCCAATAAAAACAATATAGATGTCGTTACTTTTAATAAATTAAAAAATACTAACAAAAAGTTTGATTATATTTTTATTGATGAAGCTCAGAGAACAACTAGAATAACTGAGGATTTAATCTATCCTACAGGTGCAAAGTCTGATACAGATCTTTTGAAAGAAATTAATGGAATTCCTAATAATAAAAATTTAACGAAGGAAGAGTTTGAAAAACTACCGTGTCCATCTGTTTTAGATTATATCAAAAAGAAATTCGAGGATTCACAATTAATAATTTCTTATAATATTAATCAATGTTTAAGAAGAGGTGATAATAAATATGTTGAAGAAACTTTTAAAGATGTACAGAGTGTTGTTAATAATACTCCTGAATTAGAACCTCAGCTCAGAATTTTAAAAAATAATGATAGTAAATTTGCAAATATGTTTATAACATTTATAAAAGATCTGTTGGGAATAGAATCTCGAGAAGATTTGGATGACCGCTTTGTTTCTAAATATAAAGATTTAGGAGAAAAAGGGTATTTTAAAATAGCAAGAAATATAGAGGAATGGGTGAAATATGTATCAGAGAAGCAATTTAGATTTCCTGAAAAGAAATCACTTCGTTTGGCTGGGTACTGTAAACCAGTAAAAAAAGCAAATGATTATGAATTCATAAAAATTAATTCCAAAGGAGATTCATTAAAATGGAGTATGGATGGAGAAAATTTTAGAAATTATTCAAACAAATCAACAGAAGTGGGAAATGTTTATGATATCCATGGTTTTGATATAGATTTCGCATCCATTTATATTGGTAAAGATATCTATCTAGATGAGACAGAAAAATGTATAAAAGTAAATAAAGATAATTCTTTCGATACTGCTACTAAAAAAGGTGTTGATCAAATTGATGAATTTGTAAAAAACGCTTATTATATTTTATTGACTAGGGCAGTATATGGTCAAATAGTTTATATAGAGGATGATAAACTAAGGGAGTTTTTGCTAAAAATATTTTCGGCTGACAAAAATTAATTGTTTATGAAATAGTATATTGATTTTTAACAAATGCAAGAAGCCGTCGAAGTGCTTGACTTTGAACTAGCAGCTCAGATTCGTGATATTATGTTGGAAGTCAGGGTGTTGGGGTAGTGAAGGAGAGAAATAAGTGGATCTTACTATCAAACAACTGGAAACTCCTGAATAGATAGAAGGTAAGTCCCTCGTTCATTGGCAGACGTGGAGAGAGGCTTATGATGACCTTTTACCTGCAGAATTTCAGGAGACGATGACATTAGAAAGATGTCGATTCTTTAGTCAAAAATATCCAGAAAATACATTGATCGCGATGGATGGCATGAAGGTAGTTGGTTTTATCAGTTATGGAAACTTTCGTGATGAGACTATTCAAGCTGGCGAAATTATTGCCTTATATGTTTTAAAAGACTATTACGGAAAAGGTATTGCTCAGAAGTTAATGACGGAGGCTCTGAGCACCCTTGAACATTTCTCTGAAATATTCTTATGGGTATTAAAAGAGAATAAGCGAGCCATTGCTTTTTATCAAAAAATGGGTTTTGCTCTTGATGGAAAAGAAAAAATACTTGAACTAGGAAAGCCTATAAAGGAAAAACGGATGGTATTCTATTCTATTCTAAATAATTTTAAAAAGTAGAAGCTAATGCCTCTGGTACCAAATCTTAAAATTTAATAAATTAGAAAGTGAGTAAATTTATGTCCCGTGCGCAAGCAACCATTTTAACCAACATCTGTCTGATTGAAGACCTCGAAACCCAGCGCGTGGTGATGCAGTATCGTTCACCCGAAAACAATCGCTGGTCTGGCTATGCCTTTCCAGGAGGTCATGTTGAGAATGGCGAGGCCTTTGCCGAGTCTGTCATTCGTGAAATTTATGAAGAAACAGGTTTAACGATTCAGAATCCTCAACTGGTCGGTATTAAAAATTGGCCATTAGATACAGGTGGTCGCTATATTGTCTTTTGTTACAAGGCGACAGAGTTTACTGGAAGTCTCCAATCCTCAGAGGAAGGAGAAGTTTCTTGGGTGCAAAAAGACCAGATTCCAAATTTGGATCTGGCCTATGATATGCTGCCTTTGATGGAAATGATGGAAGCACCTGACAAGTCAGAGTTCTTTTATCGCCACCGTAAGGAGGACGGATGGGAGAAAGAAATTTTTTAGTTCTATGATTAGTTGATAGGTGTTATTCTTTAAAGGAAGGTACTGAAATATAGGCTAAGTATGGCGAAGTAAGCCAACTGATTATTTCTAAAATTCTTATTATTCTTTTCTATCTATATCTTGAACAATCTCCACCTTCAATTCTGAAATCAGAGATTGTTTTATTTTATGGTATAATCTTAAGGTGTGAAAGGAAGTACCAGAAAATGGATGATAAAGTAATTGAACAATATGCAAAACAAGATAATCTTGATATTAGAGTAAACATACATAAGAAGTATTCAAAAAATAAATTAGGATTTAACAATTGGATATTTTCCAACTACCAAATCACTAATGAAGTAAAAGTTCTAGAATTGGGATGTGGTACAGGAGAACTGTGGAAAAGTAACAGTGATTCTATAGATAAAATGAAGCAGTTGGTTATTACAGATTTTTCTAAAGATATGGTGAAAACAACGAAGTCAGTGATTGGAAATAGAGACAATGTCAACTATGAAATAATGGATATTCAAAAGATTTCTTTTGAGAATGAAACGTTTGATATTGTTATTGCAAATATGCTTCTACATCACGTAAATGATATTCATAAAGCGCTCTCTGAGGTGAAAAGGGTCTTAAAAACAGGTGGAATTTTTTACTGTGCTACATTTGGTGAAAATGGAGTTGTAGATTATTTGGCAAGTTTATTTAGAGATGAAGTTGATCAAGATTTAGAAAATAAAACTTTTACTTTACAAAATGGCAAAAGTTACCTAAGTAGGTACTTTAACTCTGTCGATACATTACTCTATGATGATGAGTTACAGGTAACTAGAATAGATGACCTAGTTAAATACATCCAATCCTTTAAAGGAATTTCAGAAATAGGTTCGTTAGAAGAAGAAATAATACGTAAAAGATTGGAAAGTGAGTTTAATAATGGTATGTTGATCATTCCTAAAGAATATGGTATGTTTATCGCTAGAAAGTAAAATTAAGGGAACGAAAGTGTAGAGATTACGTAGAAGCTTTTCGATATAAAATCAAGCGATAGTCTATAGAGCATGATACAGCTGGTTCTATAAAAAAGTCTCAACTTTTTGGATTTGAAGAAGTTTCTTGGGTACAAAAAGACCAGATTCCTAACTTGGAACTGGCCTATGATATGCTGCCTTTGATGGAAATGATGGAAGCACCTGACAAGTCTGAGTTCTTCTATCGCCACCGTACAGAGGACGGATGGGAAAAGAAAACCTTCTAGTCTTTTACTAAATAACCAAGTTTATCCAAGGCCTCCTCGATATAGTGGAGGTCTTGTTGTGTTTCGGCTTCAACAAGGTGGTAATGGGTGCCATCTGTCAATTCAGAAAGTGGTCTAAAGTCAGAGTTCTCGACTTGCTCTAAAAAATGTTGGACATCTCTACGACAGGTGAGTTTGAGTAGGGTCTCAATTTCTCCATAAACTGGATGGTCGATCAAAGTATTCTGAACACGTCCGCCATTATCTACAATAGCTAGAAGTTCTTGACCGATTTCTTCCATCTCATGTTTGACCTTAAATAGTTTGTGAACGTAAGGACTGGTATTATTTTCTTTATAGATATAGCCACGATTTGTGGATAGGATAGGAGCCCCATCAGCTCGAAGAATGGCTATGTCTTGTACAATGATCTGACGAGTGACATGAAAGTGTTCAGCCAAGGTTTGGCCATTGAGGGCTTTTGGTGCCTCTTTTAAGAGTTTGAGAAGAGATTGTTTTCGATCCTTTGTCATAGTTTTTCCTTTTAGCGACGTTTTCGAAGCACTTTAAAGACAGCTAGTGCTAATGTATAGTCTACCATACTATGGATAATTGTACCAAAACCAACTAGAACAAAGAGAACATAAAACATATTTTCAACATTTGTCCCTGAAGTAGCATAGAAGATGATACAAGCTATTACTTCAGCGATAGCATGAACAACACCCAAAACAAAGTTAAAAATCCAAGATGTCTTTGGTTTATCCAAGGTTTCAGGGAATTTCTTTAAGTACAAAGCCCCCAAAATACCAAAAACGATGTGAGAGAAGGCGCGCAGGACGATAACCATGGGATAGCCTGCCATCAGGAAGCCAAGACTAGAAGCAATAATCACAAAAGCAGCCATCAAAGGCGAAAGAAACATGGCGATAAAGATGGGGATATGACTTCCCAATGTGTAAGAAGCCGGTGGGATAACGATTTTAAAAGGCATAATGATTGGAATCAAAATCGCTATTGCAGTGAGTAGGGCAGTCATGGTCATAAACTGCGTTTTTTTTCGTATATCCATAAGAACCTCCATTTATCTGTATATACATAAGTATAGTACAATAAATAGTCAGCCAAGTCAAGGTCCAATATTGATTTTTAAGACATATTTGGTTAAAATGTGGTAAAGAATTTTTGATTTAGGAGAGGATGTCATGATACTTGTTGTTTACCTAGTTGTGGTAATCGTGATGATGTCAAAGCAGAGAAAAGAAGGGAAAGTTGTCTCAGGTTGGACTCGTTTCATAGTTTATAGTTTATTGGTCCTTTCGTTAATCTCTCTATTAGCAGGTGTTTTGGCTCTTTCACTTTTGGACCATCCCTTATTAGGTATTTTCTTGATGGTTGCTATACTAAAAATTTCCTATTTCGTCAGATTGGTGATTGCATTTGGTTTGATTTTTCTATCACTAACCCTATATTTGGATAGCCAGAAAAGCCAGCAACCTACCCCTCTTTCGTATCATCTCCTGCGCTTTGGCTTTCATATTCTATTGATGTTTCTCATGTTTTAAATGCTTAACTCCACCTTCAGGATGAAAGTGGAGTTGTTTTTTTATTTCTTCAAGGTTTCGAGACGTGGGACAATTGCTACTGTTAGAACGGCAGAAATGACAAGCTCGGCAATTGAGTTTGTAGAAATAACGGTTGCCAGGAGTTTTTGGATATTGCCATCGAAGACATTTCCAAAAAGGAAGAAGATTCCCCCAAGTACAAAGACTGTATTTGTAAGTGAACCGAGAGCTCCGGCAATGATGAGACCCGTTCTATTCTTTAATAATCTATAAACCAAGTAAGGTGTCAGACCAATCAAAATGCGAGGTACAATAGCTATAATCGCTGAATAGATATTTCCGTTTGGTACAAAAGGTGAGAATAGGTAGCTGGTTGGAAGGATTGTAATCGTGTTAACCGTCAAGCTAAGTAATCCCATCAAGAAACCAAGTGTAATACCAACTCGTGGACCGTAAATAATACTTGCAATAATGACAGGAATATGCACGATAGTTGGTTTGATTGGGAATGGGAATAGATTAAATAAGAGAGAGCTCAGAAAGTGAATGACTAACATGGTCGCAAAAAAGATAGCAATCGGAGCAATATTAGAGCGTTTTTTCATTGAGTGTTTCCTTTATTCTTTCTAAAATAATATCCAGGTCTGCCAAAGCTCCCCTTCCGTGGTCTCCACAAGCTAGCAGGGATTCTTTAGGAGCAATCAGCTGATAACCGTAGTTTTCTAATGTTTTCAGATTAGTCTGAGTTGCCGGATGGTCATACATCTTTGTATTCATAGCTGGTGCGACTAACTTTTTGACGTGGTCTGGCAAGGCAAGAGCCGTACTGGTAACCATGTTATCCGCAAATCCATGGGCTAGTTTGGCAATAGTGTTAGCAGTTGCAGGGGCAACGATAAAAAGGTCGGTTTCTTTCCCTCTTTCGATATGATTGACTTGATCAGGATAGGGTTCCTGCATGACATCAAGGTGGACTGGATTCTGTGAGAGTACCTGTAGTGTCAAAGGCTGGATAAACTCTCTTGCCGCCTCGGTCATTAAGACAGTGACATCATGGCCTTGTTTTTTTAAAGAACTGACTAAATCAGCTGCTTTATAAGAGGCAATGGAACCTGTCACTGCAATCAAAATGTTTGCCATGGCTTTCCTTTCTATGAATCGTATGCTTGAATTTTCTCAAGGAGGAGTTCTGCAATTTTCTCTTTAGTTTGGACAGTTTGAAGCTGATCTTTCTCAACAAAGATAGCTCGGTGCTGGTTTGCTGAGATTTGAGTAAGGTCATTTGCTATGATTAAGTCAGCTTGGTTCTTTATAAGACTCTGTCTAGCAATTTCTATGAGATAATCCTCAGAAACATCAACCAGCAGTTTGAAACCAATCAGATGAATTGAAGGATTCCACTCTTTGACTAGAGAGATAATCTTGGGTGTTTTTTTAAGGAACAAAACCTGAACCTCATCAGTTGAAGAGATCTTAGCTTGATGATTCTGCTTGCTTAGGAATTCTTCTAGATTGGAACTCTCCTTAACTTCCTCAAGTCCTGTCATATAAACAGGAGTATAGTCAGATACAGCCATTGAGTGGATCAAGACCTGATAATTTGGAACACGCTCTTTCATCTCTAAAAGGAGATCATTCGTGTTTTTGATTTCTAGAATGGTTAGATGGGGATGAGGTTCTGGTTTAAGAGCATTACGAGTAGTAATCAGACAAACCTCATGACCAGCAGCAAGCAAGGTTTCTGTGATGATTTTTCCCAAGCAACCTGTAGAATGGTTAGTAATAGAGCGGACACTATCAATAGCTTCACTGGTACCGCCCGATGTGACTAAAATTTTCATAGCACTATTGTACACAAAAATAAACAGTAAGTAAAATGAAAGCGATAAAATTTTGCTAAAACAAAGCTACACTATAGTTTATAACTATAAAGCCATATAAAATTTTTCAAAGGGCTCTAGAAATCTTGAAATTTAGGATATTTACGAACGTTTAGAGAGTTTATGGATGTTAAAAATCTTGTTTTGTGTTATAATGAATTATCAAATTAGAGGCTAGAGGAGTTTTTAATGAAAACAGATATTGAAATCGCACAGAGTATTGAGTTGAAGCCAATCGTTGATGTTGTAGAGAAACTTGGTATTTCTTACGACGATTTGGAGTTGTATGGAAAGTACAAGGCTAAGCTCAGCTTTGATAAAATTCGTGCAGTTGAGAGCAATCCAGTTGGTAAATTGATCTTGGTAACTGCCATTAACCCAACGCCAGCAGGTGAAGGGAAATCAACTATTACCATTGGTCTTGCGGATGCCTTAAACAAAATCGGCAAGAAAACCATGATTGCCATCCGCGAACCATCTCTTGGTCCAGTCATGGGGATTAAGGGCGGTGCAGCCGGTGGTGGTTATGCCCAAGTGTTGCCAATGGAAGACATCAACCTTCACTTTACGGGGGATATGCATGCCATTACAACTGCCAACAATGCTCTTTCTGCCTTGATTGACAACCACTTACACCAAGGGAATGAGTTGGGTATTGACCAACGTCGTATTCTTTGGAAACGTGTGGTGGACTTGAATGACCGTGCCCTTCGTCATGTGACCGTTGGACTTGGTGGTCCTCTAAACGGTATTCCACGTGAGGATGGTTTCGATATTACCGTCGCTTCTGAAATTATGGCCATTCTTTGCTTGGCGACTGATATTGAAGACTTGAAAGGTCGTTTGGCCAATATCGTTATTGGCTATCGCTATGATCGTACACCAGTTACTGTTGGTGATTTACAGGTTGAGGGAGCATTAGCATTGATTTTGAAAGATGCTATCAAACCGAACTTGGTTCAGACAATTTACGGTACACCTGCCTTTGTACACGGTGGTCCAT